>RFYV01000100.1 GCA_009921265.1 Betaproteobacteria bacterium | reverse complement strand
GCTTCAAGCGTTGAGGTCTTGCTACCTGTTAAGCACAGCCCTTTCAACCATTCCAAAGTGATTTGGTTGAAAGGGTTTTGTGAAATCACAAGCGAGCTTTATCAAAGTTAGTCAAAATTGACTTCAATACCTAAATAAGCAGAACGCCCGTCACCTGGGTAATACCTTCTTCCATCACCGGGCACAGTTGTGTAATTGGCAGCGATATTGGTTGTGCTTGCGTATTTCTTATTAGTTAAGTTACGTGCATCCAAAAACCATGACCATTGTTTATCGATGGCTTGTCCCGCTTTGAAGCCTAGTAATGCATAGGCATCGTTGTATACGGTATTGGCGTTATCCATAGGGGCTTTACGTGGAACCCATTCAAACTTAGGGCCAAGATAAGTACTGGGTTTACCACCGATTTCTGCGCCCCACCGATAAAGCACTTCTCCACGCACAATTAATGGTGGAAATCCGGGCAATGAATTGTTGCCCGTTACTGCGTTATCGACAAAGTGAAAGTCACTGTATAAAAACGCTATGCGTGTATCCACAGTTTTGTCATAAAGATGACTCAAACCCAATTCAATACCTTGATGTAATGACTTGGGTATATTGGATGTCACTGATGTTGTACAAGCAGCGCTGGAGCAAACCGATAGAAATTCATTACGCAAATTGGCACGATAATAGGTTGCGTCCCATCCAAATTGATGATTGTCTTGACGTAGATCGCCACGTGTTCCAATTTCAAACGTTGTACCTGTTTGTGCGTTGTTTGCAGTTGTCGAGGTTCCCGCGAGTCCAAAAATAGGGGCTTCAAAGTTGCGACTGATACTTGCAAACACTTGACTTGAAGCGGTCAGATCATGCGTGACTCCCACGCGAGGACTCCATTGACTAAATGTGTAGTTATAGTTATTGGCCACAGAAGCGGGAACGATATCTGAAACCTTTCGATTGGCTTTGTCGTATTGCACAGCAGTTGTCAAAGTCGTGCGTGGGGTCACTTTGTATTTGTCTTCCAAAAAGAAACTGTCATTTTTAGACTGTTGATCGTAGTTGGAAGTTGCAACTCCTGTAGCAACACCTTGGTTGTTAGTTGGCTTAGATGTGCCTTTGGTTGAGCCTACGCTTGGCAAATACGCGACGCTTAATTCACGTTGATCCATCAGGCGCGTCACTTTGATATGACCACCTTGGGTTTTTGCATTTTGTTCAATGATGCTATCGATGGGATGCCACAAACTGTAGTTCATCGCATAGGCAGCAAACTCATAAATCGTATTTCCATCGCGTACGGTTGTTTTATTTGCCAAACGCTGAGCATCCACATCACGACGACGATTAGCATCTACGCGGTATGGGTATATGCCAGCGACTGTGCTGGCTCCCGAAACCGTACTCACGTTACTAGCAGCCATTGACGGATTGCTCTCTAATTCCGCTTTAGTTAAATAGCCCGGCAGTTGTGTTTTGCTTCTTACAGCTGCTACATAAAAGCGAGATTCAATATTTGTATCTACCTTCACACCCCAATTACCTAATATTTTTTGATTCTCCATTTGAGCGTGATCTCTAAAACCATCTTGTTTGGTTTGTGAAGCAGCCATGTAGTAATCCCACACATGTCCATTTTGTGGATTGGTCTTACCAACACTTGCAGTGCTTGCAAAAAATTTATTGAAACCAAAGCTACCCAACTCCACTCGGCCAACGCTTCCCGCATTGGAATAACCTGTGGGTGCAACAAAATTAATGGCACCTCCCAATGTGCTTGCACCATATGTAGTTGCATTGGGACCGCGAAGCACTTCAAGATACCTTGATGCATTAGGGTCTACAGTTTGCATATCAAAAAAACCATCGGCGTAGTTGATGGGAATGCCATCTTGCATCACCTTGATGCCAAAACTGTGGTAGGTGCGACTCAATGCTGAACCTCGAATAGAAATCCTCGCTTCCTCAGAGCCAAATCGATCTTGAATAAACACACCGGGCGCTAGTCCCAAGCTATCGCTCCATGTGGATTGACGCCCTTCACGCACTTGATTCATATCAACAATAGACGCACCACCGGGAATTGAATAAACATTTTCTTTTGCGCCTTCAATGGTGCTTTGCGTAAGAGGGTCTGGTTTACTCGTTACAAGAACAGCACCCATTGTTTTGATATCAGAAGATTGCGCATTCACTGAATGACTATTGACAAGACTAACCGCTATACCAATATACGCACCTAATAATGGTGCAAGTTTAATTTTTCTCATTTTGAATTCTTTCCAATCATTGGCACATACCACCGTCGGGCTAATGCCGCCATAAATTGACAAGCGCAATCGCGCTATGTCGGCTTAATGATGAATAGGAAAAGTAGGAGGCCCGCGAGAGGGCAATGGTGGCGCCGTTAACGTGGCAATGCGAGCCACAGTGACGGGCTTGAGCGAATGCGCCAATGGATCAGGCGGCGTAAAAATAGAAGGAGTGTATGTAGGCGCGCCAGATAGTGATGCGCACAAGGGGCAATCTAATGTTGAGTTATTGGTTGATGAGTCTTGGCCATCGACAACCATTTTGACCATACCCGATGTTGAGCACACAAAATCCGACACTTTAGGACTAACAACGGGCGAAGCAATCGCAACACCAAGGGACAACACAAATCCGATCAACACAAATCGGATGATTGTTTGAGATTGTCTGACGTGATGCATTTACAAATTATAGCGGACACCTATTTGAATCACATCACGTTAAGATAGAAGGCGACGCTTCATCAATTTTGTTGAAGTGCAACCTGCCTTATGCAGATTTTTTAATACCCAACTGCGCCCCCAACCACAGAACTCCGAATCAACGCAGTCAGACTTTTCATGAGACTGGATTATCAGTAGCACCATGTGAGAAAGTGTCGGGTGAACCGACACTTTGCAACTAGCCCCTTAAATATCTTGGCTTTTTAATAATTCAAATTTGAATTAAATATTGGTCAGCACAACACCCTCCACAGGCATAGCAAAAATACACGCACAGCCATCAGCACGGTGCTGACAAGAAAATACAGGGAGTGAATACTAGGGATACGCAGCACAAAATTAACCCCACCCCGCTACTATCCTGCAACGCCAAAAAATCTCTTTATAATGCTGACTTCGGCGCTTTAGCTCAGTCGGTTAGAGCGATGGAATCATAATCCACAGGTCCGCGGTTCGAATCCGTGAAGCGCCACCAAATTCCCTCTAAAAATCACCCCATTACCCAGTCAATTAGCCGCAACTCTGGCTGCGTCCAGGTCCCAAAGTGCTGATCCGCAGGATTTAAACAAGATGTGCGGCGATCTCTCTCACTTTCAGGTCGATTCACAATCTCTTTAAACTTTAAATAGTCTAACGGTTGTAACCCCGCCAAAAGTAAATCGCCCGCCTCGTGCGCGGCTTCTTCTGTATCGCACACAATTCTTCCGTTCTTGGCAAACTCCAAACAGAGCGATTTAGAAATTTCTGTCATATGAGTATTAAAAAAGTCAACCACAGAAGTAAACAAACAATCCATTGTTAATCTTTCTAGAGAATTTAAAACAATGGACTCGGTAGGGGTACAAGTCACGATATTAGAAATTGAATTAGGAAGTAATTGACCGATTGGCAAGTAGTGCGTATCCATTTTTAAACTTTTAGCGTGGTGAATCAAACGCTCTGCAGATTCTTGCGTTTTAGATTGAATCCAAACACGTTGTATTTTTAATACTGCATGAAATGCTTCTAAATGATTTTTACCTTGAAGACCTGCGCCAACAATTAATAAATCGCCCGAAGATTACGGTGCCTTTCGTTGTGCCGTAAGCGCTGAAACTGCAGCAATGCTTTACCCTTTTACTGCAGCTCCGTCTAATGTTGCAATGACTCTTCCATTGTTGGTTTCAAAATCTAAAATTTACGCTTGAATAGTAGCAATGTTTTGTAAGATATTGCTTGGGATGACTGAAATAGATTTAACCGCCGAAATATGGGGCCCAGATATCGCCATCACCAATAGGACGCCATCATCCTTCAAGGGCAAAACATGTCAATTAGGCTTGTGAATCAAGCCTAATTGATCATCGATCAAAACCGATTCGATAGCCTTTATCAGCTTGTCCCAGGGTAAAGGGTTGTTATTTGTCATCATTAAACTATACTTCATCGCATGAATTATTACGCATCCCAATCGCCCTCTGAAAATAAAAATATCACGCTATTGGGATGTTTTTTTTATTCTTATTTTTCTTCATATTCGCTTCAGGACAAACACCCATGATTAAAGAATTTTCACCCACAGGAAAACTACGCGCATCCATCAACACTGGCAACCCTATTCTTGCAAAACGCGATGACCCCAATCAATCACCGACGGGTGTTTCTGTTGACTTAGCCAAAGAGCTTGCTAAGCGGTTAGGGCTTCAAGTTGAATATGTAGTCTTCAATGCGGCTGGGTTGTCCGTTGATGCTGTCAAGCAAGACAAAGCTGATATTGGTTTTTTTGCCATTGATACTCTGCGCGGTGAAGGTATTGTTTTTACTGCGCCATATGTTTTGATTGAAGGCAGTTATTTAGTTAAAAATGAATCACCACTCAAAAGTAATGAAGAGATCGATCGCAAAGAGCATCGTATTGCAGTAGGTAAAGGAAGCGCCTATGATTTATTTTTAACACGTGAATTAAAAAACGCACAGATTTATCGTGCGCCCACTTCGCCTCTGGTAGTCGATACATTTTTAGAGAAAAAATTAGAGGTCGCAGCAGGCGTTAAGCAGCAATTAGAGATGGATGCCAACCGAATTGGCAACTTGCGATTGTTACCTGGCAACTTTATGGTGATCGCGCAAGCAATGGGCTTACCCAAAAACAGAAGCCAAGCTGCGCAAAATTATTTGCACGCGTTTGTTGAAGAAATGAAGTCCAGCGGGTTTGTTGCACGATCATTGGCACGACACCGGATTGAAGGCGCAGCGGTTGCGCCTGATATGCCTAAACAGTAGCCGTTTGCAATGCGTCGCTGGTTGTTGCACGTCTGAATTCAAGTCGCTCAGACAAATCAAAATACTGCGCCCGATAGAGAGTTGCTGTGTTGTCCCAAATTACCAAATCACCTACACGCCACTGATTCGTATAAACAAATTCTTTTTGTGTAAAGTGTTCTAGCAAGTCCATCAATATCAAACGATCTTCTGCAACGGTCATACCCTCTATTTTTCTTGAATCTTGAATTTATGAATGCTGAGTATTTTTTAGTTAATTGTGTATTTTGAATATACTTCACAACATGAGTGATTTAATTTTAGAAGGTGCGCCTAATTTTCGTGACATGGGTGGCTATACCAACAAGCATGGTCGTACGATAAAAAAAGGGCGACTGTTTCGTTCAGATCATCTGGGTAAGCTCACGCCCAAAGATATACAAATCCTACAAAATTATGCGCGCAATGGCTGGAGAGTCTTGGATTTCCGAGGTGCTGAAGAACGTTTGTCGCAGCCGTGCGCAATACCAAATGCGCCAGTTTTATCCTTATCGATTGAACCTAGCATTGTGCAAAAACTCACTGATTTAATGGATATCGGAGCGCATATTTCGTCTCAAAAAACTATTGAATTGATGCAAGATACCTATCGCGACTTCATATGTCAACATTCGCTTCGTTTTGCAGAATTTTTTCAAGAGATACTGGATCACCCGACTACACCGATTATTTTTCATTGCACGGCAGGCAAAGACAGAACAGGCGTAGCCGCTACTTTATTGCTCCATGCGCTTGATGTATCAATGGAAACAATTTGGGAAGACTATCTCATCACCAATGAACGATTAAAAAATAAAGCCATATTGGCAACTGTTCCGCCACAAGTTGCACAAGTTTTGCAAACGGTACAGCCTGATTTCCTTCAGGCCGCATTAGACACCGTGCATCAAGATTACGGTCATCTCGATGCCTACTTGGAAAAACAATTAGGCATCAGTCTAGAAATTAAAAAGCAATTGGCAGAGCAACTGCTAGTCTAAACTTAAAATATTAATTATTCACCTTCGTTGATCTTGCAGGCGCTGTTCTGTCGTCTGTGAGTGTTTGTAAAAACGCAACCAAATCAGAAACGTTTTGAGCAGAGAGTATCGGTGTGTCCCCAGGATTTCCACCGAAGGGCCGACCACGCTGCACGTTGTTGCGGTATGCGGGTGGCAAGTCATTGAACTTATCAAACAATCCACCTGCCGTATACCAACGTTGTGGATTTGTATCGCGTGTTGCATAAAACTCAATAGCATTAGAGAGTGTATCGACCGATGAATTGTGAAAGTAGGGTGCTGTGATTGCAATGTTTCTAAGAGTTGGGACTTTGAATGATCCACATAAATCGAAACGAGTACTGAGATCGGTTCGTTTGGGGCCGCACAAGCCCAGGTCAAAGAAACTTACGTCTGCATTTGCAATGATGTTTGGATTTCGAGGCAAGCCCAGGGCCGCATATCTAAAGTTGGTGAATACAGGGCGATCTCCATTGGGGGCAACACGGCTGGTGTGACAACTCGCGCAATTGCCTTTGTTGTTGTCATTGAATATCGATAGCCCGCGCAACTCCTGTGCTGAAAGCGTAACTTCACCATCCAAAAAACGATCGTATTTGCTATTGAACAACGAATAATCGGGATCGAGTTGTTGATAAGTTTGTAATGCGGTCAACATTGCGTCATAAATTTGTTGATCGGTTGAGGTACTAGTTACACCAAACGATTCAGAAAAACGATTGAAATAAGACAATGCTTTGAGTTTGCTCACGACTGCATTGCTATTGGGGTTAGCCATCTCAGTGCTAGCCAACAATGGCCCGTCGGCTTGTGATGCCAAGGTATTGGCACGACCGTCCCAATTAAAACCACCCACAGGGTCACCATTGTTATTAAAACTAAACGCTGGATTTTTTGCCTTGTAAAGCAAACTCGGACTGCTGCGAAAACCTTGGTTACTCATCGCAACGCCACCAAGCGGTGATCCAACACCATCGGGTGTACTGTGTGCTGTCTCATCGGTATGGCAAGTGGAACACGCCAACTGTCCACTGGCAGATAACGCTTTTTCTTCAAATAAAAGCTGAGCTACTTCGAGTTGTGCCGTTTGAGTTGCATTGAGCAGTATGGTGTTGGAAGCGGGCATAATGGGCGGCGTGCCGCCACCTTCAACCCCACATGCTTGCAAGCCCAATACCAAAATACAAACAATGAATACGCAACCAGTAACACGCTTTGTCTCGGTCATTTTTTATGTGATCATAATCGATCTTTGTCGTTAATATGAGCTAACAACGCCACAACAGCGAATACGGTTTACAGTTCTTGAATTAATTTATTAAATGTAGCTTTTGGCATTCGTTTCAAGGCAAAAGCGATACGGCCTCATTAATAAAACGATAAACCTCAGCGGGTGTAATTCCATTGTTACCTTTATCGCCTTTATTTCGAAATTGACCCAATCGAACGACAACCAACTCCTTGGATGGAACGATAATGACGTACTGCCCTTGGTGTCCTTGCATCAGATAAAAAGGATGTTTGTATTTCCAATCCATCCACAATGAATGGCCATAAAATGGTTTGAGATCAGGTTGGCGCATCTGATCAACAAATTCTTTTTTGAGTAACTGCTGACCCCTCCATGCACCATCTTGCAACAGGAGTTGTCCCAATTTCGCAAAGTCTTTAGCAGTTGCAAAAATACAGCAATAAGTTCTCTCGATTCTGCCTTGATCACTATCACGATCTAATGTGTAAATGGCGTCACTCGACATACCCAAGGGCGTCTACAAACTGCGTGACAAATGTTGACTAATGGTGAGGCTGGGATCTTTTGCTTTTAATGCATTTTCTAATAAAACACCCAACAGTTGAGTTGATCCACTGCTGTATTCAAACTCCACACCAGGCTCTCTCTCAAAACCTTGCGACCAAACCAATTGCCGCGCATCTTTCCCAAAATACAAATGAGTCGTTATGTTGAGTGGCAAATAGTAATTTTCAGTCCAGTCGTGACCAGACTTCATACTTGATAGTTGCGCAACGGTTGCCT
>RFYV01000099.1 GCA_009921265.1 Betaproteobacteria bacterium | reverse complement strand
ATACCCGCACGTAAGCGCCCGACTTCATCGTCATTTTTGATCGAGTCTAATTCCCGTTTGGTTTTAACCAGCTCAGAGATCTTCGTCTCCACGTACTGACTCAGGTACTCTGCTTTTACTCGTAGCGCAAAAGACTCATCCATAAGCTCCTTGATGAGCTGGTCTCGATCGATTCCATCTTCCGACATCAGGGTAATCCTACTAAACAAAATTACATCGGTAATGGTGGTAACTACACGCCACTTCATTAATGAAACTTGTAGCAACATGGCGATAAGGGTTGCGACTACCTTAAAATCACTAGAATAAACTGATCAGCGATAAACCCTTTAGAACTGTGAGATGATGACAATGACTTCAACATTTGAGGCGGATGTTGCTAATCGCACAATTTCGGTAGCAATTGTTGGTCTTGGATACGTTGGTTTGCCGCTGGCAGTTTCCTTCGCGGAAGCAGGGTTCAATACCGTTGGTTTTGATATCAACTCAGATGTCATTGCACAACTCCAGACGTCTCAGTCGCACATCACCGATATTTCAAATGAGCGACTTAAAGACGTAGCCAATAGCCTCCACTTCAAGGCAACGGACAAGATCATCGATCTTGCTAGTTGCAACGTAATTTTTATCTGCGTACCCACCCCTTTTGACAAAGCGCAGACTCCAGATCTTTCATACATTGAAAGCGCTGCACAATTAGTCAGATCGATTTTACAAAAGGACATGTTGATTATTTTGCAATCGACAACATATCCGGGAACCACAACCGAGTTTGTAAAACCAATTTTGGAAGCGAGTGGATTGAATGCAGGAACAGATTTCTCCCTCGCGTTCTCTCCTGAGCGGGTAGATCCGGGTAATGAAATCTGGAATGTGAGAAATACGCCAAAGGTTGTAGGTGGTTTCTCTGAAAATTGCACCCAAAAGAGCACTCTATTATTGTCGGCATTAATGGGTTCGTCGGAACTTGTTCATACAGTTGGCTCGCCAGAAATCGCCGAAATGACAAAGCTGCTAGAGAACACCTATCGAGCGGTGAATATTGCATTAGTCAATGAGTTGGCTCAGTTGTGTCACCGAATGGAAATTGATGTTTGGGATGTCATTGAAGCCGCAGCCACAAAACCCTTTGGTTTTCAAGCTTTCTATCCCGGCATAGGAACTGGTGGACATTGCATCCCTGTTGACCCTCATTATCTTGCGTGGAAGGCCCGCGAATACGAATTTCAACTTCGATTCGTTGAACTTGCTGCTGATGTAAATATGCAAATGGCAACGTACGTGGTTGGTCGGATTGGAAGGTTACTCAACGAAAAGTCGCTCCCAGTTAGGGGATCCAAGATCTTGTGTATTGGTGCATCGTTTAAACCGGGAGTAAGCGACACTCGAAATTCTCGAGCTTTGAAAATTATTGAGTTATTAATCGCCGACGGCGCAAAAGTTTCGTATTTTGATCCAAACGTGCCTTCGATCAAGCTTGAGGCGAGCACGTTGGTTTCAAAAAATATGGATGATGTGATTTCGTCTGATTGGGATTTGGTTGCAGTTCTTGTAAATACCCCCACCGTAAAGTTGTCCAAACTTGATGAGTTGGGTGTTGCGGTGTTTGACGCAGTGAATGCGAGTGGGGAAGATAGCGAATTTAGACGCCGACTCTAAGCACAGTTTTCAAGAAAGAGCTTTTGATAAATGGCAGCGTGGTGGGAAGCTGATTGCTCTAACGTGAAGTTGGTTCGTGATTTATGTTGTGATTCAGACATCTTTTGTCTCAAAGACTGATTTTCTAGTAGTCGCATTGTGCTGCTACAGAACGAATCGATGTTTCCCGCTTCAACCAACAGACCATTTTCTCCATTCACCACAATTTCGCAAACCGATCCAACATTTGAAGCAATTATGGGCACACCAATTGATGAAGCCTCAATGAGTGACAATGGCATTCCCTCATTGTCACTGCAGAGAACCACTATGTCGGCGGCTGAGTAGACGACGTCTAAGTCTTGACGCCAACCCGAGAAGACCACGTTGTCAAGGTGCGCCGACTCTAGTTTTAATTGATCAGCCAGAGGACCGTCGCCCACAAAAGCAAATATCGGACGGAGTGGATGATTTTCGAAACGCCTAGCCAACTCAACAAAAATATCGGGTCGTTTGATGCGAGCAAGGCGACCAACGAACATAATTACTGGTCTATCCAAGGGAAGACCTAATTGTGAGCAACTACTTGATTTTTCAAGTCGATTGATTGGATTGATACCGGGAGAAATGGACATGGACTTTTCTACTGAGCAAATTTTATGTTCTATTAAGTCTTGCCTCACTTGCTCACCAACAACAATCGAAAATGTTGTGAGTTTTGCTAATGACCTTTCAGCCAAAACTATTAGGCGGGTAAAACTTGATCTGAAATATCCACTCAACAGATGCCCGTGGTAGGTATGTATGCGAATCGGGACACCAACAATCGCTGCTGACAACCTCCCCAAGGCACCAGCCTTTGCCATGTGTGTGTGAACAATATGTGGTTTCAATTTTTGTAGATTTTTTATTATAAAAATTAGTGCTTTTAGATCATCAAAAATCTTCACTCGTCTTCCAAGTCCGGGAATTTCAATAATCTGGAGACCAAGGTTCTTATTTTTTAAGAAGTCTCCTTCAAGTTGACCAACTGAACCAAACATGAGAGTCTGAGAAAACAAGTTCGGATCCAAGTTTTCAAAAAGAGAAACAACAATTACTGATGGTCCACCAATATTTGGACGTGTCAGAATATGGACTACCCGAATCACAGCAACGATTCATAAAGAGAGCCAGATTTTTCCATATCTGGTACGCGACGTTTTGTGTCCTCAAATGACGGCCCAAACCGATCGGCATAAGAAACAAATTGGATTGTTGATTTACTTTCAGTCAATTCAATGATCATTTGAGCGAGTTCCAAAATTGGTATTTCGCTGTTGTTCCCAATATTGAATGCCTTACCTTCAGCTTGACTGGTAAATGCGGCACGAAGAGTACCGTCAACTGTGTCGGAAATATATGTAAAGCATCTGGATTGAAGTCCATCGCCATAGACAGTTAGTGGTGCACCTTCTTTGGCCTGGCGAATAAAATTTGCGATTACTGATCCATAGCCAGTTTCGAGAATTCGTGGCCCATACGAATTAAAGTACCGCACAATAACGACGGGCATTCCAGCAAGACCATAGGCAAGCGCCAAATGCTCATCAATTGCCTTTGCGGTGGAGTATGACCATCGAGCGATGGATGTTGATCCAAGGACCCGGTCATCATTTTCAGACATAGGCAATTTTGTTGTTTTGCCATAAATTTCCGATGTTGATGCAAGTAAAACCTTGACACTGTTTCGACTGCACGCTGAGAGGACATTTTCAGTCCCCCTCACATTGGTGATCATGGACTGAAGTGGGTCCAACATAATGTTCCCTACGCCAACTGCCGCCGCAAGATGAAAAACCAAATTATGTTTGGTGACAAGATCATTTACGAGTTGCTCATCCATGATGTCACCTTCAACAAATTGAATGCGATTTTTACTTGAAGCAAGATTTTTGGCTCGTCCAGTCGACAAATTATCTAGAACTGTAACTTCGTGATCTGCCTCTAGCAATTTGTCGACAAGGTGAGACCCGATATATCCAGCTCCACCCGTAACGAGGATTTTCATGTAGTTTCACCAAATCTTTCATCCGACGTCAGAAGGATATCGGACACAACTTCGGCATGTTCCAGTAATTGGATCATGACTATGCTCTTGATGTGAATTCTAACTGGGTTTATATTCTCAGCTTCCTTGGGTCATTTGCGACTTCCCTATTTTTTGTACCAGTGGTAAGAAAAATTGCAATAAGGCGAATGATTATGGATCATCCGGGAAAACATAAATCGCACACGGAAGCAGTCCCATACCTTGGGGGGCTTGCAATGGTTTTGGCTTTTACGGTAACCGTCATCTTGGCTGTAGTGATCCGGCAGGACTTATCGTTCAATGATGGCGCAGTTGCTTTTAATGTTGGTGGTCTGTTTGAATCTGGGTCCAACACAGTTGCGGAACTTATTGTTGTGTTGGGACTTGCACTTTGTCTGGGAGTCATGGGCCTCGTTGATGATCTTCGGGGGATTCGGCCATCTATTCGGTTGATGGTTGAGTTGATCATTGCGGTAGCCGTATTTGCTTATGGTGTGAAATTTGAAACAAACTTTCCTATCGCAATCAATTTCGTGATCACGGTGATCTGGGTTGTAGGAATTACAAACGCACTTAACCTTCTTGACAACATTGATGGTCTTGCAGCAGGTGTTACCGGAATAGCGGCATTAGTTTTTTATTTTATCGCTCACTCCAACGGCCAGCCGTTTACTGCCTTGCTTGCAATTGGTTTAGCCGGGAGCTCATTTGGTTTTCTGAGAAGTAATTTTCATCCCGCAAAAATATATATGGGTGATGCGGGAAGCCTGTATCTCGGCTTCCTACTTGCTTATATTGGTCTAAAGATTAAAGTTGACCAAAAAGAAACCACACAAATTTTGGTTCCCTTTGTGGTGATGGGTGTTGCATTACTCGACACATCCATGGTTGTGATTTCTCGGATACGTCGTGGTGTCAGTCCGTTTTCTGGCGGCAAAGATCATCTGAGCCACCGACTCATGAGACTGGGGTTGAGTGTCCGACGCAGCGTGACCTTTATTTTATTGGGTTCTTGTATGTTGGGAATAGTTGCAGTCGCGTTATCAAGAAGTGATTCCAAAGTTGGTTACTGGCTCTTCTTCGCAGTATTGACCGCAGGTATCGCAACTACGGTTTTATTGACAACCAAGCGAGCGGCGGAATTAGACCAGTAGCCCTTATTTGAATTGAGTGAGCAGTTAGTTAATGCACACTCCAAAACACTTATGGTGATCAGGGTAGATTATTGACACAATGATGTTGCCAAATCGGACAATTTCCCAGATGCGTCATTATGTTGAGGGTTGTTACGCGGTTGTAGTCATCATGGTGCTGACACAGGGTCCCGTGTTAAAGATTTGGCGAACAGCCGAACTATACACATCAGTTCCGATAACACCGACTCATCAAATGACGTATCTGTTGATTCAGATACCTGCGTTATTGGTACTCGCAAACAGGGTGTCTTTACCGCAGAAACTCAATAAGCCGACCAGCGTGCTCTCACTCTTCTTGTTTTGGTTGTTGCTCTCCACTTTTTGGACTCACCTGAGCCGCTACACAGTGATTGATGCAACAACACTTGCGATCACTGCATTCGTTGGTGTCTACTTTGCGAAAAGTTTTTCCAACAGGGAGATGATTATCATTACCTGTATCGCAATGCATATCGGCATTTTGATCTCTTATCTAGGAATTAAGCGAAACTGGTCAGAGTCCATCGACCCAAACGGAAATTGGATGGGCATCTATTTCAATCGGAACTCATTGGCACCAGTTGTGATGGTAGGGATGTTGACATTGTTAATCCTTGCTTTAGAGGTCGTACGTAATCAATCGGGAAGTTATCGCTTTGCTTCGATCGCACTGATAGCAGACCTCCTCATTTTGGACAGTCATATATTCGTTAAAACTGGGTCACTTACATCACTGTTGGCGGCTGTTTGGTTTGTGGCGATTTGGTGCATTTGGACTTTTGTGCGGAACCAAAAGTTGCTGAAAAGAATTAGTTCTCGCAATCTGCAGAAGTTTGTCTATCCAATTTGGTTGGCAGCATCAATTTTTGTTTGCTGGATTGGGTTTTCCTTTGCACAACCAATGATGAAATTGTTTGGCAAGAATGATTTCTTTAGTGGCCGAGGGGCAATATGGCATTTCAACTGGACTGGGTTTCTTGAACGTCCACTAATTGGGTGGGGTTGGATGGCTGCTTGGTCAACCCCCGAATTTTTAAAGCGCGATCTTTGGTGGACAGTTGTCGGAGCACAATGGTCGCATAACGGATATTTAGAAATTTTATTGGGAGGTGGGGTAGTAGCGGGACTGCTATTTGTGTTGTACGTAACTTGGTCTGGTTATATGAAGGTAGAGCAGGTGTGCGAACTTAAATATGGACAATGGTCATTTTCCATGGCGGCATTTGTATTAGTTTCTGCCACACAAGAGTCCTTCTTTGTAGGAAATCACTTCCTATGGGCACTCTTAATTGCTTGTTTAACTAATAACCCAACTAGTGATAGGCATCATTTACCAACCAACGCGCAACCCAATATTTGATTGCCTGCATTTGCAAAGTCACCATGGGTGGACTGCCATTGATCAATTGTGTCTTTTTCAATAGCAATGAGATACACAATTGCAGTCTTTGGTCCTGGGAGAAGCAGATCTACAGTTAGGTCTTGTCCGACACGAAGTATTTCAGAGCTAATTTTACGTTGCGAAAGAGACTCGATTAGTAGAGAAGTAGATGCTGAAACTTCATCGCTTGCAGACACAAATCGCACCACAGAGATCGCCGAGCCTTCTATGTTGGAGAGAATTGCCGCAATGACAGGAATTGATGTGGTCTCGATTTGTTTCAGCGAAAATCTACCAAAAAATTTCACCTCTGGACCCAGAACAGAAATATCTCTCTCGGATCGAACTCGCTTGTCAATTAATGCCAACTGCAAGGCAACAAGTATCCCGATTACCAATCCAAAAATAATCCCAAACCCAATAGAAGTTGAAGTGTATTTTGGTTTTGTAACTAGTTGATTTGTTGATGATGATACTTCGTGTAACTCACCAGATATCTGAGCAATAACGTCTGTAACGGCTTGGCGTTTATTGTTGAGATCAACCAGGCCTGCTTCTTCTGCGGCAATTGAATAAGAGTCTCCCGTAGAAACTATTAACTTAAGACGAGAGTTCGCGGATTTGATGAGTCGATCTAAAAGGTCCACATTGTTTTTAAGACCGGTTGTGATGCTTTCATAACGCAAACGGGATACTTCTTGTAGGTACCCCTCAATGCCCAAAACGCACGCTTGTTCGTCTGTTGACACGCAAGAGAATACATAACTAGACGTTCCCCTGCTGAGAAACGTCATCCTGTTATTGGATTCATCGATTGTGTCAACCATCGTAAATTTTGGTTCGGAACGAGTAACCGTAACTTGGATAGATGAGGGAATGTTGCTTTGAATTTTTTCAACAAATGCAGGATCTTGCAGTGCGGCTAATTGGTTATCAAAACTTGGAAATGGTGTAGTCGCCCCCGGGTCGAGGCCAATTATGGCCAGGGGTGCTGTTTCAATTTTTGCTTCAAAGGTTTTTGTAACAGTAGTTAATCGTTGGTTTGCTTCAGATCCAGATATTTGAGGTTGTATTAAAACAGCTGCGAGAACAAGGATCACTGAAACGGGTAACAACCACCAGCGAAGTTTCAGCGCGGTCAGTAGCCGTCCTAAGTCAATTTCGTTTCCACGATTCAATTGAGTCGACACACAAACATTCTAACTGAGAGCGCGACAGCATCTTGACCTGTATATGTCCATCAGTTGAGAGGTATGTCGTGGGATAATGGGATATGCAAACGAATCTCACAAACAATGCGAACGTTAGCGACTTAGAGCGTATTTTTGGGTATGTCGATGCGGTTAATGAGAGTGCACCAATCAGCAAGGTTGCCGATGAACTATTTGCGATGTCGTGTTGGACACCCGCTTTTTGTAGCACGTTGATTCGTGCTGCTGAAGCTGCGGGTGGTTTTTCGGCTCAACTCGGTGATCCGGTGCCCGGGCATGAAATCTCTCTTGCATTAATTAGTCCACGATTGTTTGAAGCTGTGCAAGACGATATGGGACTTCGAATCTGGCCTCAACTACAGCGGCATTGGCCACTCATCGATTATCACGGAATCAACGATGCCTTTATTATCAAGTACGAAAAGGGCGGGCAGGAGGAGTTGCGGCAACACCACGACGTCGCTCAAGTTTCCGCCAGCATCAAACTTAACGACAACTACGAGGGTGCATTATTGGATTTCCCACGCCAAAACTTTACAAATGCGCTGTTGCCAGTTGGTTCACTTTTGGCATGGCCAAGTTTGGTGACTCACCCGCATGGCAGCACCCCTATAACAAGTGGTATTAAATACAGCCTGACAATTTGGTTTGAAT
>RFYV01000098.1 GCA_009921265.1 Betaproteobacteria bacterium | reverse complement strand
TTGGCCAAGGGCGCAAGCGTACCCACAGGAATTACATTGACGAGTAGTGCAACGGTTGAGAGCAAATATGCGCCTGCGGAGTGTCGATAAAATCAATTAAAATTAAATGCTTACTCACAAGCTCAGCTTTTTTAAAGTTGGGGCTTGAGAGTGAAGCAGCGAAGATAGTTAATCAATTAATGAACTAATTACGGTTTAATTATTGCCCATTGAGCTGGGGTGAGATCGGCTTTTCGCGCTGTGAGAGCAACGAGTGCAGTCGTATCCGAGCTAAGTTTAGCCACTGCCCCTTATCCATTTCAGACTCTACTGCTCGAGCCCAACGTTCTGCATCGAGCTTGCTACTAAAACTGTCGGTAATCTCTGGGTATCCTTTTCTTCTAATTCTTGCTTGCCATCTGTTGCCGTGAAATCTAAACGAAGCCATCTGTATTCCTTCATTGGGACAGGAATGGGACAAACTCCAGTTTTAAACTCCTCCGCCTCTATCATTTGTCAGCACTTACTCACCCGCCACAAAACTCCCGCTCTTACCACCATGCTTCTCCATCAACTTAACATTGCAAATGGTCATGCCACGGTCTACCGCTTTGCACATGTCATAAATGGTGGCTAAGGCGGTTTGGGTAGCAATCAGCGCTTCCATTTCAACCCCCGTAGGGCCCACGGTTTCAACCGTTGTTTCGCAAATAATATGAGGCGGTGAGGCAACGATGGTGAAATCCATCGCAATTCGAGTAAGCGCAAGTGGATGGCACAAAGGGATTAAATCGCTGGTTTTTTTGGCGGCTTGAATGCCCGCAATGCGCGCAATGCCGAGCACATCGCCTTTTTTTGCTGTTCCTTGCTCAATCAATGCCAAGGTAGAAGGTCGCAAATGAATCTCGCCACCGACCCTTGCAACGCGGTGAGTATTGGGTTTGCTGCCTACATCCACCATGTGCGCCTGTCCTTGGGAGTCAAAATGAGTCAGATTCATGGTGATGCATTACAGAGTTAAGATTTGCCCTGAATCATACGACCATGCGCAAACTCTTTCAAAACTTCACTTTTAAATCCTGTCGACCCTTGTTGGTGTTGACGATGACGCTTTGTTTCTCCATTTATGCGCAAGCTCCATCGTCTGGGCGACTTCCCAAAATTGGCGACGGCAATGAGTTGGGACTCATTCAAGAGAGACGCATTGGCGAGATGGTGGTGCGATCCATTTATCGTGACCCCGATTATTTGGATGACCCTGTATTAATGGACTATGTTCAAGATTTTTGGACTCAATTGCGACAAGCCGCTCGTGTACGAGGAGAAATCACCACCGAGATTGACGAGCGCTTTGCATGGGAAGTGATGCTCATTCGCGATAAAAGTATTAACGCGTTTGCATTGCCCGGTGGTTTTATGGGCGTCAATTTAGGTTTGATTGCCAGTGTTTCTACGGGCGATGAATTGGCGTCGGTGATGGCGCATGAATTGAGTCACGTGACACAAAGGCATATTGCTCGAATGTTTTCTCAACAAGAAAGAAACTCACCTCTATTAATGGGTGCGATCTTGTTGGGCCTGTTAGCGATGGGCAGAGCGCCAGAGGCGGCGAGTGCATTGATTGTGGGCGGTCAGGCGGTAGGCGTTCAAACGCAACTTAATTTTTCACGCGATATGGAGCGGGAAGCCGATCGCGTGGGCTATGGTGTCCTTACACAAGCGGGTTATGAGCCGCGCGGTTTTGTGGGTATGTTTGAAAAGCTTCAAGCGGCAGCCAGATTCAATGATCGAGGCAACTATCCTTATTTGCGCTCGCATCCGCTCACCACAGAGCGCATTTCAGACATGCAAGCGCGTTTGCAGCTGTTGCCAGAACATTCGCTGTCTGCGCCTGCTTATATTCACGCCATGATGGCTGCGCGTGCCAAGGTACTCGCCAACACACAATTTGACGCTCTCAAAAATTTTCAAGAAGAAGTAATCGCATTGAATGCGCAAACGACGGTTATCAAGCGTGTTTCAACTTTGTATGCGGGCGCATTGGCCGAGTCTTTACATAACAATGCGACTGCAGCGCAACGTCATATCGAAGCCTTACGTCAAATCAAAGAGCTCGACAATCAATCGAAGTATGTTTTGCAATTGTTGGATGCGGAAGTCAAAATTAAAAGCGCACAATTTACGCAAGCCGTTGCTTTGATTCAACCCTTGTCTGATAGCCGTGCCAAACAATTGATGCTGGCACAAGCGCGGTTGGGCACGCAACAAAAACACATCATCAAGGAATCCGTTGATGATTTGGTGATGTGGTTGGTCAATCATCCGCGTGATGCAGGTGCTTGGAGTTGGTTGTCTCAAGCCACGAAGCTCCAAGGCGATGAATTGCGATCGGTCCGCTCAGATGCAGAGTCGCGCGCATTTCAATACGACGAAATTGGTGCGATTGATCGACTCAAAGCCGCGCAAGATTTGTCACGAAAAATGTCGCGCGAAGGCAAATTAGATCGATCAGGCCAAATAGAGTCGGCTATTATTGACTCTCGTTTGCGTGAGTTAGAAGTCGCGCGCAAAGAGTTGTTGCTACAAAAATAATTTGTTATGTCTACCATTCACATTACCGATATTGAATCGGCCATCAATTATTGGAGAAATAAAAAACCTTCGCTTGATGGAGTCACGTTGGCCGCTGAAGTGCGCGCATTGGCCGAAGTTTATGCATTGCTGATTTATTACAAGGAAGAGGAGGCCGCAGAAAAAGGATTTCCACCGCGTGCTTATGATTCATGGTTGGAGTGGTACCACGCTACACCCGATACGCCTTGCATTGCGATTTGTTCAACGAGTCAGGGGGATCCTATCTGCAAAGGTTGTGGTCGAACATTCGAAGAAGTTCAGTTGTGGACCGAAAAAACGCCATCTGAAAAAAGACAAATATGGCGGCGCATCACGCGCATTGGTGACTCATGGCGATTCAATCGTTACGCCGAGCGCGCGATACAAATTAACAAAGCGGATTAAACACGTTTGGCCAATTGCGCCGCCATACCAATATAGGTTGCAGGCGTGAGGGCGAGCAAACGGTCCTTTTCTTCGGTTGGAATACTTAAAGACCGAATTAAATCTTGCATCGCTTTTGGAGTTACTGTTTTGCCGCGCGTGACTTCTTTGAGTTGTTCGTAAGCGCCTTGAACGCCGTATCGACGCATCACTGTTTGAATCGGTTCGGCCAAAACTTCCCAAGCTTCGTTTAAATCAGCAGCGAGTGTTTCGTGATTGATTTCTAGTTTGTGCAATCCAATGCTTAAAGATTGATAAGCCAAAACCGTGTAGCCCAATGCAACGCCCATATTACGAAGTACGGTGCTGTCGGTGAGGTCGCGCTGCCAGCGGCTGATGGGTAATTTTTCAGACAAGTGTTTGAGCACGGCGTTGGCTAAACCTAAATTGCCTTCTGCATTTTCAAAATCAATTGGATTGACTTTGTGTGGCATGGTGGACGAGCCAATTTCACCTGCTTTGAGTTTTTGTTTGAAGTAGCCCAGCGACACATAGCCCCAAACATCGCGCGACCAATCGATCAAAATCGTGTTGGTGCGTGCAATCGCATCAAAGAGTTCTGCCATGTAATCGTGTGGTTCGATTTGAATGCTGTAGGGTTGAAAATGAAGCCCCAAACCAGGCGTTAATGAATCAGGAGCAAATTCAACAACGCGGCGACTGAAATTCTCCCAATCAAAATCATGACGCGCGGATAAATGTGCGTTGTAGTTACCGACCGCACCGTTCATTTTGGCCAAAATTTTGACCTTGGCGATGTTTTCGCGCGCACGATCAAGTCGAACCACCACATTGGCAACTTCTTTCCCAACCGTGGTTGGACTTGCTGTTTGACCGTGCGTGCGACTCATCATCGGCACATCGGCGTACTGATGCGCCATATCGCGCAAAAATTGAATCACCTCATCGATGCAAGGCAACAAAACATGTTGTCGTGCGGCTTGCAATTGAAGCGCGTGACTCGTGTTGTTGATGTCTTCGCTGGTGCACGCAAAATGAATAAATTCAAGGCATTGTGCAAGTTCAGTTTTAATCTCGGCATTCAATTCGTTGGATTGACATTGCGCTTTGATCCAATATTCAACGGCCTTGACATCGTGGTTGGTTGTTTTTTCGATTTCTTTGATAGCCAATGCGTCGTCAGTCGAAAATTGCTCAACACGATTCATTAAATATTTGCGTGCACCCGAGCTCAAGCGTTTGAACTGCGGCATACCAGAGTCGCTCAATGCAATCAACCAAACAATTTCAACTTGGACACGGCGATGAAGATAGCCTTGTTCGCTCATCAACGGGCGCAGTGTTTGTAGTTTGGCGGCGTAGCGGCCATCCAAAGGGGATAGGGCGGTGACGGTAGGGAAGTTCATACCCTTATTTTAGGCCTTGCTTCACAAGTTGGGTTTTCAGCCCAAAAAATTGATAGGCATTACAATAGAAAATAATCATTGACAGCACCTACATATGAAACTGATCGGCGCATTTACCAGTCCTTACGCACGCAAAGTGCGTATTGTGATGGCAGAAAAAAAACTTGAATACGAATTCATTGAGGAAAACGTATGGTCAGAAACCACAAGGATTCATTTATCCAATCCTTTAGGTAAGGTGCCGTGTTTAGTCATGGAAGCGGGCGAAGCTATTTTTGACTCGCGCGTCATTGTTGAATATTTAGATACTTTATCGCCTGTTGGCAAACTCATCCCGCCCACAGGTCGCGAACGTGCTGAGGCCAAAACATGGGAAGCGCTTGCAGACGGCTTAATCGATGCCAGCATTTTGGCGCGACTCGAAGCCACATGGGCTGGACGAAAAGAAACGCAACGCAGTCAGGCTTGGATTGATCGACAAATTCAAAAGGTCATGAACTCACTCGAAGCCATGAGCAAGGGTTTGGGCGAAAAAACTTTGTGTATGGGTGTGCATTTAAGCTTGGCCGATATCGCTGTGGGTTGTGCGTTGGGTTATCTAGACTTTAGATTTCCACAGATCAAGTGGCGCGAACAATATCCCAATTTGCAACAACTGCAAGACCGCTTGATACAACGTCAAAGCTTTAGCGATACACAACCCAGTTAGATATTAGCTATTGGCGCGCTTTTTGAGCCAGCGCATCAAAGTGCCCACGAGAGGGAGTTTTTCGTACAACTCTTCGGCTGCGTCCCAATAGTCGCGGTGAACTTTAATTTTCCATTGATCGTTGTTTGATTGCTCGAAAATCAAATGGGTTCCACCACGAATGCATTGCTCTTGACTTTTTTGAATATTGCGAAACGAAAATAAAAAATCCCAAGTTAAAAAACAATGCGCACCTTGTGTCACGGTTTGGGTAACAACAAACCGTGGATTAACAAGCGCGACAAACATATGACTAAAAATGCGTTCAATTTCTGGTAGTCCTTGAACTTCATTAAACGGGTCTTTGAAGCTTGTGCACGGGGTATAAAAATCTGTCATGCGATCAACATCGCTGGCCTTTAAATTTTCAAAAAAAATAACGACCGATTCAATGACGGATACGGGTGGTTGGGCAGAGGTATCAACGGTTTTCATATCAAGCTTGAGTGAGTCGACGGGCTACAGAAAAATAAAGGCGATAGGGGAGTATGCGAAGCAATTGCAACCAACGCGTGAAACGTTTGGGAAAGTGAATGTGAAACAATCCTTTTTGCCAGTCAGAGAGCATGTGTTGCGCTGCTTCTTGTGGGGTGATGAGTGCGGGCATATGAAAATTGTTATTGGCGGTAAGCGGTGTTTGAACAAAGCCTGGATTGATCAAACTCACGCCAATGCGAAGTGGCTGTAAATCAATATAAAGCGTTTCGGCCAAGTTAATCATTGCCGCTTTGGTGGGGCCATAAGCCAAACTTTTTGGAAGCCCCCTAAACCCAGCAACGCTTGAAATAAAACTGATATGACCACTGCCTTGTTTTAAAAAATGAGGCAGTACGGCATCCAACATGTACAAAGCGCCTGTGTAATTAACCGCTTGATGTTTGACCATCGCATTCAAATCAAACGCCGTGGCGCGTTGTTCGGTGTAATAACCTGCGCAATACACAACCATATCCAGACCCTCTTGTTGGATGATTGTTTGAGCGGCTTGCCTAAGGGCTGTGGGGTTGGTGACGTCCAGTGAAATGGCCTTGCCCCCTGGATGATTCAACAACCAATCTTGTAGAGCGCTTTCACTGCGCGCAGAAATCGTGACCTTGGCGCCAAGCACGTGCAAAGCGCGCGCTGAGGCCAATCCGATGCCAGAGGAGGCGCCAATGAACCAAACTCGCAAACCTTGCCAGTTGCGTATCGGTTGATTGAGAGGCGCAAATAAACCCATGTGATTAAACTCTGCGTGTAAATGAGAGCGTGACTTCGCCCAAAAAAATTCCCCATTTGGACATGCTTGCTTTATTGATCATGACGCTGTCATTCATTAAGTACATCCAATCGTCAAATTGAACCTCCCAAACGCGACCATCAACTGGCAAAGACAATGTGTAATTCCATTGAAACGCATTGCCACTAGTTTGGCCTTTGGCTTTGCCCACCACATCGGCTGCTGCACCTTCGTACTGTCCATTGCCTAGGTGTTGTAATTTCCAAATGCGTTTTTGTTGGGTGCCATCGGAATAAACAAAATCTTCATCGAGAATGCCGCTCTCGCCTTGCCATGAACAATTCATCACCACGGCGAACCGTTTGACGACGCGCCCTGATCGATCGGTGAAGATTCCCCATGCGTCAATCACGCCATTAAAGTATTGTTTCAAATCAAGCAATGGTTTTTCTTGTGCATAGTCAAGCGGCGAGGGACCCGCACACGCACTCAACCCTGCCCATGCACCCAATGCCAACATCAATCGTCGCTGCATGAAGTTTCTCCTTTGAAATGCTGTTGTCCAAAATAAAGCAATAGACCTGCAAAAATTTTAATCACGCAGGGCAACAACCCATAGGCGAATGATAAAGCCTGAAGGCCTGTGTCGTTTGTTTGACCGGGCATGTAACCCATCAGTTGCAAAAGAGGTAATGAAGCGCCCGCCGCTAACGCCAAATTGAATTTGGTCGCAACTTGCCACCAACCCAAATATTGGCCCGATTGCGATGTGTTTCTTTGAATTAAACCACTTAGCATTGCATTGGGAACAATTAAATCGGCCCCGAGTGCAACACCGCACAGCACACAAACCAAACCATAAGCGACAACATCACCCGCGCTTAATGTTGTCGTCCAAATAAAAACCAACACTGCCAACGAGATGCCCATTAACCAACAGCCAATCAGTCCAAAGCGTGCAATCAAATGTATCCATAAAGGCATGAACACAGCAGCTGAAACAAAGTACAAAGCTAAAAACAGGCCTTGATACGACGCGGGCAACTGCAAGCGATCTTGTATAAAAAATAAAATCAAACTCGCAGGAATTGCTGACGCAATTCCATTGAAAACAAAAACACCTAACAGCATTAAAAAACCTTGATCTCGCCAAACAGAATCATTTGAATCTGACATGTTAGTTGATTCGCGAATCATTGAACGAGCGGGTGCTGGCGCGCGGTACCAAGCCATCATTGCCATCCACAACAGTGCAATAAAAACACCAACTAATAGATTGAATCCAAAAAAAGAAGGCAAGACGCTGGCAGTGATCACACCAACCAATCCCAATCCTTCACGCCAAGCGACGATGCGACTGCGAACAACGTCGTCGCCGCCCAATCGAGCAGCCCATGCTTGTTGTGTGATGCAAAGCATGCTGTAAGCTAAATACGTCAACAATAAAACAAAGCCAATCAGCAAAAAAGAAGGCGACTGCATGTTCATCAAGACATCAGGATTAAATAGAGCGGCAAACCCCAAGGACAAGCAAGCTGAAGCAATCATGCAGGCCACTAGCACGCGCGCGTTGCTGTGATTCAGCCAACGATCGGTGAGTTTGCCAATCCACGGATCTGACACAGCGTCAAGCAAGCGAGAAATCAATAAGACAACCCCCAATGTGCTGAGTGATATTGCGTAATTGGTGGCAATGTAATGGGGCCATTGAACATAAAGCGGTAGCGCAACAAACGACAAAGGGAGCGCTGGCAAGCCTA
This sequence comes from Betaproteobacteria bacterium, assembly GCA_009921265.1. GTDB lineage: Bacteria > Pseudomonadota > Gammaproteobacteria > Burkholderiales > Burkholderiaceae_C > Limnohabitans. The sequence goes on along the minus strand of RFYV01000098.1, from coordinate 330 downwards.
AAAACAAAAGACTTGATCGCGAGGTACTCATGCGGCGTGATTAAATCTTGCGTAATGTGTATTGAACAACATCAATATTGCCTTCTTCAAATGCGGCTTCGCAATAACTCAGATAAAAGCTCCAAGTCCGAATAAAGGGCGTATCGAATCCTTGCGAACGAATGCTTTCGAGTTCTGCCCAAAATTGATCGCGCCAACGCCGCAGGGTCTCTGCATAGTCCTTGCCGAAATGATGCGCATCAACCACTACAAGACCAGCCATTTGTGCTTGTTCTTTGAAGTGATGCGGACTTGGTAAGCAGCCACCCGGGAAAATATATTGCTGAATAA
>RFYV01000097.1 GCA_009921265.1 Betaproteobacteria bacterium | reverse complement strand
ATTCTCTACACATGACCATCTCCCAACTCAGTGGAAACTATGTGCCCGAGGAAGACCGAGTTCTTTTTCGACTAACGACTAAGCAGTCGGAAGAATTTCGTTTGTGGTTTAGCCGAGCTGTCGTTAAAGATATTCTCAAGTTGGGTCAGCAGTCTTTGCTGTTATCTTCTACTCGCACTCACTCCGCTGAGCATGCCACAGACATGGCTCAATTTAAGCAACAAGCCGCTGCTGAAAACACCAAGTTTTCAGAATTTGTGCCTTGTGAAGAGTTCCCCTTGGGTAAAGATCCGTTGCTTGTTAAAAGCGTTGCACTTCTTGTACATGCCGATTCAACAGAGCTTGATATGAGTTTGGTTGGAAATAAGTCTTTCAAAATAAAACTCACTGACGCATTAATTGGTCAGTTAGTGGTGCTGTTGCAAAAGTTGGCGGATAACGCGAAGTGGGCGATAGAGGCTCCAACGCCAAGTGACCCAGTGATGCCTGCGGTGAGTGAATCACCAATAGCGGCTAAGAAACTACATTGAGTTTGTATTTGTTTCGATGTCTATATTTATAAAGTTCATATAGACCCCCAAAGCGTTGAAATGGGTGCTGCCCAAATACCGTTTCCCAGTGCCAACGTCTGCACTCCGTCATAAAGAACCAACTCCATCTTGAATTTGTCTGCAGTAAGTGAGGCGAGTTTTTTGAGCCCACGCAGGTCGCTTGGTTTAATAGTCGCCGAAGCTTTGACCTCAACACCCACAATGTGAACGGAAGCACTTTCTATGACCACATCTACCTCGGCCTTGTCTGCATCGCGGTAATACATGAGGTTATATTGGCCCTCTAATGCGCTGGAGTGCTTCAATAGTTCACTAAAAACAAATGTTTCAAGTGCATTTCCAAATTGTGTTCGGTCTTAACGAACCTGATCGATGCCTAATTGCATTAGCATTGAAAGAAGTCCTGAGTCGATAAATTGAAGCTTGGGTGTTTTTATCACGCGACTGAGGCGATTGAGGCGAAATTGGCGTGGGGGCCAATATTTAAGCTGAAAGTGCATTGGCAAAATATATCACTAAGTGGCATAATAAGTATATGAAGAGAGTATTTAAAACCCGTCACTTCAGCCGGTGGATGCGGAAAACCGATCTAATCGATACTGCATTGTGCAACGCGGTGGAGGAGATGGAGCAAGGCTTGATCGATGCAAACCTGGGCGGGGGTATTTTAAAAAAACGCATTGGTTATGCCGGCAAAGGAAAGCGAAGTGGAGTTAGAACCCTTGTAGCCACAAATAAGGGCGGCAGGTGGTTTTTCGTTTTTGGGTTCGAGAAAAATGAAAGGGCTAATATTGCTGACGATGAGCTGCAGGCATTGAAGGACATTGCAGAGCAGTTGTTAGCCAGAACTGGTTCACAACTAGATGAAGCAGTTGAAGATGGTTTACTAAAGGAGATATGTGATGACAACAAAAAAAAGTAAGTCTAAAAGTCGAATTTTTGAAGCTGTTCACGAAACAGCCAGTGATTTACATCGCTTGGGTTTTATTGATAAACGAAAAATGAAAAAGTTTGATGCGCTTTGCCTTGCTCCAATTGCTCAGTACGACAGTGCAAAGATTCGAGCGCTTCGGGACCAACTTCATTTGAGTCAAGCTGTATTGGCTGCAGTCCTTAATACAAGTTTGTCGACGGTACGCAAATGGGAGGTGGGGGATAAACATCCAAGTGGGCCATCTTTAAAATTATTAAGCCTGCTCGATCGCAAAGGCTTGGAGGTCATGCTCTAAAGCAAAAAGGTAAAACACCATGCGCAAAATTGTGTACCCCACACCTGGCGAGATCCTTCAAGAGGAGTTTCTCAGTCCCATGAATATTTCGGCTTACCGCTTAGCCAAGGACATTGGTGTTTCCCAAATGCGAATCAGCGAAATTCTTGCTGGCACGCGTGCGATTACTGTAGATACGGGCTTAAGGTTGTCGCGTTATTTTAGACTGAATGATGAGTTTTGGACTGGCCTACAACTAGATCACGATTTGGCATTTGCAAAGGATAAGTTGGAAAAGACACTTGCTCAAATAAAACCGTTACAAGCGGCTTAACGATTTTTCAAAAGGTTACCCAACCGAGTTGGTTGAAAAATAACCTTCTCTTTTTTCAAAGCAATGGCTGCGTGTGCCATGATAGATGCTCGCCCCTTGCCTCGACCATGTACTCGCGAACGCTCAGTGGTATGCGCCGGTCTTTCCTGTGAATGGTGCACTCAACCCAGGCGGGGAGGTTTTGCTCCAACTCTGGGGATTCAATAAATCCCATGTCATCAAACTGATCGTGAGCGTTGATGAGCCTTGACCAGCCGTCGACACCGACTACCACTTATAGTGGAGCGAGTGAGTCGAGGCTCGATTGCATCATGAAGACTTCGCGACTCAAGGGATCCACATTGATTGCCATCAAACAAGCTTTAGAGGGAGCTGGCATTGAATTCATCGGCGACCCGGACAACTCACCCGGTGTAAGGCTAAATATTAAGTAGCATAAATGGTTGTTGCCAGATTGCAACGGCCACTGGAATGATTGTTTATCCCATAGTTTTGTAGTCCCAATGTGACTACAATTGGGTCTTTGCCGCTTAATGGAGAATATGGATGAGCAATGCCGACACATATGTTCGCGCCCGAATCGACACGATTACGAAGGCGAGAGCACAGGACGCTCTAAGTGCTATGGGCTTATCCATCTCCGACGCAATTCGACTCTTAATGCTACGAATCGCAGACGAAAAACACCTCCCCTTTGAAGTCAAGGTGCCCAATGCCACGACCCTCAGAGCTATTGCAGAGCTTGAGTCGGGTAAGGGTCGCAAGTCAAAGGGAATCAAGTCGCTAATGGCAGATTTGAATGCTCTCGATTGAGCGCTCAACGGCATTTAAGCGGGACTTTAAGCGTGTACGTTCAACACCTATGCACACTAAGGATATCGAGTCACTACTGGTTAAGGTCATAGGGTTGCTGGTTGATGAGAAGGTACTGCCACAGCAATACCGAGACCACCCACTAAGTGGCAATTGGATGGGTTATCGTGATTGCCATATTAAACCCGACTTGGTCATGATCTACCGCCTAACTGGACAAAATACCCTGCAGCTAGTTCGACTGGGCTCTCATAGCGAGTTATTCAAATAGTCTTTGGCATTTAATGGGTTTTGCATGGGGTATCCTCCTAGAAACCACTGACCTCTGAAGTCGAACGGTCAGATGCTTTGGCCTTATCCTTCAAGCGATTGAATGCCAGAGATTTCCTATTTGCGAGTAAACAACCGTTATTTTTTGCCGTAAGCGCTGTCGTGGTCAGGTGCGATGGTCAGGAGGCACATCACGTCGCCCCTGCGGGTTGCAGTAGCCCTGCGCGATTGTGTAATACGCAGGGAGTACAAGGCATCTATACCCTGTGGTGGTTGAACGCTCACAATCTTTTCCCAATGGAGCCCGTTGTCGCGGTAGACCTGATCCCAGCTTAAATGCAGAAGCTTGTTGAGCGTATTCAACGCAGCGTGACGTTCGGGCTTTTGCAGGCCAAACAAGTTTTTTTGGAAGACCGGGTTATTTAGGTCCAATACAACCTTGCCGCCTGGGTTACTTAACGCCATCGCCCAAGCGCTTCAATACCTGAGCCGTGTTTTCTCCGCTGGCCGGTTGGGAGGCTGCCCAATCGAGCGCCTCTTTTAGATCAGATGCGGCCTGTAAGCCGTGTATCCACCGCTCATTGTCGGGAACAACTGTTGCGGTTCGAACCATCCAAACCCCCGGCTCACGCTCCTCAACCAGAACCTGGCGACCAGCAAACTGCTTGCCCAATGAAATTTGTCCATTGGACCCAACCACCTTCACGGTGGATGTGGGTGTAAGGGTATTCATTTCGTGCCTTCCTAATATTGTGCAGCACGAATTATTGCAAAAACAGATCGTATTGTCTATGTTTTGTTTTAAAGGTGCCCGCTTTAAGTTAAGCGGTTTTTTTGTAAAGCCTCGGTTGGGTTCAGACCCAAGCAAGGCGCTCACACATAGGCGACCCCTTGTCAGTTGAATGACGATTTGTTATTTGAACATCGCTGCTTTGGGCCCATGCTGGGTGGACTAAAAGCAACAAGCCAGAACGCGGGTATTATTAAAGGGGGGCTGTTGTTGAAATTTTTTGATCCTGCATTTATTCCAATTAATTCGTGTGATTTCTGCAAGCGAGCATCACCGCAAAGAGAGGCATTCATATGAGGAAGTCAAGCAGATGCTTTGGTAAAACGCTGCTTGAGGGGGTATCTCCGCACAGACTGCGCTACATGCTTGTCCTTCAAGCGTTTGAATCTTTGCGACACTTAAGAAATACGCGAACGCTTGCGGTAAAAAACTGGTCGTCCAGTTCGTTTGAAATCCAAATGGACTTTAATAGCTCAAGCAGGCTAGAGGGTCGACTCCTGTATCTATTTGGATACAATATGGCGATGCTATTCATCATTTAATAAACCGAGTTATTTGAAAAATGGCACGAATCGGTTAAAGACTTGAAAGCAAAAATTGCAATTGCTCGGAGAATTGAAAGAGCCGAGCATGGTAATTTAGGTGATTGCAAATCTTTAGGCAATTGCGTCTCTGAGATGAGAATTGGTATCGCAGCGGGCTATAGGGTTTTCTTCACTATGCGCGAAAAAATTATCGTTATTTTGTTAGCGGGGGGAACGAAGAGGTCGCAACAAAAAGATATTAAAAAAGTTATTGATTTAGCCAAGGAGTTTTAAATGAAAAAAACACAAAAACTAAAAACTTTTGACCTCTCACGCCATCTAGATAGTGAACAAGCCATGGCTGAATATTTGTCACAAGTTCTAGCGGATGGTGACAACGATGAACTTATTCGTGCACTCGGGCATATAGCAAAAGCTAAAGGTATGGCTGCAGTTGCCAAAGAATCTGGTTTAGGTCGTGAAAGCCTTTATAAAGCGCTGTCTGAGGGATCTCAGCCCAGATTTGAGACCATCACAAAAGTGATTAATGCACTTGGTTTAAAAATGAGCGTACACGCTTAATATGAGCAAGCCAAGCAGTAGGCGCAAACCCCTACCCAAGTTCCGCTGCGAAGCCAAAGAGCGTGGAGTTCTGGGAATCCAAGGGTAGCGATGCGACCGGATAATTTGATCCCTCAAAAATGGTGGCTTTGAGACTCAAAAACCTCAAACCAACCACAACGAGCATTTCACTGCGGCTGTCTACCAGACAGCTTGATGGAATCAGGCAAACAAGCAAGATTTCCCCAACCAGTCGCTCATGAAGGTATAGTTGAATGAGTGTGCTGAGTGATTCAACAATAGCGGCAAAGAAACTACATTGAGTTTGTATTCATAAAAAGGCGCTAATAGTAAAGTGCCCTAACGAGCTACCGATAAATGCAGGCCTGAGGCATCTAGAACTGCCAAAAGTGTTTTGATGGTGGGATTGCCACGTGGTCCAAGTGCGCGATAAAGACTCTCGCGTGGAATTCCTGCGCGCTCTGCAACTGCTGACATGCCTTGTGCTTCGGCAATATGTCGCAGGGCTGATAAAAGAGCTTGTTGGCCACCAGAGTGATGTGCCTCTTCAAGAGCAACGCCGAGGTACTCGTTGGCAAAGTCTGGATCATCCTTTAGCATTTCGATCACAGCCTCGTCATGAGGGCGGTTTGACTTATTTAATTTCATTTGAACTTCCTCTTACGTTGCCAGTCATCCCAGTAAGCGTGAGCTACCTTGATGTCTGATTGTTGTTTTCGTTTATCTCCGCCAATGAGCAACAAGATTAACCGTTTACCTGCTTGGGCATAATAGACCCTGTAGCCTGGTCCCCAATCAAATCGAGCCTCCCACACCCCATCTCCTACAGGCCTTACGTCGCCCAGGTTGCCACTAGCCATACGACCAATACGAACCAAAATACGCGCTCGTGCTTGACGGTCCGCCAAAGATGCCAGCCATGTGGCATAAGGGTCATCACCTTCAGGGGTTAGGTAATCTTGGATATCAAACATAGGATTTGTGAATTATAAGTTACAAGCGAAGGGTGTCAATGGAAAAAGCCTTCACTTCTCTTTAACAAACAGAAGTATTTTTGGCGCATCTTTATAACGGGCGAGTTTTAAAGCGTATTAATAAAAAAACCGTCGAAATTATGCCGCTCCACTATGCGCGAAAAAATCATGCTCATTTTGTTAGTCGGGGGGAACGTAGAGGTCTTAACAATCAAATATTAAAAAAGCTATTGATTTAGTCAAGGATTTTTAAATGAAAAAAACACAAAAACTAAAAATATTCGATATCACACGCCTTCTCGATAATGAACAAGAAAAGCGCCCAATAAGAAGTTCAGGAGGCCCAAGTCAACAGCGTGTTGTTGGCTATGTTTTTCTAGGCGCTTTTATTGGCGAATCATTGCGCAATAACGATGCAGCAGTTCGCGACATTGCTGGCATTTATTCACTCTTTTTGTGCATGGCTCGTATGGTTGTCTTAAGCGCCGCCTGGGAGCTCGGTGTGGCGTGAGCACGCTTGCGTGTGTGAATTGAATGATTTGCAGAAAAGGCATCGTCACCAATATTGTTCAGCGAGTTTGTTTGGCCCATTGAAGAGCGGCTCTCTTGGATGCGCATTGCTTCATCTGGGTCATAAATACCCACCAACCCAAAGCAAATACGCGCGCACTGCACCATGGCCTTATGTCGAAGCATTCGTCTGGGGTGGCTGAGCCACGCGCTGTGCGTGCCCCGTACCTCGCAGAGGTATTCACGCACGGTGGTTGGAACGCTGCGATCCTTCCTATGAATGGTGCACTCTATCCATTGAGGAATTGAATCCAATGTCTCGATTGATTCAAGAAAATGCATGCCATCAAAGGCTGGGTTGGCGTTGAGGATGCGAGACCAGCCGTTGACACTCACGACCAACAGGACCGGAGACAGTGGGTCGCCCCCGCCTTGGATGGCATAAATCTCATTGTTCAGGGGGTCAAGTCCGAGTCGCTCTGCAGCGATCAAGAGGCGTTTGAGGTCGTTTTCTGACCATACGCATAGGCGTGAGAGTGCGGTTTGGGTGAGGTGCTTTATGAACCCATCAAGCGGTAGTCCACAGCGCTCAACCGATCTCTCGATAATTTTTTCAACTGATGGCAAAAGGTTTTGTGTTGCAGCGAAGTTTTGCTTGGCCTGCGAATACTCTAATTTGCGTTTAGCGCTGGAGCGGTTTATTTTTCTAGTTCTTTTAGTCATTGCGCATCCTTGAGTAAAAAGCGACGCGAGCCCAAGGTCTCATATGTAAAGTTTGCTGCGATATCAGGGTGTGCGGCTGCAAGCGCTTTGGTGTCGATGCGTTGACTGGGGTTTGTGCATTTCCAAGTTGCCAGTGTTTTACCGCCAAAGGAAAGCCTCTCAGAGTGCCCCATGTATGTCAGGATTTCAGTTTTGAGACGCTCGCACTCTGTGTTGAGCGAGCTTGCATGAGAAAGCTTTTCTCTGAACTGCTCTAGAGTTTGATGAATCTGCGCATTTGCCTCGACCTCTGAACCCGGCCTATTCTTGGGAAAAAGCACAGCTGCGTCTTGTGTCGTAATGGGGTTGGGTGGGGACATCGACAGGACGTGATCACTCCAAAATTTTTGTGCATGCATGAGTAACAAATCCTCAAGCTCAAGATCGCGCTTAACTTGGTAAATTCGAAAGTCATTGTTGCCAAGTAAGACGGCGACATCGGCAACCTCACAGCGCGTTATAGCCAAGTACCAGGCACACTGCATGAGGTACGCGGACGGTATTTGATCGCTTCCCTCTTGACCCCATTCCGTGCGGTTAAATACGCTTGCAGTTTTGCATTCCAAAAGTCTATTAGCTTTAAATTGACCGCTTTTGAATGCTGGATCATTTGATTCGCATACGAAGCGATCGATATGTCCAAACATGAAGCCGTGCTCGGGGTGAAAGATCGTCTTTGGATGTGCGTATGTTTTCAGCCGGGTCGCTCGCTCATACTCATTGGCAATGAACGACTCAGCATGTTGCCCAAATCTGAGGTGCAACATATCAGCACTCGTGTTTTCGCCGCCGCCGACCAGTCTTGCCCAGACTTCAAGAGGTGTTTTGTATGGGGACAGTCCCAAAATTGCTGCGATGTCAGTGCCGCCGATTCCTAGGGGGCGTTCGAATTGGGGAATGTTGGATAGGTCCATGTGAATCCTTTGTATAAATTAGGAATCACAATTTTAACTTATAAATGAAAAAAATCAATTAAAACTATAATTTTCCAGACATTTGCCACTCTATTACGCATCCTAGTAATATTTTAGAATTAATTATTTCTTCGTTTGTTTCTAATTGTAGAAATCTCACGGATCCTTTTTCTGACCTGGTACACGAAACTAGTTGGGGTATGTTCTGATACAAAAGCAGGACGATAGC
>RFYV01000096.1 GCA_009921265.1 Betaproteobacteria bacterium | reverse complement strand
CTCTTTATGCACTAAGCGGTATTTTTTTAGGCTGTGCTTTTTTATCTAAATATTTTTCTGTGGTCTTGGGTCTTTGCTATGTGGCTTATGTGCTGTTGCATCGTCGCAGTCGTTGGAAGGCGTTATTGGTTTTAATTGTGTGTGCATTGCCGGGTCCTGCCATTAATATTATTTGGAACATGGCTAATGGATGGCCTAATGTCATGTTTAATGTTTTTAATCGCAATCAAGGTGAGGTGTTTGAGTTGCGCAAGCCCGCACTTTATTTGTTAACTTATTTTTATCTCTTGACACCAGGCGTGGTTTGGTACGCCGTCAAAAATATAAATGCTTTGGGTGTTGTAGCCAAGCGTTGGTCAATCTTGATGTATTTGGTGTGTGTGCCATTTATATTTTTTGCATTGATTTCTCTTAAAAAAGTAGTGGGCCTGCATTGGGTGCTTAGCTTTTACCCTATTATTTTTGCTGTTATTGCTTTGGCAACTTCACTGCCTTATTGGAAGTCTTTCAAAATATATCCAGAAGTGGTTCGCAGTTATCGCACACAAGAATTATTGGCGCAGGTTAAAAAAGAGGGCGCAGTCATCATGGGAAATGCGTATACGCCATCGGCTATTTATGCGCATACGCTCAAAAAATATGTGCCAACCTTTGGCGTTGGAAAATATCATTCGCGTCAAGACGATGTATTGATTGATTTTTCGGCGTACAACGGAAAAACCATTCGTGTCATTACTTTTACCAAGCCCGATGTAAGTGACTACCAAGATTTTTTTGAAACAATAGAGATTTTGTCCTTTAATCAAGATGGCGCTGATTTTTATGTGGTGCACGGAACTGGTTTTATTTTCAAAAATTACAAAGAAAAAATCATCAATGAAATCGCTGACCGTTACTATCGGATCCCTTTGTGGCTACCATTAACGGATTGTCCGTTTTGTAGGCGCTATTGCGATGCAATGAGATGCACCAAGCCTCTTTAATCCCTCAGTTTTTGATCGACAATCGACGCGTGGTTGCGGTGTTTGATGTCGATGGAACGCTCACCACCAGCGACAGTTTGCTTGCTTTTTTGCGCATCCATCATGGCAATATAGGGTTTGTGAAAATATTGTTTCAGTGTTCTTTGCAATTGGCTTTGTATGCATTGGGTGCGATCAGCAACCATCAGGCTAAATCAACCCTGTTGCGTAGTGCGTTCAAGGGTCAGCAATATTCATCATTGCAAAAAAGTGCCAATGGCCTGATTCAACATTGGTGGCCTCGTCACCAAAATGCATGGACCTTTCAAAAGTTAAAAGAGCATCAAGCAGCGGGGCATACGTGTTTGTTGTTGAGTGCGTCACTTGATATTTACCTTCAACCTTTAGCACAAGAATTAGCTGTGCAAGATTTAATTTGTACCGAATTGGCTTGGCAAGAAGAGGTCTGTTTGGGGGATTGGAAAACCGCCAACTGCCAGGGCCCTGAAAAATTGCGACGACTGGAGTCGTGGCTATACGAAAAACAGCTAAAAAGAGAAAACTTGGCTATTTATGCCTATGGGGACTCTTCTGGCGATGTGCCGCTGTTGGATTGGGCCGATAAAGCTTGGCTGAAGGGTAAAATTTATAAATAGGGATGTTTATTAATATATACTTGACTGTTAGTATATATATTGATAAAGTATATGTTATGTCAAAAGCCTCTTCTGCCCTTGCGCAAATGCCGCCAGCCACCATTTCAGCTCTTGAGCAACTGGGGTCTGATTTGGCTGTTGCTCGTCTGAGGCGTAAAGAGTCTCTCAAATCATGGTCTCGTCGATTAGGTGTTAGTGTGCCAACTCTCATCAGGTTAGAAGCGGGTGAGCCAAGCGTGAGTCTCGGTGTATTAACGACAGCCTTATGGCTTATTGGTCGTGACAGTGAGTTGGCCAAGCTAGCAACGCCCAAAGAAGATCGGGGAGCGCTTGAATTAGATGTGAGGCAGGCGGTGGCATTGGGCCAAAACCGTGTGCTTGCAACAAAGCAGGCAAAACTAGCACGGGCCAATAAGGGCGACGCGTGAAGTTCAATGATTTATACCTTTGGTATGTTGGGGAACCCCAAACGCCCCGATATGTGGGCGAGTTGCATTTGGTAGATGCCGGAAAGGGTGTATCGCTCAAATACGGGCAAGAATGGTTAAAGCACGGATTTATGCTCAGCGGCGATCTGCCTTTAGTCGATATTGAATTTTTTCCTCCAATTAAAAATACAGCAGTGGGTGCTGTTGATGATGCACGACCTGATCGGTGGGGAGAATTAGTTATTCAATATGTCGATAAGCCTGAGCGTTTGTCCTGGGAGTTTCAACTTCAGCGAGTCAATACATACCACGACCTGGAAGTCCATTGCCACGACTTGATGACGCTCAGTTGTTGAGCGAAGCTGTACGCAAAGTTAATGCAAGAGAAAAGGTAAACGAACTTGAACGAAAGGTGCTTTCAACAGGCGGAAGTTTTGGCGGTGCAAAGCCAAAAGCTCTGATTGAAATTAATGGCGAGCAATGGATCATCAAATTTTTTAATAATGAACCTATTGACGTTCCTTTGGTTGAACATGCAACGATGACGCTTGCAAACAAAGCAGGTATACAAGTAGCAGAGACAAAAGTAATTCGACTGATTGGTGAACACGTCTTGTTGGTGCGTCGGTTTGATCGACAGGGGTTAAAACGTATTCACTCAGTTTCTGCAGGCACAGCACTCAGGGCAATAACGCCTGCAGGTCAAGAGCCTAACTTTGGCTATCCCGCATTGGCTCAATTGCTAAGAAGTGCAGGTGATCAAGAAAATAAACGCAATAGCGAAGACATGAAGGAATTATTTCGTCGCATGGTTTTTAACATTTTGATTGATAACACCGACGATCATGAAAAAAATCATGCCTTACTTGTGGAGAGCCGAAACAAGCATGGCAAATATAAATTGTCCCCAGCATACGATGTATTAACTACAAATTCTGGACAGGGATATCAAGAATTTATTTGTGGAATCAATCAACGAGACTCAACGCTTGAAAACGCAATGTCTCAATTCAACCTTTTTGGAATGACATCGGATGAAGCTGTGTCACAGGTTGTGCGTGTGATTGATGTTGTGGATGGTTGGAAAAAACATTTTGTAAGTTGTGGAGTTTGTGAGTCTGATTTAAATAGTTTGTCAGACCGCATCGATGGTGAGGAGCTGTTAAAAGAGCGTCGTTCGTTTACACCTTCGGATTACACTTCTAGATCAGTAAAGAAAAAAACGAGTCTGTTTTCTAGATAAAAAATTAGACGGAATATAAAATGAATCGAATCACATTAGAGTTAGGTAAGCGCGGCGGAAAGCCATGTATTAGGGACCTGAGAATTACGGTTTATGACGTGCTCAGTCAATTGTCTGAAGGGGCAACACAAGAAGAAATTTTGGGAGACTTTCCTGAATTGGAACCAGAAGATATTTTGGCTGTTCTTTCGTACGCAGCAGATCGCGAACACAAAATTTAGTGAATTAAATCCTAAATTCAAACTACCCCCACAATACTCCCCGCATCCACGCCAAACCATTCCCTAAGCGTTGCGCGTGTGTCGCTTCTGCCAAAGCCATCAGTACCAAGCGTTTTAAAGTTTCTGTCCTTGGGTACAAAGGCTCTAATCGATTCTGGTACTGCACGAACATAGTCGCTCACTGCAATCACAGCCCCTTTATTTTTTGAGAGCAGTTGCGTTATCCAAGGTAGTGCTCCATCTTTTGCATCGTGCCCATTGCGTGCCAATTGGCTCCAGCTGGTAACGCTGATCACATCTACAGAGTATCCTTTATTGAATAATATTTCGGCTGCCTTGATGGCCTCGGTCAATATCGCACCCGATCCCATGAGTGTGACGTGTTCTTTTGCCTTTTTGTTGGTGTACTCTTTAAGTTGATACGCGCCTTTTAATAAATCTTTTTCAACACCATCTGGCAAATCCAATTGCGGATAGTTTTCGTTCATTAGGGTGATGTAATAAAAAACGTCGTGTTGATCTTGCAACATTTCTTGCATGCCGTGTTGAACAATCACGGCGAGCTCACCTGCAAATGCGGGGTCCCACGCTTTGCAATTGGGAATAGTGGACGCAACCAAATGGCTGCTGCCGTCTTGGTGTTGTAATCCTTCCCCTGCCAGTGTAGTTCTGCCTGACGTTGCGCCCAATAAAAATCCGCGTGCGCGTTGATCGGCCGCTGCCCATATTTGATCGCCGACGCGTTGAAATCCAAACATCGAGTAATAAATATAAAAAGGCAACATCGCCAAGCCATGCACGCTGTAGCTGGTGGCTGCTGCGGTCCAACTGGCAATGGCACCTGCTTCAGAAATACCTTCTTCTAAGATTTGTCCGTCTAGCGCTTCGCGATAACTCAATACCGAGCCAATGTCTTCGGGTGCGTATTGTTGGCCAACGCTCGAATAAATTCCCACTTGTTTAAATAAATTAGCCATGCCAAATGTGCGTGCCTCATCGGCAACAATCGGAACAATACGTGGCCCAAGCGATGGGTGTTTGAGCAAGTTGCCCAGCATGCGCACAAAGGCCATGGTGGTACTCATCTCTTTGTTGTCTGCTTTTAATGCAAATTGTGCATAGGCGTCGATTGCAGGAATTTCAACTATGTCGCAAGTGGAATCTCTTTTGGGTAGATAGCCACCCAATGCTTGCCTGCGCGCGTGTAAATATTGCATCTCTGCGCTGTTGGCATCGGGTTTGTAAAAACTCAACGTTGTGGCTTGCTCGTCGCTCAGCGGTAAATTGAATCGATTTCTAAATTCCAATAAATCTTTATCGTCTAATTTCTTTTGACTGTGTGTGGTCATCTTGCCTTGCCCAGCGCTGCCCATGCCATAACCTTTTTTGGTATGCGCGAGTATCACAACGGGTTGGCCTGTGTGTGCGTTGGCCGCTGCATAGGCCGCGTGTATTTTGACGAGGTCGTGGCCGCCGCGTTTGAGTCGATCGATTTGTTCGTCGGTCATGCCTTGCGCCAACTGCGCGAGTTGTGGGTTTTGTCCAAAAAAATGTTCGCGGTTGTATTGACCGTCTTTGGCCGCAAAGGTTTGCATTTGTCCGTCCACTGTATTGGCAAATGCGTTGACCAATGCATCGTGCGCGTCGCGCGCAAACAATCCATCCCAATCACTACCCCAAATGAGTTTGATGACGCGCCAACCTGCACCTAAAAATAATTTTTCGAGCTCGTCAATGATGCGACCGTTGCCGCGCACGGGTCCATCGAGTCTTTGCAAATTGCAATTGACCACCCACACCAAGTTGTCCAATCCTTCGCGTGCGGCCAAGGTGAGTGCGCTCATGGATTCGGGCTCGTCCATTTCACCGTCACCAAACACGCCCCATACTTTGCGAGATGTGCAATCGATCAATTGACGATGCGTGAGATAACGCATAAAGCGCGCTTGATAGATGGAGCTGATGGGGCCTATGCCCATCGAGCCTGTTGGAAATTGCCAAAAATCGGGCATGAGATAAGGATGCGGATAGCTCGATAAACCGCGTGCGCCGTTTTTTGGGCCTTGTATTTCTTGTCGATAGTGCAAGAGGTCTTGTTCGGTGAGTCGGCCTTCTAAATATGCGCGTGCATAAACGCCAGGCGCGCTGTGCGGTTGGAAAAAAACCAAGTCGCCGAGTTGTTGTTCATCGCGTGCTTTAAAAAAATGATGAAACCCTGTTTCAAATAAATCAGCAGCACTTGCATAGCTGGCGATGTGCCCGCCAAGTTCACCATACGCTTGATTGGCTCTGACGACCATGACCAATGCGTTCCATCGCATGATGGCGGCGAGTTTTTCTTCGATGGCAAGGTCGCCAGGAAAAACAGGTTGCTTGTCGACGCTGATGCTGTTGACGTAGGGCGTTCCTGTGTTGGGTTGCCAACCGATTTGGTGTTTCATCGCCATTTGTGTGAGTGCATCCAACACAAATTGCGCGCGTTGTGGGCCTTGGCTTTGGACCAAGCTCAAAAACGCCTCGCGCCACTCTTGCGTCTCGAGGGGGTCGATATCGATCGACAGATTATTTTGGAGTAGATGGGGGGGTATGGATGCATTCATAGAATCGAATAATAGATTAGTTAGTACCGTATTTCATACCTATTTAGCCGTTTAAATACTAAAATACAGCATTTAATGCTTTAAAAGTAGATTTATGAAGAATTTTAATTTGGACGCCACCGACCTCAAAATACTCACCCATTTGCAAGAGGATGGGTCTTTATCCAACGTGGAGCTGGCCAAACGTGTGCATTTGTCGCCATCGCCTTGTTTGCAACGAGTCAAGGCCTTGCAAGACAGTGGTGTCATTAAAAAATACGTGGCCTTGGCCGATGCGGCTGCATTGGGTTTGGGGCTCAATGTGTTTATCAATATCAGCCTTAAAGAGCAAAGCAAACAGGCCTTGGCATATTTTGAGCAGCGCATCGCCGAGCACGACGAGGTGATGGAGTGTTACTTGATGACGGGCGACTCGGATTATTTGATTCGCGTGGCGGTGCAAGACATCGGCGCTTTAGAAAAATTTATTTTGGAACAATTGACACCGATTCCTGGAATCGAAAAAATTAGATCAAGCTTTGCCCTTAAACAAGTGCGGTACAAAACCGCTTTGCCGTCACCACAGCGACATGCAGCGATGTAGGTGCTTGGCGTTTGCTAAATGCAGGCCTATCATCGCCTCAATTCTTTTTTAAAAGGTTTGTAATGTCTACCATCCGTACCAGTAAGATTTTACGTCAGCTAATCAAAGACAACACGTTTTTGCATATGCCATCGGTGCACGACGCATTGTCGGGTCGCTTGGTTCAATCGATTGGCTATGAGGCTGCATACATTGGCGGTTACGTGTCGGGCGCGTCCACAACAATTACCGAACCCTTGCTCACCATGACCGAGCAAGTTCAGTTGGCACAAAACATCGCGAGCAAAATTCAAATTCCTTTGTTGGCCGATGCAGGTGCTGGTTGGGGCGATTCTTTGCATACCATGCGAACTGTTAAAGAATTTATCAATGCAGGTGTGGCGGGCATTCACATTGAAGATCAGTTGTACCCCAAGCGTGCGCACTATCACAAGTATGTGGTGCACGGTGTACCGGTTGAAGAGTTTGTTGAGAAGATTGATTTTGCTTGTCAACAACGTGATATGTCTGATCCTGATTTTGTGATCATTGCACGCACGGATACTTGCAGGGCGATGGGCCTCGATGAAGCAGTGATGCGTTTAAACAAAGCGGCCGAAGTTGGAGCTGATATGGGTCTTTTGTTTCCTCGCAATTTGGACGATGCCAAGCAAGCGCCCAAGCGTTGCAAGTTGCCGTTGGTGTATGTGCAAAGCAGGGGTAACCGCGACGGGCGTCCGATTTTTTCTCGCAAAGAATTAATGGACATGGGGTATGCGGCTTGTATTGAAGCGCAAGTGGTGTTGTGTAGTGCGTTTCATTACCTCAAACAAGTGTTGGGTGAGTTGCGTGAGACGGGGGAGTTCAAAGGCATCACTCAACAAGAGTATGTGGACGCACGTCAACAAGTCGAGGACTTGATTGATTTGGAAGAGCACTATGAGATTGAAGCCAAAACCGTTGAAAAAAGAATGTCTCGTTAATAGGAGTTGCGTGTGAATCTGCCTTTGCAAATCCCCATGCCGATTTCGCCCACGCGAAAACCCGACGTGATGTTTCCCAAGTTGGCGTGCGATAGTCACGCGCATATTTTTGGGCCTCTCGATCAATACCCGATATTGCCGCAAACGCACTTCATTCCCAATCAAAATCCTTGGTCTGAATACGTCAAGGTTTTAAATACATTGGGGTGCGAGCGCGCAGTGTTGGTTCAACCCAGTGTGTACGGTACCAACAACAAAGCTATTTTTGAAGCCTTGGAATCACGCGTGTTTGATTTGCGCGCGGTGGCTGTGGTGTCACCCGACATCACCGATCAAGAATTAGAAAAAATGCACATGGCGGGCTTTAGAGGTATTCGGATCAACACTGCATCGGCAACGCAAGGCTTGCGCATAGAAGATGCGCCACGATTGGCACAACGCATCAAGCACATGGGCTGGCATTTGCAATTTTTTGTAAATTTTAGAAAAACGCCTGAACTAGCTTTGCAGTTAAAAAAATTACCCATCAATATTGTGATTGATCACTTTGCGTGTGTTGACGCATCGCTTGGTTTGGATTCAACGGGTTGTAAGGCATTGTTAGATTTGTTAGAGCACGATCATTGCTGGGCCAAATTGATGGGACCTTATTTCACGTCGACGGCGCATCCAAAGTATCAAGAACTGTTGCCTATTGCTCGTGCCATGGTTCAAGTGGCACCTGACCGATTGGTGTGGGGCACCGATTGGCCGCACCCAAGTGCGCGTGAGCGCATGCCCAACGATGGTGACTTGGCTGATTTGTTGGCGCAGTGGGCGGGAGACGAAAAAGATTTGCAAAAAATATTGGTAA
>RFYV01000095.1 GCA_009921265.1 Betaproteobacteria bacterium | reverse complement strand
GGATCGGTAACCACATATGCTTCAAAATAAAGTACACGCTCAATGTCACGCAATGTCATGTCCAACACCAAACCTAGACGGCTTGGCAAAGACTTTAAAAACCAAATGTGTGCACAAGGTGCTGCCAAGTCGATGTGACCCATGCGATCGCGACGCACTTTGGTTTGCGTGACTTCAACACCGCACTTTTCGCAAATCACGCCACGGTGCTTGAGGCGCTTGTATTTGCCACACAAACATTCGTAGTCTTTGATAGGGCCAAAAATTTTGGCGCAAAACAAACCGTCGCGCTCGGGTTTGAACGTGCGGTAGTTGATGGTTTCAGGTTTTTTGACTTCGCCAAAAGACCATGAACGGATCTTCTCTGGAGAAGCCATGCCGATTTTGATGGCATCAAAATGCTCATCGGGGGTGAACTGTTTGAACAGGTCGAGTAATGATTTCATGATTTCAATCCTTAGGAACGCTCAAGTTCAATATCGATGCCGAGTGAACGGATTTCCTTGACCAACACGTTGAAAGATTCGGGCATGCCCGCTTCGATCGCGTGTTCGCCTTTGACAATGCTTTCGTACACCTTGGTACGACCCTGCACGTCGTCGGATTTGACAGTCAGCATTTCTTGCAATGTGTAGGAGGCGCCATACGCTTCGAGCGCCCACACCTCCATCTCGCCAAAACGTTGACCACCAAACTGCGCCTTGCCACCCAGCGGTTGCTGAGTAACCAAGCTGTAAGGCCCTGTTGAACGGGCATGCATCTTGTCGTCCACCAAATGGTGAAGTTTGAGTACGTGCATATAACCGACGGTGACAGGACGCTCGAATGCGTCACCCGTGCGTCCATCATACAGTTGTGCTTGTGTGCGAGTGCTTGTGAGGCCCTTGGCCTTTGCCACATCTTCGGGATAACCCAAGCGCAACATCTCGCGAATTTCTTCTTCGGATGCGCCATCAAACACAGGCGTTGCAAATGGAATACCACCTGATAGGTTTTGTGCCATTTCAACAATTTCTGCGTCTTTCATTTTTGCAAGTTCTTCCTTGCGACCCGACTTGTTGTAAATGTTTTCCATGAACGCGCGCAACTCGGTTGCCTTGGCTTGTTCTTGCAACATATCGCCCAAACGTTGACCGATGCCTTTTGCAGCCCAGCCCAAATGCACTTCAAGCACTTGGCCCACGTTCATGCGCGAAGGCACGCCCAATGGATTAAGCACGATATCGCACGGTGTTCCATCTGACATGTAAGGCATGTCTTCAACGGGAACAATTTTGGAGACCACACCTTTGTTACCGTGACGGCCGGCCATCTTGTCACCAGGTTGCAAGCGACGCTTAACTGCCAAATAAACTTTGACCATTTTGAGTACACCTGCAGGCAACTCATCGCCTTGTGTTAATTTTTTGCGCTTTTCTTCAAACGCCAAATCAAAGCTGTGACGCGTTTGTGCGAGCGCATTTTTGATGCTCTCGAGTTGCATCGCCACATCTTCATCTGCAGGACGAATATCAAACCAATGGAATTTTTCGACAGACTCTAAATAAGCTTTTTCGATGGTACTGCCTTTGGCGAGTTTTTGAGGGCCACCGTTGGCTGCTTTGCCATCGAGTAGTTTTTCAATACGGTCAAATGCATCGGCTTCCACAATTCTCAATTGATCATTGAGATCAAGACGGAACCGCTTGAGTTCGTCGTCAATAATTTGTTGTGCACGTTTGTCGCGAACAATACCTTCGCGCGTAAACACTTGCACGTCAATCACGGTGCCTTGCGAGCCTTGATCCACACGCAATGATGTGTCTTTGACGTCAGATGCTTTTTCACCAAAGATGGCGCGCAATAACTTTTCTTCTGGAGTGAGTGTGGTTTCACCTTTGGGTGTGACCTTACCCACCAACACGTCGCCAGGCTGGACTTCTGCACCAACATAAATAATGCCAGAGTCATCCAAACGATTGAGTTGTGTTTCTGCCAAGTTAGGAATGTCTCGGCTGATTTCTTCTGCGCCCAATTTGGTGTCACGCGCCATCACCACCAACTCTTCAATGTGAATCGATGTGTAGCGATCTTCGGCAACCACGCGCTCACTGATGAGAATCGAGTCTTCGAAGTTGTAACCGTTCCATGGCATAAACGCGATTAACATGTTTTGACCTAAAGCCAATTCACCCAAATCGGTTGATGCGCCATCTGCCACGACATCGCCTTTGGCTAACTTATCGCCACGCTTGACGATAGGTCGCTGATGGATGTTGGTATTTTGATTGGATCGTTGGTATTTGATGAGGTTATAAATATCAACACCGACTTCACCAGCTTGTGTTTCGGAATCATTGACACGAACCACAATGCGAGTTGCGTCGACATAATCAACCACACCACCACGATGCGCAGTCACGACTGTGCCCGAGTCAATCGCAGCAACGCGCTCGATACCTGTTCCCACAAACGCTTTTTCTGGACGCAACACAGGCACGGCTTGACGCTGCATGTTGGCACCCATCAACGCGCGATTGGCGTCATCGTGCTCAAGGAACGGCACCAAGGATGCGGCCACTGAAACAATTTGAGCTGGCGACACATCCATGTACTGAATGCGATCGGCGGAACACAAAATCGATTCGCCTTTTTCACGTGCAGAAACCAAGTCGCCCGTTAAACGATCTTCTTTGTCAAGTAATGCATTGGCCTGCGCAATCACATACTTGCCTTCTTCAATCGCAGACAAATAATCGATTTGCATGGTGACCTTGCCTTCACTCACGCGGCGATAAGGTGTTTCGATAAAACCATACTCATTCAAACGCGCGTAAAGCGCCAATGAGTTAATCAAACCGATATTTGGACCTTCGGGTGTTTCGATAGGACACACACGACCGTAGTGGGTCACGTGCACATCTCGCACTTCAAAGCCTGCACGCTCTCGCGTTAAACCACCCGGGCCTAAGGCAGAAACGCGACGCTTGTGCGTGATCTCTGACAAAGGATTGGTTTGATCCATAAACTGGCTCAACTGTGACGCGCCAAAGAATTCTTTAAGCGAAGCTGAAATCGGTTTGGAGTTGATGAGGTCATGCGGCATAAGTGGCTCTTGTTCGGCTTGACCCAAACGCTCTTTCACCGCTTTTTCGATACGTGCAAGACCTGTTCTGAATTGGTTTTCTGCCAACTCGCCCACACAACGAACGCGACGATTGCCTAAGTGATCGATGTCATCTACTTCACCACGGCCATTGCGCAAATCAACCAAAATTTTGACAACAGCCAAAATATCTTCATTGCTGAGAACCATTGAGCCTTCGCTGTTGTCGCGGCCAACGCGTGCGTTGAACTTCATGCGACCTACGCGCGACAAATCATAGGTGTCGGGGTTGTAGAACAAACGCTGAAACAACGCTTGCACTGCGTCTTCAGTCGGCGGCTCGCCAGGACGCATCATGCGATAGATAGCAACGCGCGCATTGAATTCGTCAACGGTTTCATCACTGCGCAATGTTTGCGAAATGTACGCGCCTTGATCGAGTTCGTTGGTGTAAATACATTGCAAATCTTGAATGCCACTGCTGCGCAATTTTTTGAGTAACACTTCAGTGAGCTCGTCATTGCTTTTGGCGATGATCTCACCTGTTTCTGCGTCAACGATGTCACGCGCAACAACGCGTCCGACCAAAAAGTCTTCGGGTACGCTGATGTGTGTGGTGCTGCTTATTTCGAGTTCGCGTGTATGGCGTGCGGTGATGCGCTTGTCTTTTGCAACAATCACTTTGCCAGACTTGTCGGTGATGTCAAAACGTGCCACTTCGCCGCGTAAACGCTCGGCTACAAATTCCATTTGTGCGCCGCTGTCCATCAAACGGAAATTATCATTTACAAAGAAGTTAGCAAGAATCGCCTCGGTCGTTAGGCCAATGGCTTTGAGCAAAATCGTAACAGGCATCTTTCGACGACGGTCAACGCGGAAATACAAAATATCTTTGGGATCGAATTCAAAATCAAGCCATGAACCGCGATAAGGAATGATACGAGCGCTAAACAATAATTTGCCAGAGCTGTGTGTTTTACCTTTGTCGTGTTCAAAGAACACGCCAGGTGAGCGGTGCAACTGAGACACGATCACGCGCTCTGTTCCGTTGATGATGAATGATCCTTTGTCGGTCATGAGCGGTACTTCGCCCATATAAACTTCTTGCTCTTTGACTTCTTTCACCACCTTGGATTGCGGTGTCGATGAATCGCGGTCATAAATAATGAGCTGAACACGTGCGCGCACAGCGGAACCAAATGTGAGTCCTCGCGTTTGGCATTCACGCACATCAAATGCGGGCTTGGCCAGGTTGTATTCCAAAAACTTCATCTCCACAAAACCGTTGTGCGAGACGATCGGGAAAGCCGCTTCAAAAGCCGCTTGTAAACCTTCAGGTGTGCGTTTTTTGGGCGCTACATCTGCTTGTAAAAATGCGGTGTACGCATCTTTTTGCATTTGTAACAAATAAGGGACTTCTAATACGCTGTCGCGATTTCCGAAACTTTTGCGGATTCGCTTGCGTTCAGTGAATGTGTAGGCCATGAGTTCTCCGGGCATGATTCTCTCGGCGACTGAAACCTTGCAAATTGCAACAACTTGAAAGGGGTTCTTGGCGGCTGGCCACTACCAGCGTTGGCGGACGATTGCGCATTGCACGCAACCCGAACCAAGGTTCTTCTGCAGTCAGATCAGAAGACACTCGAAAATAAAAAATATTTATTTTCGGCTGTGCTCTGAACACACAAAAGGGTATTGAAGCCCTTTTGTGTTTCAAAGAAAACCCAATTACTTGAGTTCGGCCTTCGCACCAGCTTCTTCGAGTTTCTTTTTAGCGGCTTCGGCGTCAGCTTTTGCAACGCCTTCCTTGACCGCTTTAGGAGCACCATCGACCAAGTCTTTGGCTTCCTTGAGGCCCAAACCTGTGATTTCACGAACGGCTTTAATGACAGACACTTTATTCGCGCCTGCTTCAAGCAACATCACGTTGAATTCGGTTTTCTCTTCAACTGCTGCGGCTGCGCCACCACCGGCTGCCGCAGGAGCTGCCATTGCGGCGGCGCTCACGCCAAATTTCTCTTCGATGGCTTTCACCAATTCGTTGAGTTCCATAACCGTCATGCTATCAAGCGCGGTTAAAAATGAGTCTTTATCGAATGCCATTTTGATTTCCTAACAATTACTGAGCCATAAAATATATGGCGAATTTGAACAATGTGTTGCACGCCCATTAGGCGGCAACCGCTTCACCTTTTTTTGCAGCCAATGCACCCAACACCACGGCGGTGCGAGAAATAGGCGACATCAGCAAGCCACAAAGTTGAGCCAACAACACCGGTTTAGTGGGGATGCTAGCCAACTGTTTAACGCCATTGACATCTAACGCTTTGCCAGCCAATGCACCACCGCGAATCACCAATTTGTCATTGGTTTTAGCGAAGTCTGCCACTACTTTGGCAGCAGCAACTGCATCAACAGAAAAGCCATAGATGAGCGGGCCGGTCATCTGGTCAGCAACAATTTCAAATGCGCTACCTGCAACAGCACGGCGAGCCAATGTGTTTTTCAACACACTGAGCGATACACCGTTGTTGCGAGCGTTAGCGCGCAGTTTGATCATGTCAGCGACCGTGATGCCGCGGTATTCCGCCATCACCAGCGTTTGAGCTTGCGCGGCAAGACCAGTTACCTCAGAGATAACGGCTTCTTTCTCACTGCGATTCAGACTCAAGTTCTTCTCCTTTTACAAGTGCCTTGGGATGAATCCCTTGGCACACTTGGTTTCAGCGACCTAACTGTTGAGGGATTTGTATCCTTTAGCAGAGGGATCGCCATCTGCGTTGGCTGATGGATTAAGTGCAATTGAATTGCACGCCAACGGTCTTGGATGGCTCGCTTTGGTGTTTTGCAACACTTGGCGACCCACCGCTTTGAACAACACCGAAATGTCATTCAAAAATTTTTGATGCGCGCAGACATTTACGCTTCAAACCAAACGCTTAAGCGTTCAGTGTTTGTGTATCCACACGCACGCCCACACCCATGGTGGAAGACAGTGCCAATTTGCGCAAAAACACGCCTTTGCTGGTTGGTGGTTTTGCTTTGTTAAGCGCATCAATCAATGCAGCCAAGTTGCCTTTGAGTTTGTCGGTGTCGAACGAGCGACGGCCAATGGTGGCGTGAACAATACCGGCTTTGTCGACGCGGAATTGAACTTGACCTGCTTTGGCGTTTTTAACTGCGGTTGCAACGTCGGGGGTCACGGTTCCGACTTTGGGGTTTGGCATCAAACCACGTGGACCCAAAATTTGACCCAGTGTTCCAACAACGCGCATCGCGTCTGGAGCAGCGATGATGACGTCGAATGGCATGTCACCCGCTTTAACGCGAGCAGCCAAATCGTCCATACCGACCACGTCGGCACCAGCGGCTTTTGCTTCTTCAGCTTTTGCACCTTGTGCAAACACGGCAACACGTGCTGTTTTGCCTGTGCCGTTTGGCATTACAACTGCGCCGCGAACCACTTGGTCTGATTTTTTTGCATCAATACCGAGTTGAACAGCAACGTCGATGGATTCATCAAATTTGGCTGTTGCACATTCTTTAACAATCGCTAAGGCATCGGTGACGGCATACAACTTATTGCTATCTACTTTACCAGCGTATGTTTTTTCTCTTTTAGTGAGCTTGGTCATTTACACGCCCTCCACAGTCACGCCCATGGAGCGAGCAGAACCAGCAATGGTGCGAACAGCAGCGTCCAAATCAGCAGCCGTCATATCGGGCATTTTTACTTTGGCGATGTCTTCGAGTTGAGCGCGAGTAATCTTGCCAACCTTGTCCACATGGGGCTTTGAAGAGCCTTTGGCTAATTTGATGGCTTTCTTAATCAAGGTTGTCGCTGGAGGCGTCTTGATAATGAAAGTGAACGACTTATCTGCAAATGCGGTAATCACCACAGGCAGAGGAAGTCCAGGTTCTACACTTTGGGTCTGTGCATTAAATGCTTTACAGAACTCCATGATGTTGAGGCCACGTTGACCCAATGCAGGACCAATCGGAGGCGATGGATTGGCTTTACCAGCTGGCACTTGCAGCTTGATGAAGCCGACGATTTTTTTCGCCATGCTTTTCTCCATACGGGTACAAACGCTGTTTGACGAGCTCCCCGGGGTTAACGACTCTGACCTCGCAATTCAGCACCGAGTCGGTAAGCGCTGAAAATGTTTTTGTGAATCAAGAATCAGGTTTTTTCGACTTGTCCAAATTCGAGCTCGACTGGAGTTGAACGACCAAAAATAGTGACCGATACACGAACTTTGTTTTTTTCGTAATTGACCTCTTCAACTGTTCCATTGAAATCGGTGAATGGACCATCTTTGACGCGAACAAACTCGCCAGCCATGAATTCGACTTTGTGGCGAGGCTTCTCTGTTCCCTCTTGCATTTGACTCACAATTTTGATCACATCTTGTTCTGAAATGGGAGATGGACGGTTTTTTGCGCCACCCACAAAACCTGTGACCTTGTTGGTGTGCTTGACCAAGTGCCATGACTCGTCATCCATGATCATTTCGACCAACACGTAACCTGGGAAAAAACGACGCTCTGTTGTTTTGCGTTGTCCGTTTTTCATCTCCACCACTTCCTCGGTTGGAACTAAAAAACGACCAAATTTGCTTTGCATGCCCGCGCGTTGAATACGCTCTACGATATTGCGCTCAACTGCTTTTTCCATACCCGAATAAGCATGTACGACATACCACCGCATATCGGGGTGCGCAGGCGCGGCCGAAACGATGGAAGAAGCCGATGTATCAGGAATTTGTGGCGTTTCAGTCATTATTTTTTCCATCCTAAGATGAGGTCGTAGAACACCCACTCTAAAGTTTTATCGGTGAACCACAAAAAGATGGCCATGATGACCACAAAGCCAAAAACATAAGCGGTCATTTGAGTGGCCTCTTTGCGAGTTGGCCATACAACTTTTTGAACTTCACGCCACGCATCGCGTCCAAATGCAACAAATTGTTGGCCTGGAGTTGAGTACAAAAAAATGATAACAGCAAATACCAAACAAGCGATGAGTGCAGCCCACTGCGCAATCACTCCTTGTTGACCCAGCAAATAAAACGCGGCAACAGCGCCCAGCACCAACAACACAGACGCGGCCAGTTTGGCCTTGTCAGCTGTTGTATTGACTGTTTCGATGTTTGCAGAAGACATTTTTGATTTTTTGGTTAAGTTAGAAAATGATTCACTTGAGACACTGAAGCCCATCAACAAGTTGACGGGCTTTGAATGCCACCTCAGCTATTTGGCTTAGGTGGCAGGGGCAGAGGGAATCGAACCCCCAACCTTCGGTTTTGGAGACCGACGCTCTGCCAATTGAGCTATACCCCTTCGGTTACTCCATGATCTTTGCAACGACGCCGGCGCCGACGGTTTTGCCGCCTTCGCGAATGGCAAAGCGCAAACCTTCTTCCATCGCAATGGGGTGGATCAG
>RFYV01000094.1 GCA_009921265.1 Betaproteobacteria bacterium | reverse complement strand
GCTTGCTCATGATGTTTCAAAATATTATGTTGGCTATTTCCAAGGGTGAAGCTTGGAGTGTGGGTGGAACCATGGGGACCTTGGTTTGGGATATCGGCGATATCAAGGTGAGTGTGGTGCGGTTTATTTCATTTGCTGCAGTGACTCTCATCACCATTGGTTTGCATTTCTTTTTGAAACAAACCATTGCAGGTAAAGCCATTCGCGCGGTTACGCAAGACAAACGTGCGGCTCGCGCAATGGGTATTAATGTTGAACGTACCTATTTAATTACTTTTGGTATTGGGTCTGCATTAGCAGGCCTGGCTGGTGTGTTGCTCACACCGATCTATGCCATCACGCCAGGTGTGGGTGGAAATTTTATTTTGGCAGCATTTGCTGTGGTTGTATTGGGTGGATTGGGTAGTGTGTGTGGGGCATACATTGGCGGCATGATTGTCGGCGTGGTAGAGGCCTTTGCCGGTTTTTATATTGATCCTGTTTTACGCAGTGCGGTTTGGTTTTTAATTTTTCTGATTGTCTTGATTGTTCGACCTTCTGGTTTGATGGGTCAAGTGGGTGCAGAGGAGGTAGGTTTTCGTGAACAAAACTAATTCAAATGTATCGACGCATGCACTGATTGACAGTGCAACTTCTGTTTGGGGCAAATATTTATTGGGAATGTTTGCCTTGGCTTTGCCAGGCGTGCTACTCTATCATGACGCGCATTGGATCAATATCATTGCCTTCACTTATTTGATGGCGGGTGTGGCGGCGGCGTGGAACATCATTGGTGGATTTGGGGGTCAATTTTCATTGGGTCATGGTGTATTTTTTAGCATTGGTGCCTATGCAACTGCGCGCATCTACATCAGCTTCGATCTATCACCTTGGCTCATTACTTTGCCAATTGCTGTTTGTGCTGCTGCAGTTGCTGCATTGATATCATGGCCTACCTTTAGATTGCGCGGTCCGTTTTTTGCAATCGCAACATTGGCATTCAATGAAGTTGCCTTTGTATTGGCTAATCACTTTGACAGTTTGACGGGTGGTCCGCGTGGGCTGATGATTTCCTTTAAAGCAAGTCTAGGCAATATGATTTTTAAAGATCGCTGGCAGTATGCAATTTTGATGTTTGGATTTGTTGCATTGGTAGTGGCTGTATCGGTTGCATTGCGTCGCACACGTTTGGGCTATTACTTGTTGGCGGTAAGAGAGGACGAAGATTCAGCGCGTGCATCGGGTATTGATGTACTGAAGGTGAAATTACAAGGCATGGCTTTGAGTGCGGCGCTCACATCAGTTGGTGGCACATTATTTGCCATGTATTTGCGCTTTATTGATCCACCGACCTTGTTCACATTGCCCGAAGTTGGCGTTAAGTTTGCGCTTATTTCATTGATTGGCGGCATTGGAACTATTGCAGGTCCCGTATTAGGTGCAGTACTCATCATTCCATTCGAAAATTATTTGCGAGCAGAATTTGCCAACTCACTGCCAGGAATGAGTCTCGTGATTTTGGGTTTCTTGATGGTAATGGCAGCCTTATTTATGAAAAAAGGCGTATATGGTTTATTGCTTGATATCTTGCAAAAAATAAAGGGCAAGAAAGGAGACGCACCATGACTGCCATGTTAGATATTCAGCATGCAAGCAAACATTTTTTGGGATTGCGTGCAGTTGATGATGTGTCGATGTCCGTTAAAAAAGGCGAGATTGTCAGCATCATCGGCCCCAATGGCGCTGGTAAAACAACGTTCTTTAATTTAATCACAGGGCAACTTGCACCGACCATGGGTGACGTGGTTTTTTTAGGGCAAAAGGTCAATGATCTAGCGCCGCATCAGCGCGCAAAAATAGGAATGGGGCGTACCTTTCAAATATCAAAGCCCTTGATTGCTATGAGCGTTTTAGAGAATGTGATGATTGGCACATTCAAAAATGAATCATCGATGAATCGAGCCAAAGAAAAAGCGATTGAAGTATTAGAAACCGTGTCCATGCTCGATTTAGCGGGAAAACGTTCTGGTGATTTAACGTTGAGTCAGCGCAGACGACTAGAGGTTGCACGCGCATTAGCCTTAGAGCCACAAATCATGTTGCTCGATGAGGTGATGGCGGGACTCAATCAAAGCGAGGTTAGTCAATCCATTGAATTGCTGCAACGATTGCACGCACAAGGCCATACTTTTTTAATTATTGAACACAACCTCAAAGTGGTGCGTGCGTTTTCTGAGCGTGTATTGGTTTTGGATCAAGGCCGCCTGATTGCAGAGGGCAGTGCGGAAGAAATTTTGAATGCGCCCGAGGTGATCAAAGCCTATTTGGGAGAGGGGCACCAATGGAAAAAATCCTAAGCGTTAACCAATTAAGTTCGGGTTACGGTGAGTTACCCGTTTTGCACAACATTGATTTGCATGTGAATCGCGGTGAGATTGTTTCTGTGGTGGGTGCCAATGGTGCCGGGAAAAGTACATTGCTGCTCACCCTATCGGGTCATTTGATGGCTCAATCGGGTCAAGTGCAATTTGACAATCACGACATCACGCGGCTGCCAGCGCATGATTGTCCCGAGCGTGGCTTGGTGATGGTGCCTGAAGGCGGGCGTTTATTTCCATTCATGACTGTGTTAGAAAATTTAGAACTCGGCTCTTACATTAGCAAGGCGCGCACCGATATTAAAAATCGCTTAGAAGAAGTGATGGGCCTTTTTCCAATATTAAAAGATCGTCAACAGCAGTTGGCTGGTCGATTATCGGGTGGCGAGCGACAAATGTGTGCCATTGCTCGCGCAATGATGTCCAAACCCAAGCTCTTGATGTTAGATGAACCTTCTTTGGGTCTGGCGCCCATCATGGTTGATAAAGTTTTTGTGATGGTTAAACAAATGGTAGAGTCTCAAAATCTTTCTGTTTTGCTCGTGGAACAAAACGTGGGCAACGCTTTACAAATGTCTGAGCGGGGTTATATTTTGGAGCACGGACATTTGCTTAAAACTGGAAAATCCTCTGATCTACTCAATGATTCTGATATTCAACGTTCATACATGGGTTTGTAAATGTCAACTTCTTCTTTGGCTTGTCGTGTGGGCTCTGGCGCTGGCTTTGCAGGTGACCGCATCGATCCTGCTGTTCGTTTGGTTCAATCGGGTGAGATAGATACGATTGCATTGGAGTGTTTGGCCGAACGCACTTTAGTGCCTGCGATCAAGGCGCGTACTGACAATCCACATGCCGGGTTTGATCCCCGATTGGAGAGGCGATTGACACCGCTATTGCCAGCAGCTCACAAAAAAAATTGTCGAATCGTTTCTAACCTAGGTGCTGCCAATCCCGTTGCTGCCGGTGAAGCGATTACCAAACTTTCTTACAAACTCGGTATCAAAGGTCAACGTGTGGCTGCGTTGCAAGGCGACGACGTGATGGCTTTGCAATCACAAGTGAAGTGGATCAGGCCCATCACGGGAAAACTCATTGGTGCACACGCGTATTTAGGTTGTAAAAAAATTTCACAAGCCTTGGAAGAGGGTGCTCATGTGGTTGTCACAGGGCGCGTTGCCGATTCGGCTTTGTTTGCCGCGCCTGCTCGCGCACATCTAAATAATTTGGAAGATGCGTTGGCAGGTGCTCTGACTGTGGGGCATTTGCTTGAATGCGGTGGACAACTCACGGGTGGCAATTACGAACCGATTGCAGGCGCTAACAAACCGCCACCACTTTCTGCACAAGACTATGCGCAATTGGGTTATCCACTGGCCAAGGTTTATGCAGATGGCACAGCTGATATTTCTGTATTAAAAGACGCCCCAGGCATTGTCGACGCAATCACATGTACCCTGCAATTGCTGTACGAAGTACATGACCCCGCGCGTTACATGACACCCGATTTAATTGTTGATTTTTCAAATATTAAATTTGAATCAATTGGCCGCAACACGATTCGCATGACGGGTGCAAAATCCAAGGGCCAACCACCCACTCTCAAAGTTGCTGGTTTTGTCGAGCACCCAGGCTTTTTAGTCGATATTGAAATTGGTTTTGCAGGCGAGGGTGCATTGGCACGCGCACTCAATGCGGCCGATGTGTTGCGTTATCGATTAAACACTTGGGCACCCGATACTATTTCTATTGATGTGGTGGGACTCAATTCTGTGCTGGGTGCTAAATCAAAACCGCATCGCGGCGATCCCGTTGAGTTGCGAGTGCATATATCTGCGCAATGCGAAACCGCAATGGATGCGCAATCGGTTGAAGATGAAATTTATTCGCTCACGCTGTCGGGTCCTGCAGGTGGTTGCAGTGTCAGAAGTGAAAAAAGAAATCGATTAGAAGTTCTCGACGGATACATCCAGGCGAGTAGCGTTCCTTCACAATTGATATGGAGTCAATCATGAGAGTGGGTGACATCGCAACAGGACGATCGGGTGACAAGGGGGACATCTTGGATTTGAGTTTGGTTGCCAAAGACAAAGCCAGTTACGAATTGTTACACAAGCATTTAACGCCTGAGTACGTAGAAAAAATGGTTTATCCTGCACTCAAAAGCAAAGTGCAACGCTACGAAGTACCAGGTTTGAATGCGCTCAAATTTGTTTTTCCAACTGCCTTGCCAGGTGGTGTGTATGCCAGCATGCATGCTGGCTTGCATTGGCAAAAAGCAGCGATCTGGTTTTTGTTGGATCATGAATTCAATCCGCAATAAATTGAACCTATGAAAATATGGGATGACACTTGGCCAGCGATGCGATTAGAAGCGCATTACAACGATCGCGTGGTGCGCTGTTTTGAAAATCGACCCACTAGTTTGTATCAATTGTTGGTTGATGCTCAAGCCAAAAATCCCAAGGGCATTGCATTGGTGTGTGAAGACAAACGGTTAACGTATACGCAACTTTTACAAGCCAGCACTCAATTGGCAGGCGCAATAACAAGCAAAGGTATCGTTGCGGGCGAGCGCATTGCATTGATGCTGGGAAACCGCATTGAATTTATTGTTGTTTTGTTTGCTGCCGCACGAATCGGCGTCATCAGCGTGCCTTTAAGTATTCGCGATCAAAAGCCAGGCTTCGCGTACGCACTCGCACATTGCGGCGCACGTGCTGTTTTTCATGAAGCAGATTTGAGTGCTTTATTGCCAGATGCCAAAGAGGCGCCCGATTTAACGTATCGCATCAGTATGCAATCATGTGCAGGTAGTGATAGTTACGAACAATGGACAGCAATTGACCATGCATCAACGATTACGCAAGTCGCTGAGGAAGACACTGCAGTTATTTTGTACACATCAGGCACCACGGGCAGGCCCAAGGGTGCGATGCTCACGCACCTCGCAATTGTGCATTCGTCCATGCACTATCAAATTGGCATGGGCTTAACCACACAAGATTGCTCGATCGTTACTGTGCCATTGAGTCATGTCACAGGTTTAATCGCTCTCATCACCACCATGGTGTTGAGCGCTTGCAAACTCATTGTGATGCCGCAATTCAAAGCGGCCGTATTTTTAAAATTAGCTGTCGAAGAAAAAATGACGCACACGCTCATGGTGCCCGCCATGTACAACTTGTGTTTGTTAGAAAAAGATTTTGGCAAGATGAATTTAAGTGCATGGCGAGTCGGTGCCTATGGGGGGGCGCCAATGCCCGTGGCAACGATTGAAAAACTGGCCGACACTGTTCGCAGTCTCATCTTGATGAATTGCTATGGTGCGACAGAAACCACGTCTCCCGCCACCTTGATGCCACAAGGCGAAACAGTCAATCACAACGACACGGTAGGTATTGCATTGTCCTGTGTGGATATGTGCGTGGTCGACGACCAAGGCATACAACTGCCATCCCATGAAATGGGTGAAATTTGGATCAAAGGCCCCATGGTTGTTAAAGGCTATTGGAATAACCCAAAGGCAACTGCAGAAAATTTCATTGCGGGCTATTGGCGCTCAGGTGATTTGGGTTCCATGGATGAGCAAGGCTATGTGAAGGTGTTGGATCGAAAAAAAGACATGATCAATCGCGGCGGCTACAAAATTTACACCATCGAAGTTGAAAATGCTTTGTACGAGCATCCCTCTGTTCAAGAATGCGCTGTCGTGGCCAAGCCGTGCGAGGTTTTGGGTGAGCGCGTGCACGCATTTGTGAGCCTGAGATCGTCACCCATTACCGATCAAGAATTAAAAACATTTTGCCAGTCGCGTTTGTCTGATTACAAGGTGCCTGAATCATTTACTTTTTTGCAAACACCGCTGCCACGTAATGCCAATGGCAAGTTGATGAAGCGACTCATGCGCGATGAAATCACTGCTTTAACCACTGGAAAATCATCATGATGGATGTAGGATCATTTGTTCAAACTTTGGAACAACTCAGACGAAGTGTGGGGCAAGAGTCTTTTGTCACACAATGGGTTGATATCACACAAGAACGCATTGATCTTTTTGCAAAAGCCACGGGTGACTTTCAATGGATTCATGTCAACCCCAAGCGCGCTCGTAAAGAGTCGCAATTTGGTGGAACCATTGCACACGGATTTCTCACGCTCTCATTGTGCGGTCAGTTTTATGCGAGCCATCTGACATTGCCCTTTTGTGAAATGGGTATCAACTATGGTTTAAATAAAGTGCGCTTTACCAATCCTGTTCGATCGGGTGCACGTGTGCGAGGTCGATTTTTATTAACCAAGCTTGAAGATATCCAAGGTGGTTTGCAATTGACGTTTACTGTCACCATGGAAATTGACGGCGAAACACGACCTGCATGTGTGGCTGAATCGGTGGTGCGTCAATATTTTGAGGCCAGCACATGAAAAGTATCGCAACACGGAGCAAACCCATATGAATACAACAGAACAACGAGTCGTCGTCATCACGGGTGGTTCGGGTGGTGTGGGTGCGGCTTGTGCATTTCAATTGGCCAAAGAAGGCGCCAAGCTCATCATTAATTACAGTACTAATGAGAAACAGGCGCTCGAGGTAGTTCGACAATGCAAAGCCTTGGGGGGCGAGGCCGTCGCCGTCAAAGGCAATGTGGCGTTAGACGTCGATTGCGTTCATCTTGCTCGACACGCTTTAGATCGTTGGGGTCGTATTGACAACTTGATCAATACAGCAGCGATTACACAGTTTGTCCCGCTCACGCAATTAGATGGCGTACAAGCAGAAGATTTTTTAAAAGTGTTTGGAGTCAATGCCGTTGGACCTTTTCAAATGGCGCGCGCTGTTGAAAAACACATGCCCGATGGTGGTGCTATTGTGAGTGTTTCATCGATTGCCGCACAAATTGGAAGCGGTAGCTCGATTCCTTATGTATTGTCTAAAGCAGCGCTGAATAGTCTCACGTTGACATTGGCGCGTGCACTGGCGCCGCGTATTCGCGTCAATGCTGTGTTGCCTGGAATGATTGAAGGAAAGTGGATGAGTAACGGGCTTGGCGACGACGTCTATCAGCGGGTGAGGCAGCAATACATGGATAACTCGGCTTTGGGTCGCATCAGTAAACCCGAACAAATTGCAAGTGCCGTGTGTTGGTTGCTTGAAAAAAATTCATCCATCACTGGTCAAAATATTGTTGTTGATGCTGGATTTGTTTTAGGTAAATTACCCTCTGCAGTAGGCGCAGCCAAAAAATAATGGATCAACGATGAATTTGAATAATACAAACTCTGCGGTGCAAGTTGAAAAAATTCAAGACGATTTGGTGATCGTTCGACTCAATCGACCTGAACGTATGAATTCGATTACCACAGAGTCTATTGTGCATTTAACAAATACTTTAAAAGAAATACAACACGATTCGCACATTAGAGCCGTGATTTTGACGGGTCAAGGAAAAAGTTTTTGTGCGGGTTTAGATTTGAAATCGGTATTGGACGTTCAGGGACGTTATAGTTTGGACGCCACGCAATCTTATGAGTTGCAAATGTGTTTTGACGGTGTAATTCGACAAATTCGCAATACGTCACAAATCATGATTGCTGCTGTCGAGGGCGTAGCCGTTGGCGCTGGCTTTGGAATGGCTTTGGCTTGTGATGTGCGAGTGGCGAGTGCATCGGCAAGTTTTCATGTTGGCGCTGTGCGCATGGGTTTGTCAGCGGGTGAGTGTGGTATCAGCTATCACCTGCCTCGCTTGATCGGAGCCTCACGTGCATTTGACGTCATGCTGTCGGGTCAACCCATTGATAGTTCAAAGGCGCTGCAAATCGGATTGGTATCGCAAGTGTGTGAAGGGCAGTTGCTTGCACATGCCATTGCACACGCGCAATTGATTTTAAAAAATAGTCCTTTCAGTGTTACGCATACCAAACGTGTGATGTGGGCCAATTTGGATGCAACGAGTTTGTGTTCAGCGATGGAGTTAGAAAACCACACGCAAGTTTTGGGTTTGTTGACGCAAGACTTTTCAGAAGCGGCTCTGGCTTTTTCAGAAAAACGACAACCACGATTCATAGGAAAATAATCTCATACATCTATGCTTGATTCTCTTCAATTAGATATTCAACCCGTTCTGGTTCCAAAGGCCTCTAACGTTCTTGCCGATCATCTACGGCAACAAATATTAGATGGCAAATTAGTTCAAGGCACGCCTTTACCAAACGAGCGTGATTTGGCGATTCAAACACAACTCTCGCGCGCCTCGGTGCGTGAAGCTTTGCGTATCTTAGAGGCCGATGGATTGATTGCCACCAAGACAGGACGCAACGGTGGTTCTGAAGTGATACGTCCCAGTATGTATACGGTAGAAAGAACAATTAATATTTTTATTCGTGGACACGGGATTCGTTTTCAATCGATCTTAGAGGTTCGTGAAGCCATTGAGCCACAAGCTGCGCGTTTAGCCGCTTTGAATCACACAGCAGATGATTGGATAGAGTTGGATCGTGCGCATCAATTGATTCAAAAAAATATGCACGATATCCCATCCTTCTTGCAAGCCAATTTAGACTGGCACATGGGTGTGGTGATGGCAGGCCATAACGAACTTTTAATTGCGTTTAGCAAAGCGATTGCTCAGCCCTTTTATGTGT
>RFYV01000093.1 GCA_009921265.1 Betaproteobacteria bacterium | reverse complement strand
GCTGGCGTTGGAAATATCTATGCGGATGAATCTTTGTTTGAATCTCAAATTCATCCTTTTCGTAAGGCTCATTCAATTACATTTCGTGAGCTTGCAGAATTGACTCGTCGACTTCAATCGATTCTCAAAAAATCAATTCGAGGTGGTGGTTCCACAATTCAAAACCACGCAGATGCCCTAGGAAGGTGCGGAACGTATCAAGAGGCCCACCAGGTGTACGGACGAGGGGGAGAGCCTTGTGTGACATGTGGCGCGATCCTGAAGCACGCTCTCTGTGCGCAAAGATCAACTGTGTTCTGTTCTATTTGTCAGCCTAAAAAGGCTCGATAAATCATTTTTCATTTGGAATGAAACGATCTTGTATCTCTTCATCTATCCATAGATCTATTCATAGTCATAGATAAAGGCCCTGTCTGATTGTTGACAAAAGCCTTGATATGAATCTAACAAGAGTGAATTCATAAACTTATAAATTTTTTTATTCGTGCACAAGGTGTCAAGCAGCGTTCGGTTTGCTTTCCAAATTTTCTTCAACACAACGCCCAACACGATGTGAAATTTTATATGAGCGAAAATTAGAAATACAGAGACACTTCTCGAACAGATCAGCAAGGTTGTCCACATTTAAAAATTGATTGTTGACTTAGTGTGCGGAAGTTGGAGCGATCAGACTAGAAGCCTTCAGTCCCTCTTCCAAACGTTCAACATCTGTTCGTAAGCACTCATCCATGCTGCTTTTTGCGGTCACGGTACGAACGGCGTGTAGAACCGTGGTGTGATCGCGTCCACCGAGATAACCACCAATTTCCTCAAGGCTGTATCGAGTGTGTCGACGAGCAAGCCACATGCAAATTTGGCGCGGTAAAACCACGCTTTTGTGGCGCCGCTTTCCCAACAAGTCGGTCATTTTTACATCGTAATAATGAGCCACCGAATCAAGAATGGCTTGCATGGAAGGCTGGTTGTTTTTGGAGCTTCCAACAAGAATGTTCACGCCCAACGCTTCTTTGGCAAGATCAAGATCAATTGTTCGACCGAGCGACAAAGCCACGCCACGAATTTTAGTTAAGGCGCCTTCAAGTTCACGAATGTTTGAATCAATTCTTGCGGCGACATACGCAGGCACATCCTCAGGAAGCTGAAGGTCATGAAGTTTTGCCTTTGCCTTCAGAATGGCAACGCGCGTTTCGTAACAAGGTCGATCAATTCTTGCCACAAGTCCGCTGTTAAAACGGCTGACTAAACGCTCTTCCAGGTCAGGAATTTCTGAAGGAGCCGCGTCCGAACTTAATACAACCTGCCGCCCAGATTGATGCAACATGTTGAAGGTGTGAAAAAATTCTTCCTGAGTTTGCTCGCGCTTGGACAAGAAGTGAATGTCGTCAATAACCAACAAGTCAACATTTCGAAAACGATTTCGAAAATCATTCATACGCCCAGCCTTCACGCTTTCATGAAACGCGTCCATGAACGTGTTGCAACTGATGTACAAAATTCTCGCAGCCGGTTGATTGCGAAGCGTGGCCTGACAGATGGCTTGTAACAAATGCGTTTTGCCCAAACCAACTGCGCCATGGATAAAGAACGGGTTGTACGCGCGGCCAAGTTTGGATGTCACAGCAAGAGCCGCCGCATGGGCCAAACGATTTCCTGGACCAACTACAAACCCATCAAAACAATAATCAGGGCTGAGAAGCATTTGCTCATCAAGCAGAATTGGGCTTTCAGAGAAATTATTTTCACTTGAGTGAGTGGGAGGACGAACCAACTTCACGGAGGTATCGACCTTCTCCAAATCAGAGGCAACAAAGCGAACAGTCATTAAGCGACCAGAAGCGGATTGCGCGGCTTCAGTGAATGACGCGACACATGTTCGTTGTAAATATTTCAGCCGAACAGGCTCGTCAACAACCAGGCGCAACAAGCCGCCCTCAACGCCCGCGACGGCAATTTGATCAAACCAATGACGACAAATTTCTGGGTGATGACGCCGCAAATAGGCGTACATTTTTTCTTGAAGTTCTTTGTCGGTGGTGGACATTTTCAGGCTTTATGGAAGTGAAATTTGAGAGCGAGTTAGAAGATGATTTGCGTCCATTCAAATCATCAACAAAGATATTTAGAAACAAATCCACGCAATGAAATCCGTGACAAAGTGTGGCAAGTCAATGTAAAACCATATTGACCACCCGTCAACCAAATTAAAAGATTTTGTGAAGATTTTAGGTAGAGGACTCAGGCGCGGCGATGCTTGGCGCAGAAGTTTTTTTGCCTAGCGTTTCGCCATTCTCAAGAAGTTGCTGTTCAAACCGCTGGCGGTTTGCTCGGTGATCCATAAGTAAATGAACACGATTCATGTGCGGGCCTAGAACTTCCTTTAAGCGCTCGCGCGCAAACGGCAAATTTGTGCGACGACTCATGTGCACAACAACAACAGACTCCGCCTTCCACGCTTCCATAAGAGGGAGAAGATCATCTACGTGAATATGTCGACCCACACGAGCCCGATCGCGATGTTCTTTTTCAAAGAACGTGCATTCGGTGATCACGATCTTAGCTTGTGTGAACTCATCACGATAGAGGAAGGGACCAATTTCTGTGTCACCCGTGTAAGCCACGAGCGGAATTTCTGAGATGCGAGAAATTTCTGTTCCGGAAATTTTCAATTCACGCAAACGATCTTGTGGCAATCCCTGAAACTCTTCTTTTAACTTGCTTCTATTTTCAATAACACTAAAACCAAGTGTTGGCGCGGAGTGACTGACCTCAATGGCGCGCACATTTAAGTTTGGTCGCAATGGATAGTGGCTATCGGGTTCGATACCCACAATCTCATGTGGGGTCTTTTGTCTTTCCAAATCAATCCATGATTCCATCATGAGTTGAAGTGGACGAACAAGCTTTGGGTGGCACAAAACACGACCCGTCCCTAGTTTTTGAAACGACCGCTGGCTGAACCAATAAGGAAGGCCAGCAACGTGATCCATATGCGTATGGCTAAGACAAACCGTTCCGGCAGCAAGGGTTGCGCGAGGGCATAGACCAATATCAAAAACAAGGTCCAGCTCTGGAATATGCACAACAGTCTGCTCACCAGCGACACTAATGCCCTGAATGCGGTACGGAGGCAAATAAAGGAAGCCCAATTGCCCTTCTTTGGGCGGAGGCTTTGGAATCATGGCTCAATCTCCTGAAACGGCGCTTTCGCGCGGCTAGGCGTGGAAAAAATTGATTGTAGCGATCTTTGAATTCAAACAAGCAATAAACCCAAAATTTGATGATAATTATGAAATTTTATTTGGAGAAAGAAAATTGAATTGGATGATTCAAGTAGTAGAAAAATTAGGCAGACAGTCCGGGGAAATCTGACCTTCAAAGGAACACGGATTATGTTGAATGACCAACAAGGAACTCAAATCATGGCGCCAATCTTCAGCGATTTTTTAGACGAACCAGGGATGCCTAAAATTATCAATATGTTTCTAGATGAAATTCCAAAGAGAATTGCGGCTCTTGAATTATTTTTTAATGAAGACAACAAAGATGAATTTTGCAAGATGATTCATCAACTCAAGGGCGCGGGCGGCGGGTATGGGTTCCCTATGATCACGAGAATGGCGTCAGGTATAGAAAAAAAATTCCGTGTGCCTAAAAAAGAGTGGAAGCATGAGGTCCAAAAAAATCTTGAGGACTTTATTTCCACTCTGCATCGTATTCATGCAGGCAAAGACATTTCAGAGGACACTTAAGAGATGGCTGAAGAAAATCCAATTCCGCGAGTGCTTGCGATAGATGATTCAGAACTTATTCAGCGTCTGCTTGAAACACGTTTGCGGGGCGAGCGTTTGGAGTTACATAGCGCCAGGAGTTCCGAGGAAGGATTACAAAAAGCCAAAGCGCTAAAGCCAGAAGTCATATTGCTTGACATCGGTCTGGATGGCATGAATGGATTTGAGTTGTTGGAAAAATTGAAGGAAGATTCTGAAACAAGAAATATTGCCGTGATATTTATCAGCGGCAGTAACGAACCCATGGATCGTGTGAAGGGTCTTGATTTGGGCGCTATTGATTTCATAACCAAACCATTTGACGCCTTTGAGTTGAAGGCTCGTGTGCGCAGCGCGCTTCGAACACAGCACCTTGTGAAACTACTGGAGCAACGCGCGCAACTTGATGGACTGACGGGGCTTTGGAATCGACGCTACTTCGATCAGCGAATGATCCAAGAAGTTTCAGAGGCCAAGCGACACGCGCGACCACTCACACTTGTACTTTGTGATGTTGATCGATTTAAAAGACTCAATGACCAGTTCGGCCATCCATTTGGAGACAGTGTTCTTGAAAAGGTTGCGCAAATACTTTCTGGCGGACGTACAAGCGACATTGCGTGTCGTTACGGAGGAGAAGAGTTTGGATTAATTTTATCCTCCACCAATATTGAAAGCGGAAGCGAGGTGGCGGAACGACTTCGCATGGCGATCGAATCCATAGTGTGGCCAGGTAATCCCGACCTTGTGGTCACCGCAAGTTTTGGAATATGCGACACCGAAAACTTCGGTGATGACATAACACCCGAAAAGATGCTGAAAAACGCTGATTCCGCTCTTTATAAAGCGAAGCAGGCCGGAAGAAACCGTGTTGAGTCAGCGCGGAGCAGCGTGAAAGCAATGCTGTCCGAAAAAAACAAATCTTCAAATAAATAAATTCAGTGTCAGTAATAATTGATGATGCTCTGTGTATACGCCATTGGGATTGGTCTGAAACAAGCCAAACCACCGTGCTGTTTACAAAAACAAATGGAATTGTTCGCGGCCTTGCCAAGGGCGCAAAACGCGACAAGGGTAAATTTTCTGGCGGCTTTGATGTTCTTTCGCGCGGAGATATTGGATTTATTTTGAAAAGAGAATCCGAGCTTGCAACACTGACCGAGTGGGATGTCCGCGAAACGTTTCCAAAACTAAGGGATAACCTTCAAGCGAATAGATCTGGTTGGTATGTGGCCGACATGATTGGTCGAATGCTGCCAACAGCGGATCCACATCCAGGGCTGTACACCACCACGCTTGAACACCTTCGCGTGTTGCAAAATGGCGAGGCCCACAATCTTTCATTGTTGCGATTCCAATGGTCATTGTTGGAAGAAACGGGTTGGCGCCCCGAATTGAAAGATCCAGATCCACAAGCACAAACATTAGCGTTTGATCCAATTGAAGGCAGGTTTACAACTGATTCAGGAATACCTACACACTGGAGAATTCGAAGGGGAACAATGTTGGCGCTCGAATCACTTGCGCCACACAAAGAACCATCAACCGACGACGAGGGGTTGAACAGAGCAAATCGATTGCTTGCTTCGCACCTTCGAAATGTTTTAGGCGAAGAACCAATGACAATGGCGGCGGTTTTTGGAGCTCTACCAATTGGTTTCCAAAAACCAAATCGAGCTTAAGATTTTTGGTGCGAGAAATTTCTTGGTACTAAAAGAATCGAATGCCAGCTTCGTAATTCAAAAGCCTTCCTTGATTCTCGCGTACGGCCCTACACCAGGCCACGATGGAAGGACGGTCAATACGAATACCGGTCGGACGGTGAAATAGCGCGAGACCGGTTAAGCCGTCGGGTAGATAACAATCTAAAATCACACGGGCTCCATTTTCACTGATATCCAAAGTGGAATAAGCACGAAGAACATCTGGTTCGTGATGCCAAGAAATTAAAATTTCACCAGAACCAATCGCGCGCTGTTGGTTTCGTCTATTTTCTAATGAAACAAAATCACTTAGAGGTGGCGGATTTTTTCGGGGTAACGAAAACGATTTGAAATCCATAAATAAACTATTGCATTTGATTGCAAATCTGTAGGCTAAACGCAACAAAACACCTATGAATTGAGTTATTTTTTGTT
Source organism: Betaproteobacteria bacterium (assembly GCA_009921265.1). Lineage (GTDB taxonomy): Bacteria > Pseudomonadota > Gammaproteobacteria > Burkholderiales > Burkholderiaceae_C > Limnohabitans. The sequence goes on along the minus strand of RFYV01000093.1, from coordinate 3,202 downwards.
TTTACTCATTCAGCCCATCCGATAATGAGATATTGAGATCAAGGAACTAGAATCGACCTATGACATTTGTATATAAAGAAGCAAGGCTTTCAAACGGACTTGTGGTAATCGGAGAGATAGATCAGGCAACACACACGGCCGCCGCCGGATTTTTTGTTCGAACCGGCGCCCGCGATGAATCAAGCCACATAATGGGAGTGAGCCACTTTCTTGAGCACATGATGTTCAAGGGATCCAAGCGAAGAACCGCGCTTGATGTGAACAATGATTTTGATTTTATTGGAGCTAGTCATAACGCATTCACAAGCGGAGAGCTGACTGCGTTTCATGCGCACGTTTTACCCGAACACATTTTTTCCGCCATAGAAATTTTGTCAGACATTCTTCGACCCGCATTGCGCACAGCGCTTTCCCACAGGGTTCTAGGCACAAAAAAAACGGTTGGATCGTTGCCCAAGGACGAAATGTCAAACTACTTTTCCAATCGATACGCCGCCGACAATATGGTGTTGGCGGTGGCGGGCCCGATTGATTTTGAAAAAGTGATAAGCGAAGCGCAGCGACTTTGTGGTGAATGGCCACGAGGAAAGCCGGGTCGCGTTCATACACCATTCACTCCCGCACCAACTGAATTCACCCAAATCATGCCCAACACAAATCGCGCATACATAGGAATGATGATGCCCGCGCCGGCACTGGGCGACATGCGTCGATATGCAAGCAGTTTGATAAGCCAAATTGTTGGTGATAGAGAGGGAAGCAAATTTTATTGGAGCGTTGTTGAAACAGGCTTGGCGGAAGAAGCATCCTGCTCATTTGAGGGAAGAGATGGTCTTGGTGAATATTTAGTTTTTGCCGCATGTGAAAGCCAAAATGTGGCGGAGGTTGAAAAAAGATTGCATGCCGAGATGGGCCAACTGAGTCAAACACTACAGCAGGATGAACTAGATAGAGCGCGGGCGCGCATCGCAACCGGAATAGCGTTGGCTGGCGAAAGACCCTCGGGGCGAATGCATCGATTGGGTTCCCAGTGGGCGTATGGTCTTCCACCAATTCCAATCGAAAAAGAAATGGAACGCATAGAGAATTTAACCCTTCAAGATTTGCGCCAGTGCTTAATTGATTTTCCAATGAAGCCAGTGGTGATCGGAAGAATGCTGCCTCCAGCAATCAAAGATCACTGATTAAAGCGGCCTGTTCATCAGCGCGGTAACTGCTTCGGACAAGCGGACCGCTTTCACAAATCCTGAATCCCCGACTTAGCGCTTGTTTTTTAAATTCAATAAATTGTTCAGGTCGAACCCAGCGATCAATAGGAAGATGATTTCGTGTGGGCTGTAAATATTGACCAATAGTCAAAATGTCCGCTTGTGATTCCCGTCGAACATCATCCATGAGGTCAAGGACTTCCTCGTCATGTTCCCCAATTCCAACCATGATTCCGGTCTTTGTAAGCAGACCGCTTGCCTTGAATTGTTTCAACACATTCAAAGATCGTTCATAACGCGCTTGTGGACGCACGGCGGAATGCATGCGCCGAACGGTCTCCATGTTGTGACTAATGATTCGCGGACGAGCATCACACACGGTTTGAATTGCTTTTTCGTTTCCACAAAAATCACCAACAAGAACTTCAATACTCATTTGCGGACACGCCCCACGCGTGAGACGAATTGTTTCTGCCCATATTTCGGCACCACCATCAGGCAACTCATCGCGATTGACGCTTGTGATGACCACGTGTTTCAAATCCATTAAACGCAAACTTTCCGCAACTCGGCGAGGCTCATCCAAATCAAGAGCGGCTGGTCGACCCGTTTTCACATTACAAAAACCACAACTGCGAGTACAGGTGTCGCCAAGAATCATAATGGTGGCCGAACCACGGCTCCAACATTCGCCCATATTTGGACAACTTGCCTCTTGGCAAACCGTGTGCAGTTTGTGCTCATCCATAATTGCTTTTAAACGTAGATAGCCTTCGCCACCAGGAACGCGCGCACGCAACCAATCAGGTTTTTTTCCAATTCGTAAATTCTGGCGGCTTTCGTCGCCGTTGTTTAAAATAAATGCCGAAAGACTGACGGCAGGATTCGGAAGATTTCGAGCCGTGTCACCACCAAGCGGCTTTGGGTGTCGCGCGAGTGTTCGATCATTTGCGGATTGGGGAGTGGTCACAGATCCCTAGCGTAGCCCCAATACTCACCGTAATTCAAGCCAAAAATAAGGCATACTTGCGATAGATTTGGGAAAAAAATGAAATACAAACCAGCATCAAAAACAAAAGTATATTTTCTGATTCATTGTGCCGCCATATTTTTGCTTTTTGGTTGTGCAAACACCCCACAATCCACCGAAAAACAACAAGTAAATACATCAAGTAAAGACACCCAGGTCGTCGTGGAGAAAACCACACTCGACAAACCGGGCGAACCGCCACACGTTCTGGTTTTCACAAAAACAAAGGCGTATAGACACAAAAATATTTCTGATGGTGTGTATGCATTACGCGAAATAGGAAAAGGAAGTTTTGTGGTGGAGCAAACAGAAGATTCGGGTGTGTTTACAAGCGACAATTTAAAAAGATTTTCTACGGTTATTTTTTTTAGCACGACCGGTGACGTGTTGAACAAAGAACAGCAGGGTGCGTTTGAGCAATACATACATTCTGGTGGGGGATTTGTTGGTATTCACGCGGCTTCGGACACGGAGTATGACTGGCCTTGGTACGGACAACTTGTTGGTGCGTGGTTTAAAGATCACACGGACGTCATTTTGGCGACCGTGCGCCGAGAAGATAAGACACACATCAGCACAATTGATTTTCCAGATTCGTGGAGACGCGCGGATGAGTGGTACAGGTTTCGAACAAATCCAAGGGAAAATGTTCGAGTGTTGGTGACTGTGAACGATCAAGATTTGGGAGAAGTCACAATGAATGGAGACCATCCAATTTCATGGATGCATGAATTTGATGGCGGGCGCGCGTGGTACACGGGTATGGGCCATACAAAAGAATCTTTTTTAGAACCAGAATTTAGAAAACATGTTTTGGGTGGAATTGTGTGGGCAATGGGTACGCGCGCAAATTTAGATTTGAATCAACCAAACACAAAACCCGTTTTCCAAACAAACGCACCCACGGCAAAATAAAAGTTTTTACATATTCAGTGAGCACAATCAAGGCGCTTGCCTTGGCTTA
>RFYV01000092.1 GCA_009921265.1 Betaproteobacteria bacterium | reverse complement strand
ATTGGGGTCGACCCCAATTATCTAACCCTAATTTAGAACTCAATTACTGTTTTGCAGCATTCAAGCTGTCGCGTGTTTGTATGGCCGCGAGTCTCGCTGCATTGGCAAACAGCTCATCCGATGACGCGTACAAAATCGCACGTGATGAATTCACAATAATGGGGGCATTCGGTCGCCATCCCGAACGAACCGTTGCGACTGCGTCCCCACCTTGCGCACCCACACCCGGTATCAACAATGGCAACGTAGGCGCAATTTGTCGTACACGTTCAATTTCTGCTGGATAAGTTGCACCCACCACCAAACCGAGCTGCCCATTTAAATTCCAAGGACCTTGCGCTAACTTGGCCACGTGTTCATACAACAAAGGTGATCCATCAACAGAAGACAGTCGTTGAGTTTGCAAATCGTCACCACCTGGGTTGGACGTGCGACATAACAAAAATGCGCCTTTGTTGTGATATTTAAGATAAGGCTCAATCGAATCAAATCCCATAAATGGAGACAAGGTCACCGCATCTGCCCCATATCGTTCAAACGCTTCAATCGCGTATTGCGCGGCTGTGCTTCCAATATCACCGCGTTTGGCATCTAAAATAACAGGAACTTGCGGTGCAGTTTTGCGCATGTGTTGCATGAGCTTTTCGAGTTGATCTTCGGCGCGATGCGCAGCAAAGTATGCAATCTGCGGTTTAAAGGCCATGCACACATCGGCTGTAGCGTCCACAATGCGCGCGCAAAAATCGTAAATGCGAGACGTATCGTTTTTGTAAGACGCCGGAAATCGCGAGGGCTCGGGGTCTAGTCCCACGCAAAGCATGGACTGATGAGCAAGGCCGGCGTGATTCAATTTGTCAATAAAAGTCATCCCACTATTGTAGGAGCCAGGCCAAGCGGGTCAATCAACAAGCCGCTACCATTGGCGCATGTCTATCATTACTCGAAAACAATTGATTTTGCTCGTGATCCTCACCTTGGTGTGGGGCATCAACTGGCCGATATTAAAAATTGGAGTCACCAATTTTCCGCCTATTTTCTTTAGATCAATTTGTATGTGGATTGGTCTGCCATTTTTAGGGCTGGCTTTATGGAAATTAAAAATTTCTTTTGTGGTTCCGCGCGCGCAGTGGAGAGAACTCATCATGCTTTCATTTTTTAATATGTTTGTTTGGCACGTGATGGTGATTGTTGCGTTGCCGTATATGACAAGCGGACGTGTTGCGATTTTGGGCTACACCATGCCAATTTTTTCTGCTATTTTTAGCGTGTGGTTTTTTAAAACGCCGCTTCAATCGCGCGCTTGGTTGGGCGTTGCTGCGGCAACTTTGGCGGTTGTATTTTTGTTGTGGCATGAGTTCACGCAATTGGCAGGAAAACCGATTGGTGTATTCATGGTTTTATCCGCAGCGGGAGCATGGGCATACGGCATTCAACGACTTCGTCGCACAGAGATGACGGTTTCAACGCTGACGATTTCATTTTGGATGACGGCCATGACCGCTGTTGTGATGGCCGTTTTAACCACTCTTGTTGAAACCGAACGATGGGCCATGCCTCGTACAGAAACATGGGGGGCAATTATTTTTAATGCGTTTGGCGTGTTTGTTTTTGCTCAAACAGCATGGTTAATATTGGCGCGTGGTTTGCCACCAGTGGCCTCAACATTGAGCGTGATGTTTATTCCAGTACTTGGCGTTTTTAGTGGTGCTATTTGGCTCAATGAAATTTTGCATTGGCAAGATTGGGCAGCCGTTTTCTTGATTGTGATTTCAATTGCCTGCGTTTTGTGGCCCACTCGCGACACGAAGAGCCAGGCATAAATCTCGCCATGCTTTTGATTTATCGCCCGCACTTTTTAACAAATAACTCGGCGGATAAGTCACGATAACTGGAATATCTTGATAGCGATAAATTTCGCCACGTAATTTTCCTAAAACCATTTTTTCTATATCGGGAACGCTTTCTTTGAGTAATGATTGAATCGCAGATTGACCCATCGCCAAAATAACGCGTGGTTTGATGAGTTCGATTTGTCGCTTGAGATGCGCGTGACATGTTTGAATTTCTTGTTGCGTGGATTTGCGATGATTAGATGGTTTGCATTTGATTGCGTGAGTCACAAAAGCTTGAGGCTTTGCAATGGGCTGAGATACATCGGGTGCGCGTTGCAAACCCATGGCTTTGAGCATGTTGTCGAGCAACTCTCCCGCAGGACCTACAAAAGCTTGCGACTCAAACTCTTCTTGATCGTCCGCATGTTCGCCCACGATCAACCAGTTGGCATTTGATGGGTTTTCAGCCAAAAGCTTTGAGCCAAAAACTGCGCTAACGCGCCCCTCACATAAACCGCAAGCATTGCAAGTGGATACCGCTTGTTGCAACTGTATCCAATTCATTACGTTGATGCCGCTAGGCAAGCTTCGTTCAACAGTCGGGAGTTTTGCAATCGTTTCGACAACAGGTTGAGCAATGGGTCTAGCAATCGGTTGAGTAATAGGCGCGGCTTTTCCAACAACTTTCGTCTCGGGAGGTATCGATTTATTTTCAGCCGTTGGCAACCATACCTTTATACCCATTTCGGCCAGCATAGCGCGTTGGCGAGCGTCGAGTTGAAGGCTCATAATTGAATGCGCATCACGATGGCGTCCTCACGTTCTGTGGCGCTGACAGGATAATAATTTTTTCGATCGCCCACCGATAAGAAGCCGTATTTTTGATAGATCGCAATTGCGCGTAAATTGCTACGTCGTACTTCAAGCCACAAACACGATACGCGACGCTCACGCGTGTAATGACACACCATATCGAGCATGTGTTTGCCCCAGCCTTGACCTTGGTGCGATGGAGCAACGGTGATGTTGAGCAAGTGCATTTCATCAACGCCACGCATCGCAACATAGTATCCAATCAACTCATCACCCCAATGCAAAGCAAGCATGTGATAGCCCGACAGCATCGAGTCTTGAAAATTACCGCGCGTCCAAGGATGTGAATAAGCGGCCTGCTCCACGCGCAACACATCGTCAAGACACTCTTGCGTCATTGGCGTGAATAAAGCGTTGGCGATGGACATGGGTTTTTAAAGAGATGCTTGATTTCGTTCGGCAGTGGTTTGAGCGACTTTATCGCGTATGTAAACTGGAAAAGCTTGATCGGGATCCATTGCATGGCCGTTGCGCCACGTATGAGGCGCAAGCGTCAAAAGAGCCAATGCATTGGGCAATGAATAAATAGGGTCAGATAATAATTTTAATTCATTGCCAATATGAGTTTGATGCGCAGCAAAAGCATTACCGCAGACGCGTTTGTGGTCATCGTCATGCCAATGGGCGGGCCAACTGAGTTGCTGCGGTTCAATCAACACGGGCGCCATCGCCATTGACCATTGGTTGTTGTGCCATTCATAGGCGCCCGCATACATTTGATTCATGCGCGCGTCCATCAAAGACAAAAAACGATTGAATTGCGGATGCTCGGATTTTGCATTCTGGGCCATCGCAAGCAAACTATCTATTCCAATTACGGGTAAATCGGCGCCCAATGCAAGACCTTGCGATACAGCGCAAGCAGTACGCAAACCCGTGAACGATCCTGGCCCGTGAGAAAAAACAATCGCATTCAAATCTTTTAATCCAATGCCTGCTTGTTTTAAAACAAGCATCACCATTGCAATTAAATGCGCAGACGATTGAGCGCCTCCAGCGCCTTCGTCGTGAAAAACCTGGTCATCGATTCCCACTGCAACCGACATGAGCTCGGTACTGGTATCCATGGTTAAAAATTTCATATATCGGTATTATCAACGCTTGCGTTCCGGCCTTGCCTGAATCGATTGATAATCAAACCATGGTCTTATTAATAGTTTGGACTCGTCGACTCTTTTTTGCAATCGCGCTCATGGTGTGGAGCGCTGGGTTTGTTGCGGCTCAGGCACCCACTAAACCATCGACTTGGTTGCCACCCAACGTGATAGAAGCGATGAGGCGCGCGCAAGTGCCGCTTGACGCCCTTCATGTGGTGGTGATGAAACCACAGCCCACCAGTGCAACGCCTTGGACACACAACGCTCAAGAAAAAGTCAATCCTGCTTCGCTGATGAAGTTGGTGACGACCGCCGCCGCCCTCGATATTTTGGGTCCCGCTTTTGTTTGGAATACGCCAGTTTATATTGATGGTGCAATCAATGAAGGCGTCCTTCAAGGCAATGTTTTCATCAAAGGCCAAGGCGATCCCCGATTGGGCGTAGAAAAATTGTGGCTGTTGATGCGACGCCTTCGCGGCATTGGTATTACGCGCATACAAGGCGATATTATTTTAGATCGCACCGCATTTGATTTGCCACCGCACAACCCCGCAAGTTTTGATGGCGAACCTTTAAGGCCTTACAACACCTCGCCGGATGCTCTGCTAATTAATTTCAAATCCATGTTGATTTATTTTGTGCCCGACTTGCAAGCCAAAGTAGCGCGCATACACACCGAGCCGCCGCAAGAAGGCGTGAGCGTTGCATCTACCGTCCCAATGATACAAACCGATTGCAGCGATTATCGAGGCGCGCTCAAAGCGCAATTTCAAGATCCACAGCGCATTGTTTTTTTAGGCGGGTATCCTGCCGCGTGTGGAGAAAAAGTGTGGCCAATTGCTGCGCAACAGCCCGACAACTTTGCTGCAAGAACTGTGGCTGCTTTATGGTCAAACGTCGGTGGGCAAATCAACGGAAAAGTGCGCGATGGCGTTGTGCCTGCCAATCTCAAACCCGCTTTTCAAAATGAATCTGCCACTTTGTCCGAAGTGGTGAGGGACATCAACAAATTCAGCAACAACGTGATGGCTGAACAATTATTTTTAACGCTGGCCTTGCAAAAATCGGGCACGGCCAATTCAAAAAATGCGGGAGATGTGATTAATTCATGGTGGTCAGAAAAATTTCCAAATGTGACCGTACCACACATCGAAAATGGATCGGGCTTAAGTCGCGAGTCGCGCATTCACGCCATGGGCTTAGCTCAGTTATTGCAATGGGCTTGGCGCTCGCCCATCTATCCCGAGTTGGCGTCATCATTGCCAATGACAGGAATGGACGGCACGCTTAAGCGCATGAAAACCCAAGCCAGTGCGCATTTAAAAACAGGAAGCTTGCGGGACGTCGCAGGTGTTGCAGGTTATGTGGATGGACCTTTGGGTCAGCGGTGGGTTTTGGTTGCCATCATTTATCACAACAATGCCAATGCCGCGCGCCCCGCATTAGATGCATTGATCAATTGGACGGCACATCAACCATAAAAAGCTTTTCACTTTTAGGATGGCTGTTGATATGAATGCACCACATAAACCTCACCAGCCTGAATAACCGCGCATGGTGTTGTAAACCATGTTACCCAATAGGCGGTGCATAACAGGTGTGGGATATTTTTCCGTGGCGTATTTGTAGGCGGCGTTATTGGCGTCGGTACATCCAGTATTACCAGCTTCAACTTTTGGATTGGCGAGCTTATTAACACTACCATCACAAAATTTAGAATTTAACATGTTGATACCCAAGCTAACAAGAGTGGTTGAACTCTTAAAGGCATTGTCTGAATAAAAAGATCGAACACCTGATCCAGCGGGCTGGGTTCCAAACTGCTCAAATAATCCAGTATTGAATGCATCGGTGATGCCAATCAGTGCCGCCTGTAGGGCGGCGCCACCAGCTATTTGATAAGGACTTCCATCTAAGCTGGGCACACTCAACAACATGATGTGTTTAACATCGGTGGTTGCAATTAAGTTCTTCACATAATCTCTTAAAGCATGTGCCTGTACTTTTGCTCCGGCTTCTGCCGCTGCCTGTGTTTTTGTTGAAGCAACAACTTCTTCAGCCAACTTATATATATCAACCACGCCACCATTGACTAAAAGCAAATCAGTGCTGGCTAAGGAAATGGAAGCGCAATCAATTTGCTTCACAATATCGGCCACTTTGAAGTCTGTTTTGAAAACTAAAGGCAAGGTATCAAACGAAGTTGGCTTACAAGATAGAGGTCTTGTAACATCGATTGCAGCTGTAACACTATCGACAATCCCGCTCACAATCTTTCCATCAGCTATTACTTTGCTAAGTGCATATCCACCTGCAATTTGTAAAACCCAATTGTTGACATTAGACCCATCTGTAACGGCTCCCCCATCATTTACCGTTATTCTGTCTTTATACCCATTAGCCGATGATCCCAAATAACTATATGAATCCCCAATCACCACAATGCGTGAAGGAATGAACTCATCAACTTTGGATGCGCTTGAACCACAACTCGTCAAGCACACCAATACAAATGCAGCGAATGAGGCAAACAAAACGCGACCAAATTTAGAAAAGGGAGCTTCCAAGATTATTCTCCTAATAATCTATTAGTTTAACTAATTATTGGTTGAGCAAGCCATTAATACGCGGCGCGCTCAAGGCGGTCAAGAACTCCTGTCCAGTCGGGCGAGGACGGGGGCCTTTCAATCCATATCTGATCAACGCATTGGCCGTCTAATTCACGCAAGGTAGAAAAAAGGGCTTGGGCGCAATGGGCAGCGTCATTGGGCATGGGCACAAAAAACACCCCTGCATCTGCTGATGTATTGGAAGAAAAACCATCATCCTCCAAGAGGTTTGTGCGCGTCCAAACCCCAACCGTAAGTCCGTCTAGGCCTTTAGCCAGCCGATCTTTTAGTGCCAATTTCAAACCTTGAGACTCAAAAAGAATGACTTTGGCCTGTGGGGCGTAGTGCGATTCCAGCGTACCCGAAGCCTTGGGGGACGCACTTTCCAACTCATGTGCCAATAAAACTTGTTGACCGCAGGCCTTTGACAACGCATCTATGGTCAACATCCCGGGTCTGAGCAATACAGGATGTTTCCGCGTGCAGTCGACAATCACGGACTCTATTCCAACAGGGCAAGCACCCGCGTCCAAAATAAATAACTCTTGACCGAACTCATCTTGCACATGCAAAGCGGTGGTGGGGCTGACTCGCCCAAAGCGATTGGCCGACGGTGCAGCAACACCCATCACGCCCAATTGAGCGGCCTCTTTTAAAACTGCGAGTGCAACAGAATGCGAGGGCATGCGAATCCCAATGTTGCCTTGACCGCCCGCCGCCGCCGTGGCCACATCATTTTGACGAGTCAGTATCAGCGTTAAGGGGCCAGGCCAAAACGCATCCATTAATGCTTGCGCAAACGCAGGAATATTTGTTGCAAAAAAACTCAGATCGTTTTTGTTGGCGATGTGAACAATCAATGGGTGATCGCTGGGCCTTCCTTTGAGTAGAAAAATACCTTCTACCGCTTTTGCATTGCAAGCGTCTGCGCCTAAACCATAAACTGTTTCAGTAGGAAAACCAATCAGACGCCCTTGCTTTAATTCGAGAGCGGCTTTTTGAATATGGACAAATAAATTGGCATCAACAATCATGATTTACCAAGTGTCAATGCCAAGAATCGATGCGGCTTGGTGCGCGCGTTGACGAGTCTCTTGGATATCAACACCTGTAACGGTGAGATGCCCCATTTTGCGCCCGACCTTGGCTTCATTTTTCCCATACAAATGCAAATGCATGCCTGATAGCGATAGAACTTGTGACCAATTGGGCTGACGCATGGAATTGTTTGGCGTGTGCCACAAGTCACCTAATAAATTAAGCAAAATACTTGCACTGTGCAAACGAGGTTGCGTGAGTGGCAAGCCCGCCATGCAACGCACTTGTAATTCAAACTGTGAAACATCACAACCGTTAATACTGTAGTGGCCGCTGTTGTGTGGGCGAGGCGCAATTTCATTGACAAGTAAACTGCCGTCGCTTAAAACAAAAAATTCAACACACAACACGCCGATGTATTGCAATCCTTGCGCAATTTTTTTGGCGCTTTCAATGGCTTGTTGTTCAAAAGCAGGCTTTAAGTTGTTTTTAAAAACTTCAGTTATTGCCAAAATTCCATTGCGATGAAGATTGCATTGAACAGGCAGATGAACCATTTGGCCGTCGTGCGAACGCGCCACAATGACTGAGCATTCAGCAGTAAGAGACAACATTTTTTCTAAGATGCAAACAACAGGCGTTGTCGATGTGCCTTGTAGTGCGTGCCAAGCATTTTTTAATTCGTAGTCGTTGTTAACGCGCACTTGACCTTTGCCGTCATAACCCATGCGCGTCGTTTTAAGAATGCCAGGCAAGAGCGCAGCGTTGATTTTTTGAAGATCGTTCGTGTGAAGAATGACATGATGCGGCGCTACTGGGACATCACATTGAACAAAATATTTTTTTTCTTCAGCGCGATCTTGCGCGATTGCCACTGCATGTGCTTGAGGTGAAACACACACCGTTTGCATGAGTTGTTGCAAAGACGCAGCAGGCACATTTTCAAACTCAGTGGTAACGGCGTCACACATTTCAGCCATTTGTTTGAGACCGGTTGCATCGGTGTAAGCGGTGGTGATGTGGTGATGGCTCACGCGTCCTGCAGGACTTTGTAGATCTGGATCTAAAACAACGGTTTGATACCCCAAAGTTTGTGCAGCGTGCACAAACATCCGCCCGAGTTGACCGCCCCCCATCACGCCAAGCGTTGAGCCAGGGGGCAAAGCTTTGAAGCGAGACGTCATGCCAAAGGCGGAAGCTTCGTTTGGCGCGCAGCTTCGGTTTGTTTTTGGCGGTATTGATCCAAACTTTTTTGCATGGCCTCGTTGTCGTGGGCCAACATGGCCACTGCAAACAAAGCGGCATTGGCCGCACCCGCAGAGCCAATCGCAAAGGTGGCTACTGGAATGCCTTTGGGCATTTGAACAATGCTGTGCAAAGAGTCCACGCCTTGTAAGTGTTTGCTTGGAACAGGCACGCCCAAAATAGGCACTGTTGTTTTTGCGGCCAACATGCCTGGCAAATGCGCAGCGCCCCCTGCGCCTGCAATAATGGCGCGCAAACCGCGGGTTTTGGCTTGTTGTGCGTAAGCAAACAAATCGTCGGGCATGCGGTGTGCTGAAACCACTTGGGATTCAAAGGCAATGCCAAACTCTTGCAAAATAAGGGCGGCGTGTTGCATGGTGTCCCAATCGGAATTGGAACCCATGACCACACCAATAATGGGATGTGTCATGAG
>RFYV01000091.1 GCA_009921265.1 Betaproteobacteria bacterium | reverse complement strand
GCCAGTTAAAAAAACTCCCGATTTCTCAGCCCCTGCCTTTGGCAGATTTGCCCTTGTGGGTGCAAGCCTCGGTTGCCACTGTGAAGGCAGGATTTCCATCGCCCGCCGAAGACCATTTGCTGAAGCGAATTGATTTGATGGAGCAACTCATTCGTCATCCACAAGCTACATTTTTGTTGCGTGTGCGCGGCGACTCGATGCGCGGAGTGGGAATTTTTGATGGCGATGTGGTGTTGGTTGATCGCGCCATTCGACCGCGTTCGGGTCATGTGGTGATTGCGGTGGTTGATGGTGAATTTGTTTGCAAAACTTTGGCGATTCGCGCCGATCGTGTGCGACTCAAAGCGGCCAATCCTACATTTGCAGATATTGTTCCCAAAGAGGGTCAGACCCTGGAGATATGGGGCGTTGTTACTGCGGCGATTAAGCAATTTAAAAATTAAGGGGTGTGTGGTGTACGCATTGGTGGATGGAAATAATTTTTATGTGTCGTGCGAGCGTGTCTTTCGTCCAAGTTTGCACAATGCACCCGTTGTTGTGTTGTCTAACAACGATGGTTGCGCAATTTCACGGAGCAACGAAGCCAAATCATTGGGTATTGCAATGGGCGCGCCTTGGTTCAAGATCAAAGAATTAGAAGAGACGCAGGGTTTGGTGAGTTTGTCTGCCAACTTTGCGTTGTATGGTGATTTGAGCGATCGCATGATGAGTTTGGTAGCGGGCTTGGGTCATCGACAAGAAATTTATTCCATCGATGAAAGTTTTGTGGATGTGAGCGGTATTCGTGGTGACATCACGCAGCGCGCATTCAAAATTCGTGCGCGTGTGTTGCAGTGGGTGGGCATTCCGTGTTGCGTGGGCATTGGAGACACCAAAACATTGGCGAAGTTGGCCAATCACATTGCCAAAACAGCAGAACGAAAACCAGGCGTGTATCCCGATTGTTATGCGCAGGTGTGTCATTTGTCTGCATGTACACCCGAACAAAAACGTTTGTTGTTGCAAGCCACCGATGTGAGCGAGGTGTGGGGTGTGGGTAGACGCATCAGCGCGCAATTGCGCGAGGCGGGTATTCATACGGCGTGGGATTTGATGCACATGGATCTCACGCTAGCGCGCACGCGGTGGTCCGTAGTGCTTGAGCGCACAGTGCGTGAGTTACAAGGCACGCCGTCTATTGATTTAGACGATGCAGCACCTAATAAAAAAGAAATTGCCTGCACGAGAAGTTTTGGTGAGCCGATTGTGGCGCTGTCACATCTTCAACAAGCAGTCACAGAGTTTGCAAGTCGCGCCGCAGAAAAAATGCGAAGACAAAAAAGTTGTGCATTGCAAGTGCTGTGTTTTATTCGAACGAGTCCATTTCGAGTCAAGGACGCGCAGTATTCGCGATCGGTGGTGACGCCGTTGATGCGTGCAACTGACGACAGTCACGCTATTGTGCAAGCGGCACTTGCGGGCTTGTCTCACATTTACCAAGCGGGCTTTAAATATGCCAAAGCAGGTGTGATGCTGCTGGACTTACAGCCTTCGCATTGGCACCAACATGAATTGCAGTGGATCGATTCAATGTTGGTTGATAGCAACTCTGACGCAGTTAAAAAACAACCGCTGATGTTGGCGATGGATCAACTCAATACGCGTTATGGGCGAGGGACTTTGCAAATTGCAAGTGCGGGTGAGCAAGCGGCGACAAAACCATGGGCAATGAAGCAGGGCAGACGAACCCCCGACTACACCACGTCGTGGGATGCGTTGCCATTGGCAAGGGCATAAAAGTAATCGATCAGTGACAGACAATCGCAGCTCTTGCGTCTACACTCAAGGGGTGGCAGAAGTCTTTTATAAATTATTTTGAAACCTCCAGTAACGTTTTCACAATTCATTCAACGTCGCATGGTGTTGGCGCACAAGCGTACGCGTCAGCGCGTACATCGCTTGCCTGCTGTTTGGCGCGGTATGTTGTGGATGGTGGCCAGCGGTATTGTTTTTAGTTTTTTAAATTCGGTGCTGCGCTGGCTCAGCATGAATCTCGATGTGTATCAAACACAATTTCTGCGTTACAGCTTGGGTATTGTGGTGATGTTGCCTTTTTTATTTCGTGCAGGTTGGCGCGCCTACATACCGCAAGACATCAAGGGGCAATTTTGGCGAGGTGCCGTTCACACGCTTGCACTCATCGTTTGGTTTACCGCATTGCCGCATGTAACGATGGCTGATTTAACTGCGATTAGTTTTACGGGGCCTATTTTTATTATGATCGGCGCGGCTTGGTTCTTGGGTGAAAAAATGAGACTGGATCGATGGATTGCAGCGTTGGTTGGTTTTTCGGGTGTCGTGGTGGTGGTGGCGCCGCATCTCCAAGGCGGTGGTGGTTTGTACACGTTGTTGATGTTGGCATCGGCTCCGATGTTTGCAGTTTCTTTTTTAATTACAAAAACACTCACGCGCTCTGAGCGATCGAGCGTGATTGTGTTGTGGCAATCGATTGCCATTGCATTGTTTAGTTTGCCTATGGGGCTCCTCAATTGGAGTAACCCTACTTGGTATCAGTGGCTTGGATTTTTACTCAGTGGTGTGTTGGGTTCGGTCGGCCATTACATGGTGGCAAGAGGTATTCGAGTGACCGATGTATCGGCAACGCAATCTTTGCGTTTTTTGGATTTGATATGGGCGTCGTTGGTGGGATGGTTGGTGTTCGCAGATATTCCCAGTAAAACCACAGTGTTGGGTGCGATTGTGATTTTGTGCTCAACGATCTGGATAGCGCGTCGTGAACGCACGACGGCGCAATCAATCGCTTAAGTGATCGTTGGCGATGCCTTGTGCCACATGACCCGATGGCACATGTCGAGAAGCTGATTCGATATGACCTGTTTGATCGTCAAAAAAGAAATCGGGCTCAAACTCTTTTAAAAATTCACCTTTGGGCAAGCCGCCTAAAAACATGGCCTCATCCACTTGAATATTCCATTGCATCAATGTGCGAATCGCGCGCTCGTGAGCAGGTGCGCTGCGCGCTGTGACCAATGCGGTACGGATGCGAATGGTGGGCGTGCCTTCATTTTGTAATCGATGCAAGGCCATTAGCAAGGGTTTGAAAGGGCCTGCAGACAACGGTTGTGTGGCTTTGTCTTTTTCGTGTTGTTGAAACGCGTGTAAACCTTGCGATTGAAAAACGCGCTCGGCTTCATCAGAAAACAAAACTGCATCGCCATCGAATGCAATGCGCACTTCGTGTGGATGCGCTTGTGACGCATGCGCAGAGTTGGGATACACCTGAGCGGCGGGCACGCCCGTGTTGAGAGCCGCACGCACATCACTTAAGTGCGTAGATAAAAATAAATTGGCGTTGAGTGGTTTTAAATAACGCCAAGGCGGTTGACCGCGTGTAAAACTGCCGCGTTGAATGTTGAGGCCGTAGTGTTGTGCAGAACGAAACACACGCATGCCACTGACGGGGTCGTTGCGAGACAAAATCACGACTTCAACGCGTTGATGCTCGCTGTCGTTGAAGCTTAATAATTTTTTGACCAATGAAAATGCAACGCCTGGCTTGGCTGGTTCTTCAAGGCGCGACAATTGCAAATCCATGTAAGCGCGATCATCGGTATCTTCAAAGACTTGGTTTTCTTCTTCAAAATCAAACAATGCGCGCGATGAAATGGCGACGACGAGTTGACCAAGGAGTGTGACAGCCATGATGGGTTATCTCACCATTTGATTTAAATCGATGATGGGCATCATGACGGCCAACACGATGAGTAAAACAACCGCGCCCATCGCCACAATGAGTAAAGGCTCTAGCCATGTGGCCAACTGCATGGCCCGTCGTTGCACTTCATTGCTTAAATGATTGGCCGCATGACGCAGCATTTCTGGCAGGCGACCTGTTTGTTCACCTAATCGTGCAAACATCGAAAGCAAACTGGGCAATCGTTTGTTTTGTGACAAGGCCGATGCTAACGGCGCGCCTTCACGAACCAAGTCGATGGCGAGCATGGCGTCGGCGCGCAATGCGCGGTTGCTGAGCGTTTGTGCGGCCGATTGCAATGCGCGAAGCATAGGCACGCCAGCGCCAACCAACAAAGCCAGTGTGCTTGCAAAACGTGCGGCGTTGTAACCCAACGAGAGTTTTCCTAAAAGGGGGAGTTGTAACCAAGCAGCGTCGAAGCGCTCGCGAAACGATTCTTGTTGCAAGGCCATACGCAAGACCCATGCGCCAATAATCGCAATGAGCAATCCATACATCCACGTGTTTTGAACAAAGCGACTGATCGCCAACATCACAATGGTTAAGAGAGGCAAGCTTCGGTTGCCCGATGTAAATACACTTGCAACTTGCGGTACCACATAGGTGAGTAAAAACATCACAATTAAAAAAGCAACAGCGCTCACAATAGCGGGGTAGAGCATCGCAGCCGTGAGTTTGTTGCGCATTTGGTGTTGTGCTTCCAAATCATCGGCTAATTGATCCAGCACTTGTGCAATGCGACCGCTTTGTTCGCCCGATGCAATCACCGATACATATAACTCGTCAAATTCTTGGGGATGCTGTGCCAGCGCTTGTGCCAAGGGCGATCCCGCGTTGACTTCGGCGCGAAGCCCCGCCACTAAATCGCGTTGTTGTGTGCTGGAAGACTCTTCACTCAGTGCGGTGAGACTTCTCTCTAAAGGAAGGCCTGCGCCCACCAATGATGCGAGTTGGCGCGTCCACACCACCAAATCGGTTTGACTAAAAACTCTTTTTTCCCAAATGACGCGATTGAGTGGCGACGTATTTTTTTGTCCGACCACATTCACATGAAGTGGAACTAAGGATTGAGTTCTTAAGATGGAACGTGCAGAGCGCGGTGAATCGGCGTCAATCACGCCCGTGCGTGTCTCGCCTTGTGGTGTGAGTGCTTCAAATGAATAGGCTGGCACGGGGCATCAATCGCGGGTGACCCGCAATAATTCTTCGGGGGACGTAACGCCCATTTGAACCAAACGTGCGCCGTCGTCGCGCATAGAGACCCAACCACTGCGTTGCGCTTGTGTGCGCAATTGTGATTCGGGTGCGCGTTGATGAATGAGTGTGCGCAATTCCTCGTCGATTGCAACCAATTCGTAAATGCCAGTACGACCTTGGTAGCCCGTTTGTCCGCATGCATCGCATCCTTTGCCTTTGCAAGCGGTGCATGTTTTGCGAACCAAGCGTTGCGCAAGAACACCTAACAAAGAGGAGCTGAGTAAAAATGGCTCGATACCCATATCGGTCAAGCGCGTGATGGCGCTGAGAGAATCGTTGGTGTGCAAGGTGGCTAGCACCAAATGACCTGTGAGAGAGGCTTGCACAGCAATTTGTGCGGTTTCAAAATCACGAATTTCACCAATCATGATGACGTCGGGGTCTTGTCGCAAAATCGCGCGCAAGGCTTTGGCAAATGTGAGATCAATTTTTGTGTTGATTTGTGTTTGACCAATGCCTGGTAATTCATATTCAATCGGATCTTCAACGGTCATGATGTTGAACCTGCTGGAATCCAATTGTTGAAGCGCTGCATAAAGCGTCGTTGTTTTTCCCGATCCTGTAGGTCCTGTGACTAATAAGATGCCGTGCGGTTGCGCAATCAATTGATTGGACCGCTCAAGCGTATGACCTTGCATGCCCAAATGTTGCAAGCTCAAGCGACTTTCGCTTTTATCTAATAAACGCAATACGGCGCGCTCACCATGCGCGCCTGGCAAAGTAGAAACACGAACATCAATGGCGCGTTGACCTAATCGCAAAGAAATTCGTCCATCTTGTGGCAAACGTTTTTCTGCAATGTCGAGTTCGGCCATAATTTTTAAGCGCGAGATGAGTGCTGCGTGTAATGCGCGATGCGGTTGTACTACTTCTCGCAAAGTGCCATCGATGCGAAAACGAACGCTGGAGTTACGCTCATAGGCTTCGATGTGAATATCGCTTGCGCCATCGCGCGCGGCTTGCGTGAGCAATGCATTGAGCATGCGAATAATTGGTGCGTCGGCAGCTGACTCCAATAAATCTTCTACTGCGGGCAATTCTTGCATCATGCGAGCCAAATCGGCAACGCCTTCTACTTCGCTCATCACCGTTGCTGCACTCGACTCAGCACCCGCATAACTCGCACTGATACGTTGCGCTAAAGCGTTGGGATCTAAGTATTGAAAATCTTGCACCGCATGCATGCGTGTGATTTCGCTCCACGCGCCACCATCGGGATTGTTGCTGTGCCACAAAGTGAGACTGCGACCATCCTCCTCCAACAACAGTTGGTAAGTGCGAGCAAATGCGTAGGGCAGTGGATGACGCATGTTTTTTATTTGGCAGGTGCAGGTGTGGAAGTGGGTGCGGGCGGCAAAGTGGGTGAGGCACCAACATCTAAAACAGGATTATTGGTTGGTTGAATCGATTGTTGTATGTTTAACATTTGTTGATAGCGCAAATTGGTAAGCGCTTCGCTCGATGCGGCGTCACGCACAACTACAGGTCTTAAGAAAATCATGAGATTGGTTTTTTTGCGTGCTCGATTTTCATTTTTAAACAACCATCCCAAAAACGGAACGTTACCCAAACCAGGAACCTGATTGCGGTCGTCGGTGTATTCGTCGGACAGCAGTCCACCTAGAACAACCACGCCACCATCTTCAACCAACACGTTGGATTCAATGGAGCGTTTGTTGACACTGCTGAGCACGCGATCTTGTGCGGTGTCAGAAGCCGTTTTGACAACATTGGAAACTTCTTGAAACACGGTGAGCTTGACCGTTCCAGTTTCGCTAATTTGTGGCTTGATGCGCAATGTGAGACCCACATCTTTACGCTCGTAGGTTTGAAATGGATTGACCGAACCGAGTGCGGCGTTGTTGTTGGTGTATTGACCCGTTGCAAAAGGAACATTTTGACCGACAACGATTTTTGCTTCTTCGTTATCCAATGTCATCAATGTGGGTGTTGATAAAACATTACCATCCACATTGGTTTCTAAAAAATTAGCAAGCGATGCCAAAACATATTTGCCATCTACATATTTAGCAGTTGCAATATTGAGTCCAGTACCAGGTACAACACCGCCTGAGGCGCCTTGTGTAGACAGCGACAAAATATTATTGCCACCGCTTCCAAAATTAGTTCCTAACACGCCAACAGTGCCGCCTCGTTGCCCTGTGATGTTTTGCCATTGAATACCGAGTTGTGCGGCTTTGCTGGCATTGACTTCGGCAATCAAACTCTCGACCAACACTTGCGCGCGTCGTTGATCCAAGCGGTCAATCACCTCACGCAACTGTTGATACTGTGGCAGCGAAGCAGTGATGATGAGAGAGTTGGTCGCGGCATCGGCTTGTATTTGTCCGCCTGTTGTTGATGCGTTGGTTGTGGTGCTGGTTGAGGTGCCAGGAGCTCCAGGTGCGCTTGGCGTTGCAGTGGGTGCATTGATTGTGCCTGTGAGTCCACTGGTGTTGCCCGAACTTGCCATGGCCGCGCGCAATGTAACGGCTAATTTGGTGGCGTCTGCATTTTTAAGATAAACCACATGGATATTGCCACTGGCCGATGCACTGTTGGGCTTGTCTAATTTTTCAACCAATGCACGCGCTTGCGATAGTTTGGCGGCATTGGCAGCGCGAATAATGACCGCATTGCTTCGCGATTCAGCAAGAATCGTTGTTTTGTAGCTGGTGTCGGTTTGACCTTGTGCGGCCGTTGCTCCTGCTCCCCCTGAAGCTTCTACCAACCGTGTAAGCAAAGGAACTAAATCGCTGGCAATTGCAAATTTAAGTGGAATGACTTCGACGTCGCTGGCGTTAGAAACATCGAGTGCTTCAATGATGCGACCCATGCGCTGCAAATTATCGGCGTAGTCGGTGATCACCAAAGTGTTGGTGCCAGGATTGACGTTGATGGTGTTGTTTGGACTGATGAGGGGTCTGAGTACTGCCACTAAATTATTGGCGTTTTCGTGATTAAGGCGAAACAACTGCGTCATCACTTGACCGCTACTGGGCGCAACGTTGTTTGGTACAACAGCAACAGAGCCGCCTTGCAATTTAGCATCAGCCTCAGGAACCACTTTGTAAAGACCGTTGGTTTCTATCACCGCAAAACCTTGCAAACGCAAAACGGCTAAAAATTGATTCCACGCTGCATTGGGGGACACAGGTTTTTCCGTGCTGAGATTGATGGTCCCTTTGACGCGTGGATCAACCACCAAATTGCGACCACTTAAACTGGAGAGAGTGCGCGCAACCGCTTCAATTTCTGCATTCACAAAATTGAGCGTGACAGGATCGGAGGGCTTAGGGGCCTGTGCCCACACGACTGAGCCAGCCAGCAAACAGGCGCTTGCTAAAACTTTGATTTGAAAGCGATGAAATCGTTTCATACTTATCCTAATTTTAAAATTGAAGTTGAGCCTCGGCGTTGACCCAACACACCCAACAAATTGAACAAAGCATCTTCGTTACCTGCAGATGCTTTGGCTTCTCCATTAAAACGAAAGCGTTGCCCCAACCATTCGCCTTGACCTTCAAGTTGCAACACGCCTTCTAGGGTGCTGAGTTCAACGGTGGGAGTGTGTCCCCCATGTACTTGCAATTGATAACTGCCCAAAGGATTGATGGTAGTTAAGCGCGATCCCAAAGATTGCAAATCAATGGTGGCGTCACCCGTCATGTTAAAACTTTGCGAAGACATAGAAAATTGCAATTGCTTGGTGTTGACAGCCAACCAGCCCGAGGGTGCAACGGTGTTCCATGGTGCGCCCAAGGCTTGTAGCCAAGTGGCGGGCCATCTGGATTGATGATCGTCTATCGCAAATTGCACGCTTTGCAACAGTGGTTTGATTGTTAACAACATTGGCTGACTCATGCAGCAATCGTGTTTTAAAAAAAGTTGAATGGAGGCGTTCCATTGCGGAACCAAGCGCCAATGAAGTCGCTCGGGCAACACCATTTCTTGCGTGGCGCCAACGCCTGTTGACATCACCGTTTGTGCAGAGCCATTCCAGACCGTGCCCTCTACATTTTGAAACGTCAACTGATGTTTTGAAATGAAAGCGATCGAATGTGCAAGCCATTGTGCAGGCGCAAACACCAAAAGACCGAGTAGCAAGCCAACAATTGAACCCACCCATGCCCAATGTTTGGGAATTGTGTTGGATGAATTGACGTTCAACATATCAATTGCTCGTCGTTCGTGATGGGAGGCGTAATATGAGACTGCCCTCCCACTC
>RFYV01000010.1 GCA_009921265.1 Betaproteobacteria bacterium | reverse complement strand
AAAACCAAACCAAACGATGAACAATGGCACCAGCGCTACTTTAGGCATCACTTGCAATGCCACTATGAATGGGTTGAGGGTGCGCTCAAGCCATTGAATTTTTCCAAGCATTGCGCCTAAGATCACACCCACCACCAATGCGGCCAAAAACCCCATTACGGTTTCATAAAAAGTAATCCACACATGACCAAGCGTTCTGGCATCTGACAGTATTTTGATCAAGGCATTACACACCTCAAAGGGGCTTGGCAAAATCATGGCGGACACTGAGAACGTAACCACATAAAAATGCCAAGCGGCCAACATGCCTGCGAACAAGGCGGGTGTTGTGATCCAGTTGGCGTGCTCTTTTAAAAATTTTTTCATGTTTGTGCGATGCGATCCAAACGTTGACGTAAATTTAAAACAGCACTCTGAAAATCTGGCGTGCTTTGTACATACAAATCGCGGGGGCGCTCGAGTCCAACGTCTATCACTGTGTCAATTTTCCCTGGTCTGGGTGAAAGCAAAAAAACACGATCGGCTAAAAATACAGCTTCTGTGATTGCATGCGTGACCAGTACTACAGTGCATTGGGTTTGTAGCCAAATACGTTGTACTTCCAAATTCATTTGATCTCGCGTCATAGCGTCCAATGCACCAAAAGGTTCATCCATTAAAAGAATATTGGGGTTGCAACTGAGCGCTCTGGCAATGGATGCGCGTTGTCGCATGCCACCCGATAATTCGTTGGGCCATCTCTTTTCAAATCCTGCAATGCCAACCAATTGACACAACTCACGCGCACGGTCCAATCGTTCGGCTTTGGCAACACCTTTGAGTTTGAGGGGCAATGCCACGTTTTCTTCTATGCTCAACCAAGGAAACAAGTTAGCGTCTTGAAACACGACACCCAATTGATCTAGAGCTTGGTTGTTTCTTTGCTGATTCAACCAAAGTGCTTGATTGTGAATAGTTACCTCTCCCGCGCTTGGCTCAATGATGCCAGCCATGATTTTGAGCAGCGTCGTTTTACCGCAACCCGATGCCCCGAGCAACACAATAAATTCTTTATCTTGAATGGACAAGCTCACGTTATCAAGCGCGACAAGGCTTTGCTCGTCACGCTTGAAGGTTTGCGAGATGTGTTTGAGTTCGATGGCTGGATGAGACATTAAAAATCGATACCTTTACCTTCAATAGCAGCAACGCAATCATTTAAATCAATGACTCGTGCAAAACCAAATGACATGATGCTCAATGCCGCTTCGTGACGTGCCTGATCAAAATCAGCAACGGCTTGCTTGACAACAAAGGTGGCATAGTCTCGTTGACCGAGGTCGCGCACTGTGGTGTCCACACACATGGAAGTGGTAACGCCACCGACGATGATGTTTTCAATCTGCCGAGATTTGAGATAAACCTCTAGCGATGTACCGATCCAAGCTGAGTTTCTAGGCTTGTCCATGACTTCATCATCATCGGCGACGTGAAGGTTTGGATCAATCTCAACGTCTGGTGTACCTCGTCTTAATGCGCCTGAGGTTTTGAGGTGTGGAAGCAAATCTGTGATCATTTTTCCGCCATCGGCGTAGTCCGATCGCACCATCATGCGTGTCCATACAACCGGAATTGAGCACGCACGCGCTATTCGCGCCAAGTGATCGCAGTTTTTGGCTGCTTCCTGCATCTGAGAAATATCACGACCGCGCTTAGCCAAATCGCCATCAGCAGAGATGAAAGCTTTTTGCAAATCAATCAACAACAATAAACACCGTTCGCGAGAAAGTTTCATCAGCCAAATGCTCGCTTAATAATGGCGTCAGTGTAAAAATCTTGTTTGGGCAAGGGCTCTATGATTTTAGCCTTCACCATCAATTCGTTGGCCGACTGCCATCCACTCATGGCTGAAGCCAATTTGTCGCGATGCGGTGGGATCACGCCTTCTATGGTTGACTTCAACACTGTGAGTCCTTTGTCGGGGCGGTTGGCTTCAAAAATTTGATATTTGGAAGACATTGCAGCCAAAATGGGTTGCAAATCTTTAGCCGCAATCATGGCGCCAATGCCTTCGTGCACACCGCGCAAAAACCGCGCAAGCGTTTCAGGTTTTTCTTGAATGGTTTTTCTCGATGCAATGTAGACCTGACCAGGGCATGGTGCAACGGTATCGGTGCTCCATGTGTGAACCGATTTTTTGTCTACCTTGAGTTGGCTCACTGTGTCATTGGTTGCAATATAGGCTTGTATGCGACCTTGATTGATGAATTCAAATGCAGCAGGCGCATTGCCCACACTTTCGCGTTTAACAGAAGCAGCAGCAATGCCAGCTTTTGCAAGCATCATGTCCAAAATATTTTCAGTAGCTCCTCCAACGGACACCACACCGATTGTTTTTCCAACCAAATCTACTGGTGTTTTGATAGCAGCCGATGAGGAGCTGATCACGTGGAAAATATCTCTCTGGTAGATTTCTGCAAATGCAACGATGGATGGATCCTTGGCATAGGCTTTGATGAGATCTGTTCCACCCGTTCTAGAAATCAACACGTTGCCTGCGGCAATTTGCTGCACAGACATAGCCGAACCTCTGCCGCCTTCAATCTCAACTTCTAACGACTGCTTGGCGAAAAAACCACCGGCTTGGCTGTACATGACATCGGAAAACCCCATGATGAAACCAAAAGGCGTGAGGTATTTGATTTTTTCAAAAGCTTGCGCCCTTACGATGTTTGGCAATGCCATGCTTGCTGCAACGCCAGCCACAAAAGTGCGACGATTGGGTGATAGAACGTGTTTCATGGGTACTCCTTTGAAATGAAAATTAAATGTTGGATGCGGTGTAATCTTTTAATAAAACGGCTTGTGTGTCTGTGGTCCATCCTCTTTTGTAGGTATAAGCTTCGATGACCTTAACCGCACCCAATTGGGACAACTCCTCGTTCTCTGACTCACCAAAATGAACTTGCCCTTGACCCGACCAAATGTTTGTTGTGTTGACGTTGGTAAAACCAAGCTCCAATAACTGCTCTACCTCAGCTATTTTGGGACCAGGACTGGCGATGTATCGGTACAAAAGGGTAGTAGCTTCAAAGTCTGGTAGCCTTTCAAGTTGCACAGAGTCCTTATCGATTGATAAGTCAACACGCATCACCAAACGCCCATGACGTTCAACCGTTCCAGCCAACTTCAAGCCATGGGTTTTGCGCGCAGGCAAGCCTGGATTGGTTTCGTTGATGCGCGTGCGATGAATAGTTGCTAAACGTTTGCTCCATCCAAATATTTGTCCCATACCCATAGACCAATCTCGATCGACCCATACAAAAGCGCTATATCGATAAATTTTTCCTTTATAGCGGCAGTAGAACCCGACCAATCCTTCGGTGTAGCAAGAGCGTTGTGGATCTCTCCAATATTGTTCAGGCTCAGCGACGCTCACCTTCATCATATCAGCCACCATGCCCCAACCACGCCCGTCTTCAAGGGGTTCTAAGCCAGGCGGTAAAAAACGTGCAACGATCTGAGGGTCGGCAGAAAAAACAACGTGAATGGCGTCAGTGCTGATGTGGTGAGGCAACGGTTCAACCAAAGCACTCTTGCCCGTGCTACTTCGTGGAGAACTTTGACCGATCCAATTACGTTGCGTCATGATGAATTGACCTTTAATTAACTTCAGTTTAAGATAATTTTTACATTTCAAAAAAGTTGTGTCTGTTGCAAAATTCGAACTAATTCTGAGTTCCCTCAACTCCAGCCGCTTTAGCCATCGCACGCCAGCTCGCAAGTTCTGTCCGAATGTAAGCAGCAAACTGCTCAGCCGTATGAGGTGGAAAAGATTGCAAGCTCTGTGCGGCCAACATATCGCGCATCTCTGAACTGGCAAAAATGCGCACAACTTCTGCATTCAATGCGGCAACAATTTCTTTGGGTGTGCCTGCTGGAGCGAGTAAGCCAGTCCAACCGACCACATCGATGCTTTGTAAACCTGTCACACTGCTCTCCGACATGGTTGGTACACCCGTTAAAAATGGTGAACGCTTTTTGGACAACGTTGCGATGGGTTTGAACTTACCTGCTTTGATCTGAACCAATGCTTGTGGCATGCCATCCATCATAAGTGAGACTTGATTACCGATGATATCGGTATAAGCTTGACTGCTACCCTTGTACGGAATATGTCGCATCTTGAGGCCCGCGCGCATCGTAAAAAGCTCCATCACCAAATGACCCAGTGTGCCATTGCCAATGGAAGCATAGGTCATGCTATCGGGATTACTTTTGGCTAAGTTGATCAACTCAGCCAACGAGTTAACTGGAATTTCTGGGCCTGCAACCAAAACAACGTCGTTAAATCCCAGCAAGGCAACAGGCGCAAAGTCTCGCTCGGTATCGTAGGGCAATGATTTATTGGTTGCCGGCGTAACTACTAGTGGTGACAAAGAACCCACAAGCAGTGTTGCCCCATCTGGCTTTGCAGCAGCAACATATTGCAGTGCAATACCACCCGATGCGCCTGGTCGGTTATCAACAACAACTGTCAAACCCAGCGATTTGCGAAGTTGCTCGCCCAGTGCCCGCGCCTGGATGTCCGCGGCATTACCGGGAGGAAAAGGAACAACCAACCGTATATTTTTAGGTAATATGTTTGTCTGCGCAGAGGCGACTTGAAATGATAAACACATCAATAATATTGACACTGATATGGACAAGCGAAAAATAAATACAATATAAGTTTTCATGATGACATCCTACTTTTGTTGAGTGCCTTTTGGTAGGCGAATGCTTCTCTGTACTTCGATGGAGTATGTGAAGCGGTCATGTGGGTGGGTATTAATCACCATTTCAACCAATTGATCATTGGCACCTAAATACCGCCGCACAGTTTGAAGTCCTGGTGAACCAGGCTCCACTTTTAAACAATGAGCCAAACTTTTTGAAATTGGAACTGCGGTCAGTTCGTGACGTACACGCATAATCAATGGGCCGTATTTTTCTTCGATCAGAGTAAATATCATCGCTGGACGATCAATGATTCTTTCTCTGACGCCTTTATAACTTGGATGCACCCAAATCTCAGATGTGCATGCTGGTAAAGACATGCCTTTTGCTTTTCTTACGCCAAAGAGATACAACCACTTTTGACGATTGGCACGTCCACCAATCAATTTAGGTGATGGCACAATCTCTTGGACAGTTTCAATCTTTAAAACAAACTCTCTGCCGTAGCCAACCCACTCCTGTAATATGCCGCCCTTCTCCGCCAAACTTTCAATCGGAAACCGTGAGATTACTTGGGTGCCTCGACGAGGCTTGCGCGACACCATGCCCAACCTCTCAAGTTTTTCGAGTGCGTGTGCTATGGTGAAGCGACTCACGCCAAACATTGCGCAGAGTTGATGTTCAGTTGGAATATTTTCACCTATCGCGTAATGCCCTACCGCAATCGTATCGATGAGATTGTCAGCAATGGTTTCGTATTGTGGCTTTTCTCGATTCATCGTTTTCAAACTATGCCACTATTGTGTAGGTCTTTAACTTGTTGTTCGCTGTATCCCAAGCCACGCAGCACAGCATCTGTATCTGCACCCAATTCGGGTGAACGCCGTGTTGGCAGCGCTTCCCCCGAAATGGTAATGGGACTTGCAACGAGTTTGACGGTGTCTCCCTCGTCTCCATATTCGACGATTCTGGAACGCTCGCGCACAAAATTGCTCTCCAGCGCCTGTGATACATCGTAGATGGGAGCAGACGGAATTTTCCCGCCAAACAAGCTCATCCATTGCTCTGTCGTTTTGTGCATCAATGCTTCATCTAAAACTTCGGTTAAGGCTGTGCGGTTTTTAGCGCGCTCGCTCAAGCCTTTGAACAATGGATCATCTGCGAGTTCAGGTCTACCAATTAATTGCGTTAACGTGACCCAAAATTTTTGAATGGGACACATCAGAAATATCCATCCATCGCTGGTTCTGTACAACTGTGTGGGGCCTAGTGACGCATGAGCAGAACGAGGTGCGCGCTCTTGCGTATGCCCAGCATTCAGATACCAACTAGAGCTGTACCAAAGACTTGACAGCGCCACATCGAACAAGCTCGTGTCATAGTCACGACCGCTCCCACTTTTCCTTGCGTCAATAATTCCAGATAGCAAAGCAATACCCGCAGCCATTCCACCCATCATGTCAACGACAGAAACACCACATCTCGCGGGCGGCCCACCCGGCTCACCTGTAAGAGACATATAGCCCGTTTCCGCCTGCATTAAAAAATCGTATCCAGGCCACGCAGCCCTCGAACCTTCTCTACCGTAAGCGGATAAATGCACACAAACTATTTTGGAGTTGATTTTTCCCATAGACGCATAGTCCAAGCCAAGCTTGGCCGGTACATCGCCGCGGAGATTATTCATCAAAGCATCGGCATTACGCACTAGATCCTCTAACACTTGCTTTCCCTCTCGGCGACTAAGGTCGAGAGTGATGCTACGCTTGTTGCGATTAAAAGTTTCGTAAAAGTAACTGCGCCCTTTTTCATCAAAAAATGGGCCAGAGTGTCGCGTTGAATCCCCACCGACGCTGCGATCCTCCACCTTAATAACGTTAGCCCCCAAATCGGCCAAAAGCATACTGCCATAAGGACCGGCGCCGTATGACTCTACGGCAACGATGGTGATCTCTCGCAGTGGCAACATATGTTCTAATTGTCCAGTCAAATGAATGATTTGAATAATATCATCTTTAACCCAATATGTTCAAAAAAAAGAGCCTCCAATGATCTCCCCAAAAATTTACGAAACCCTTCGCCTGTCACAACCGTCCCCTCATGTTTTATTGATTGAACTCAATCGACCAGAAGTGCGTAATGCGCTCAATACACAGATGGGTATTGATTTGCGTGATATTTTTGGACCATTGGTTTTCACACCAGGCGATCTGCGTTGCATCGTCATCACAGGAAATGGTGACAAGGCATTCTGTTCTGGCGGTGACCTCAAACAGCGCCACGGGATGACGGATACCGATTGGAGACTGCAACATGCAATTTTTGAAGAAGCCTATTACGCAGTCATGGACTGTCCCATACCCGTCATTGCTGCAGTCAATGGAGTCGCCTATGCCGGCGGATGTGAGTTGGCATTAGCCTGTGACTTCATCTATGCAGTTAGCGGTGCACGATTTGCATTAACTGAGGTTTCAATTGGCATCATGCCTGGCGGGGGTGGCACACAAAATCTACCTCGCGCTGTGGGTGAACGACGAGCCAAGGAGTTGATATTGGCGGCACAACCTTTCACTGCAGAACAAGCCGAGCAATGGGGCATGGTTAATGGCGTGGTTCCATTTGCTGAGTTGATGCCCAAAGTACTTGCCATCGCTCAACGATTGGCCGATAACGCTCCTATATCCGTGCGACAGGCCAAGAAGTCAATCCACCAAGGACTGCAAACAGATTTAAAAACTGGTTTGTATTTTGAAGTGCAAGCCTACGACCGCATGATCTCCACCGAAGACCGCCTAGAAGGCATTCGCGCATTCAATGAAAAACGCAAACCTATATTTAAGGGGCGATAGAACCAATAATAGAGTTTGTTCATTATAGTTTAAATAAATCACTCAAAAACCCTTGTACGGGTCCTTTAGCTTGAGGGAATGTTAAAAGAGTATGTGGGCCACCTGGAATCAGAACCACACTCGCTTTTTTATTGTTTTTAAGAACTGCTTGGCAGTGGCCAACTGCTTTTGGATTACCTATCCAATTGTTACTGGGCGAAAAAAAGGGGTCAATTGAACTGATGATATTGAGGGTTGGTTGATCGTCAGGGATCGCCGTTTTATGCGAAGAAACAAAATAGTTGTCTTCACATGACCATGCAAACATTATCCTTCCTAAAAACTCCCTTCCCAAATAACGTGCGACTGGGACAGAGCCTTCGCTGGTACCAGCTAAAACTATTTTGGTTTGATCAACCCATGGCATTTTTTGAAGTGCCTTTAGTGTGATTTCAATTTCAGTGGATCGAAAAGCATGAAGTTTTTCATACATATCCTTGTCAATCGGTGATGTGTATGTCATTCGATTTTTAAGCGCGAAGGAATTAGGTGCAATGCTTGCAACTCCTAAGCTAGCCAACCAATGCTGCCACTCAGCAATTGCCTTTAAGCCCAAACCAGAGGATCCATGCATAAATAAAACAACCGGAACTCTACCTTCTTTCATTTGTGGAGCATCTTTGAATGAGCCAACATAGACACCGCCAGGGATTAAAGATAACGGAAGTGATAATTGAGCTTCCTTAACCAAGTTTTCACTTGATTCAATGGTATGAATAAGGGGGCCATCTTTTAATTCACCCTTCGGTGCTTGCGCATTAGCCGTGTAATTAAACGTTAAGGTCAGTGACAATAGAAAGCAGAGTATGTGTTTTTTCATGAGGTCTAGCAAATTAAGTTTTGTATTAAATTTAACCACTAGTTGTTGTAGTGTCAACAGATATGTTAGGCCCAATGCACCATGGGCAGACCAGCTACTGGTGACTGAAAACAAGGAATAGTCGACCCCAGCAAGCTACCAATATAGACGGTACGTAAATCTGGCCCGCCAAAAGTGACACTGGCCATCCAAGGAGCAATCGTTCCGCGAGCCCGACTCATATCTTCCGAAGTAACCTGCCTATTGGCTATGCGCTCTAACAAAATGCGACTGGCCTCTTTGTCGCCATCATCCAAAAGCAGCAGCTTATCCCCCTGCGGTGTCAGCGCAATTAATTGATCCACCATGATTAAAGTGCACCAAAGATTTCCAAAGCTATCAAATGCAATGCCATCTGGGTATCCACCCAAATGACTGGGGCCAAATACTTCTCGATGAGTGAGCGTCACGCCTTTGTCTGATTCACTAACGCGCATACGAGTGATATGCGGGCCAGTGGTTTCAACGATATACATCCACTTTTCATCAGCGTCTAATCGAATCTCGTTTGTAAAATAAAAATTATCAGCAACAACACGAATTCCGTGTTCATCAACGACTGCAATATAACCATCACACACACGACTGCTCGCCGCAAGCGTCCAAGGGTTAACTTGAGTTGATACAGTGAGCCATATTCGATTTTTACGATCGCGCAATACAAAGTTAACTTTGCCAATTGGCTTTCCATCAATTTGGTCATACAGCGTACGTGTATGACCTTGGCGATCCATGATCTCGAGGACATCAGTTCCAAAGTTAGCAATCAGGATCTGACCGTCTTTTGAAAAAGCCATTCCGTTAGGAAGAGTTCCTTGCGTGAACTTGGCTTCAAAATCATCATGACTAGAGACATTCGCATCGACAAAGGTGTTGTCTGCTTTTTGTCCGATGAACTTCTGGGTTCCATCAGAATTAATTTGCGTCACACCGCCACGCGCATCAGCCACCCATAAAGTCCCATCTCGTTCGGCCAATATACATTCGGGCCTTTGAAGATCCTTACCCACATAAGAAAGCAGACTGCGGTCTACTGAAAAGTCTATCAGTAGGTTAATTGCATTTTTTTTCATGTTTTACTCATTTAAACTCAGGTTTGAATATACTAAGATTCAAGGACAAATTGCGCAAGTCGGTGACACCGTACTTGACGGCTCGGATTTCAAATTTTTTAACAAATGGGACAAAGTATGACAAAAGCATATTGGATCAGCACATATCGCAGCATCAACGACGACGACGCCTTGGCAGCTTATGCCAAATTGGCAGGGCCTAGTTTGACTGCCGCAGGCGGCAAATTTTTAGCTCGCGGAATACCTGCAGTAGTCAAAGAAAGCGGAATACAACAACGAACTGTTTTAATTGAGTTTGAAAGCGTTGCTGCTGCTCTTGCGGCTTACGATAGCCCAGGATACAAAGAGGCGCTTGCTGCTTTGGGAAACAATGCCGTGGTTCGTGAAATTCGAATCATTGAAGGCGTCTGATCCTTTAAAGCAGGATGTTAATTTACTGAGTTGGGTTAACCCCATTTTTTCCTACTTGTACACGCACAGCGGTATAGCCATTGGTCTCATTGAGACGCGATGCCACATACACTGACGCGCCTAAGATCAAGTCACTCCGAACGCCAGGTGCAGCTCGTGACATGGGTGTACCTGTGGGTACCAACACCTTGACGGAACCCGTTTTATAGTTGAGTACCAATTCGTGCGTATCGAGACTTGTGACAGCAGCCTCCAATACAGCATTAGTCATCGTCGATTGAGGTTGCAAGTCATAGGCTGACAAACCTTGTGGAGCAGCGGCAGAAATAGGTCGAATATCGATTGCCACTTTGGCACCGTCTGCACGATTGATCGTCGTCACACCCAGCACCATGCCAGGTTTGACATCGGCCATTGAGAAACGCTCTGTCGTAGATATCAACAAACCCTCGGGCAAATCAACTAACACTTTTTGACCATCGCGCAAGGCCACGCCTAAGACTTTGCCATCGTAAGAAGCAATAGTGCCACGCCAGTTGATGTTTTGTGCCCAAACTGTAAGAGCAAAACAAAATAAGGCTAAAGCGAAGAATAATTTTTGTATCGGTTTCATTAAAATATATTGTATGGGCATGCGGCGACTATGCGCATGGTCTATTTTTACTTTTGATTAAAGGCTTGCAAACACCACCCCGCGTGACTCGCCAATAAAAGTTGTGGCCAATTCAGATGACCCTTGGCTACGCAATGCATTTTGCTTAGTGATGGCAGCAGTTGCAGTCACTGCATCTGGGTAAATCACAATAATACTAACAGTAGTATCACTTGTATAAATAAAATATACGTGGTTTGCACCCATCGCCTTTAAAGCAGGAATGTACTTTTCGTTGATTGTTTTTTCATTATTATTTGCGGCATCAGAGCCACGCTTGACTGACGAACTCCAATTTGAAATAGTTGCATATGACATGATTATTCTTCATTCAGATTGATTAAATATTGCATTAGCAATTGTTAATGCCGTTTACCAACTTCTAAACCTTCAGTTGTATAGACTCGATAGGTGCAATATTTTCTTCCGATTTCCATTACATCTTTGTAGTCAATAGAGGCGATCATTTCTTTGGCTTTCGCCAATGAAGGAAACTCAATGATCGCTACTCGTGATGAAGCTTCTTGACCTTCTACCTGAAGCACCTCGCCTCCTCTAGAAAGATGAAAGCCTCCAAATTTATTAAAGACTTTAGTGATGATGGGAGCAAAATTATTGACATAACCATCTTTATCAGTAAGCGCCACTTCTGCAATAAAGTAAGCGGGCTGAGAATCAAGAGCAGTGACCAGCATCTTTTCCTTAATTATGATTGTGTAACAGGTGTCAGACGTTTCGAGAGGTTGTGCAGAATAATCAAAAGAGCAGCCCCTTGAGCTGTTTTTGCAATATTGCCAACGATAGCAGCCAAATACGAACCAACCTCGGGTATAGCAACCAGAGCGCTTGCAAAAGTTGTAAGTGCGATAGCACTCACAATCACTCGAACTTGAAACTCAGACGGTGTGTAATAACCAAAAACTAAACCGCATACAAGTAGCAATAGTGGTGCGAACGGAATCGCAACTCCAATCCCCACCAGGACGGCAATCAACAAACCTATTAACCCAACAATCTTGTCTGTATTTAATGTATTCATGGTTGCTCCAATAAAAAAATTTGAAATTAAAAGACCATGCACAGCAAATGTGCAAAGTCAGTTTACACAGAAGCATGATTCACACTTGCATAATTACCCTTAGGGGAGAAATCAAATTTCTCATTTCGTTCTAGACAAACACAGCTATAAAAAATACGCACGATAGAGGCAACTGCCATAGAATGATTCACGAGGCAGCGTCGCTCAGCCGCATGAGAAAACCAAGCTCACCTCAAACTCGCATCCAGTTTGTCTTGTTCTCGGAGTCACCTTTTAAGGAAGAATTTCATGGACAACACACTCGTTCAAATTATTTGGGCTATTTCAATTCCTTTTTCTGGAATTTTTTGCGCATGGTATGCAAAGAGAAATGACGATGCATTTGGTGAATGGTTTATTATTGGATTAATTTATCCATTCATTATTAGTATTCCTGCCGTGCTTTATTGCTCAAGAAAAAGTAATGTTTAAATTGAAGTCAGACATCCCAGAGGTCGATCACCACTGATTTGAATGCGTCGCATCAACCGGTGGTATGGACCGGTATCGTTAATTGCTAAATGCACTACACAACGGTTATCCCAAATAGCAACAGAGCCTTGCTCCCATTGAAATCTACAAGTGAACTCTGGCCGAACACAGTGATTAAATAAAAACTCAAGCAAAGCTTTACTTTCTGTTTCATACATTCCATCAATAGCGATGGTATATGGTCGACTGATGAAAAGGGCTTTTCGTCCAGTTTTAGGATGAACTCTGACCACAGGATGAATATGGGTTGTTTCACGCCACAGTGAATCTTCGCGGACTTTGGTTGAGCGCTTGTTATTGAGACCTGAATTGGGGCCAGCCACGTTTCTATCAGAATTCACAGCCATCAGCGAATCGACAATTTTCTTCATGGACTCAGACAGTGCGTTATAGGCCATGTATTGAGACGCAAACAAAGTATCGCCCCCTACAGGCGGAATATCAATTCCATAGAGCACTGCACCCATTGGCGGCTCGGCCATCATGGCGGTATCGCTATGCCAATCTTCTCCAACAATCGCTGCGTCACCTGGATTGCGTTTGACCATCACAACTTCTGGATCATCTCCTGAGCCTTGAAAATTAGGATGTATAAAAATATTTCCAAAATAACGCGCAACTTTTTTTTGCTCTTGAATATCAAGTTTTTGATTGCGAAAAAAAATCACACCATGACTGAACAATGTTTGCTGCATCGTATCAATCTGTGAATCGCTTAATTTTTTTGAAAGATCAATGCCTTCAATCAGTGCGCCTACTGCGCCCGATACCTTTTGTATTGAAATATTTTTTGTTGAAATACTATTCAACTTTTGCACCAGAAGCACGAACAATGGCA
The DNA here is from genome assembly GCA_009921265.1 of Betaproteobacteria bacterium. Classification (GTDB taxonomy): domain Bacteria; phylum Pseudomonadota; class Gammaproteobacteria; order Burkholderiales; family Burkholderiaceae_C; genus Limnohabitans. The sequence continues at coordinate 55,782 of RFYV01000010.1, read as the reverse complement.
GGCCACTGAGCGAGCCCACTTTTGATTGCACTGGCAAATTCAGCAGAGGTATTGCCGACTGGGTTAAACCCAAGATCTACAAGTCTTTTTTTAACCGATTCATTAGCCATCACTTTTTTGACTGCTAAATTTATTTTTTCAACCACTGCAGGCGGAGTTTTTGCGGGCGCAAGTAATCCAACCCAAAGTGGCACCTCATAATTTGGAAGAACATCTGTGATAGAGGGAAGATCTGGTTTTAATGGGGACTTTTCTTTTCCAACTGTCGCCAGTACTTTGATTTTGTCGGAATTAATATACCCCCCCACTTCGGCCCATGTGACAATCATGAATTCAACTTGGCCAGCCATTACAGCATTAAAACCAGGCCCGCCGCCCGAGTAAGGAACGTGTGTCATTTGTACACCTAGCATGGATCCAAACAATGCACCCGACATATGATGAAAGGTTCCAATGCCTGCTGAGCTGTAGTTAATTTTGCCTGGATTTTTTTTAAGATAGTCAACAAGCTCTTTGACTGAATTGACAGGTAAAGATGGATTAACAACTAAAAAAGCTTGCGACGTTGCAACCATTGAAACAGGTACAAAGTCTGTCACTGGATCGTAGGTTAATTTAGAAAATAAAACTTTAACCGATCCAAAAGTTGAGCTGCTGCCCATGACCAGGGTGTATCCATCGGGTGCAGCACGAGCGACAAAATCAGTTCCCACCATTCCAGATGCCCCTACCCTATTTTCAACAACAACAGATTGACCTAAATCTTCTTGTAATTTTTGCGCAACGATTCGAGCAGCAACGTCTGTAGTCCCGGTGGGTGCAAATGGAACGACTATTTTTATGGGTCGATTCGGCCAGTCAGTCGCAGTTTGTGAATGCGCTCGAATACCAAAGAGCGAACAAAGGACAATAACTCCCAAGCACAGTCTTGCACTTTTAAACATCTTGAGTGGCCTCTTTTTATCATTACTGCTGAATATATGAGGTTAACTTGTAATGGGCTTGGGGTCCTATAGGTGTAATTACTAATAATCCTTCATTCGACAATACGTGACACCCATTGAGCTAAAAATATGCAAGAATGTTTCAGAAATTTTAAATAGAAAAAATAAAGGAGACATTCTTATGAAGCGCAGAGAATTTATTTCGTCATCCGCATTGGCTCTTGCTCCAATGCCTTTTTCTTCACATGGCGCAGACCCTTATCCCAATCGATCCATCCGCACCTTTGTGGGCTTCCCTCCAGGCAACTCAAGCGATGTCGTGGCTCGTATTGTGACGGACGAAATGCGAAAGAGCATGGGTCAAACATTCATTATCGACAACAGGCCAGGTGCAAGCGGTACTTTGGCAGCCGAAGCCGCTGCGCGCTCAACTCCCGATGGTTATTCCATGTTGGTCAGTTCTGCTGGCCCGCTTTGCGTTGCGCCGTCTATGTATCCCAAGTTGGGATATGACCCGCTAAAAGACTTTATACCCATCACACTCACCAACACAATTCCACTTGCTCTTGTGGTGAGCGCAACTTCACCGATCAAAACATTTGCAGAATTTCTCGAATCTGCAAAATCAACTGGACCAGCACTGGCCTATGCATCGAGTGGCAATGGCATCACCAACCACTTAGTCATGGAGATGCTTAAATCTGCTGCCAAGCTCAATGTGACGCATATTCCTTACAAGGGTTCAGCCGCGGCGGTCACCGACTTGATCGGCGGCAGCATTCCAGCCATGTTCGATACAACGCCTGCCCTGTTGCCACTGATTCGTGGTGGCAAGATCAGACCATTGGCCGTGACGTCAGCAAAAAGGCTGGCCGAACTGCCAGGTATTCCAACAATCGCAGAGTCTGGTTTTCCTGGATTCGAAGGCATCGCATGGAACGTTATTTTGGTTCCTCAAGGAACTCCCTCGGCTATTGTTGATCGACTGCATGCAGAAGCCTCAAAAGCACTCTTAACTCCAGAGGCGCGTGCTGGATTTCAAAATCTAGGGCTTGTTCCAAACCCTACTCCACTTGGTGAAACACAGGCATGGCTCAGAACAGAAACTGAAAAATGGGGTCGCATCGTACGTGAAGGTCGCATCGCACCCGGTTGAAAATATAGAAAGATGTGGCGCTTATTGCATTGAAGTTGAATGGAATAAGCGTATTTTTTAAATAATTTTTTTCTCGGCCAAGGATTCGATTTGCTCTGCGGTGTAGCCCAATAAATCGCCATAAATCTCTTGATTATGTTCACCTAAGAGAGGTGGCGATGACACAGTCACTTTGGAGCCCGACAGTTTGATCATGTTTCCTGGCACCGTGATTTCACCATGCTGTGGATGCGTAAAAGTTGCAAATGTACCCCTCGCACGTAAATCAGGATCATTGAATAACTCCATGGTGTCAAACACTGCACTGGCAGGAACATTTTCTTGCGCTAATATTTTCATCGCTTCGCGCTTGTCGTATTGAGCTGCCCATTCAGAAAGCATGGCGTCGATCAAATCTGAATGCTCTGCTCTAGATTTTGGCGTCTTAAATCTTGGATCTTCAACAAGTTCCTCACGCCCCATGAGTTTGCATAAATTGAGCCAATGTTTACTTCCTGCTCGAGTTGTATAAACATAAACGTAATCGTTTTCACCGCCACCCTTGCATCGATAAACCTCACTCGGTGACGTGCCACCAAAAATACTTTGATTGCCTGTGCGTGGCGCCGTCTCGCCCGACATCGCTTGAGCTGCATATGCAATGCGTGAAAAATTAATAATAGCATCTTGCATGGTCACTTCAACAACCTGACCTTTGCCCGTGGTGTTTCTCTGCATCAGCGCAGCAAGTATTCCAAGCGCACAATGCAAGCCTGTGCCTGTATCTGCAAGATTAGGACCCGGCTTGATAGGCCGCCCACCCGCCTCACCTGTGATCGATAAAGCTCCACCCGCGGCTTGAGCAATCGCATCAAACGCAAGATAATTTGCATAAGGACCTGTTGGCGAAAATCCTTTAATTCTTGCAAACACAATTTTGGGATTGATTTTTAAGACCTCTTGCGAACTAAAGCCCAATCGATCAATCACACCAGGTGCAAAATTTTCGACAAATACATCGCCCTTTTTAATTAAATCGGTGAGTAATTCTTTACCTTGCGCAGTCTTGAGATCACACGTCACACTCTTTTTATTAGTGTTGAGTTGTACAAAATAAAGCGAGTCCTTGCCACCTTCAGCACTGGAGTTTCGCCCCTGCTCGCCCTTGATCGGTGGCTCAACTTTAATCACTTCCGCGCCGAACCAGGCTAGCGTCTGCGTGCAAGACGTGCCCGCTTCGAATTGTGTGAGATCAATGATCCGAAAACCTTGAAGTGCTGTACTTTCGCTATTTAACATATTGAATCGACCATGAGTTTAGTGGAGATTTTTGTATGGATGAGATTTAGCTTTGCATCAACAACTGCGCAGCATTAACGATATGGGGTTTTTCAATTCTAAATTCATCCTCTAAAGAGGGTGAATATGGCATAGGAGCCCTTGGAGCCCCGATTCGTTTAACTGGCTTAATCAAGTCGTGATGCAAATTTTCTGAAACTTCTGCAGCAATCTCATTTGCAAAACCACCTACAAGAACCGACTCTTGAGCAACCAATAAACGTCCTGTTTTACGAACTGAATTAAAGACAGTCTCCTTATCCCAAGGCCAAAGTGTTCGTAAGTCAATCACCTCTACCGATATTCCCGTCATGGAAAGTTCCTCAGCAACAGATTCAGCAACAATTGCTAAACGCGACCAAATAACAAGGGTTAAATCTGCTCCTGATTTAACTACCCGGGCTTTTCCCAATGGCACAACACCTTCGTTACTGAAATCCACATCATCCTCGTATGCCCATAGTTCTTTGTGCTCTAAAAAGACAACTGGGTCATCACATCGAATCGATGATTTAAGCAAGCCTCGCCCATCGGCTGGTGTTGCAGGTGCAACAACGACCAAACCAGGAGTGTGCACAAACCAAACCTCATTTGATTGGGTATGCTGCGAACCAAGTGATCTTTTTATACCAAGTCCTTGTCGAGAAACAAGTGGCACTCGTGCCTGACCTCCAAACATATATCGAATTTTTGCGGCTTGATTGACTAACTCATCGATTGCACAAAGTCCAAAATCAACATTTCTAAGTTCTGCAATAGGCCTAGTTCCAGCTAGGGCTGCACCTACAGCAGCCCCCATGATGGTTGATTCCGAAATAGGTGTATTAACTATACGCTTAGGTCCAAATTCATCAATCAGACCAAAATACTGCGTGCTTGAAGTGCTTCCATGAGCACGAGAAAGGTCTTCACCTAGCACCCATACAGTTGGATCGCGGCGCATTTCCTCAGCGAGTCCCCGACGAACAGCCTCACCAAAAGTTACTCTTTCCATTGAGGACCTCCAATATCCTGAACATCAGTCCATGCATGTTTTGAATCAGGAAATGGCGCACTCAACGATTCAACGACTGCACGATCAATCAAGGCAAATGTTTCATTTCGTATTTTTTTACAATCAACTTCAGAAATGCCGTTTTGAATTAACCATTTTTCAAAGCGGCTAATGGGCTCTACTGTCATTTGCAAATCTGTCTCACCCTTGGTTCTGTAGGTTAGAGGATCGTTCGATATATGCCCTCGAATCCTATAAGTACGAGCATGTAAAAAGCGAGGTCCGTCTCCCGCACGAATTTCCTCAATAAGTCGCCTTGCGGCAACGTCCACAGCAAGCACATCGTTGCCATCAACACTTTCTGATTTCATACCAAAAGAAGCAACTCGAGCAACAATACCGGGTCCAGCAAATACCTCATCAGTTCGAGTTGTGGATGCATAAGTGTTATCTTCACAGGCAAACAATACAGGCAACTTGAAAACCTGTGCCCAATTCAATGCTTCAAAAAATGGACCTCGATTCGTTGTTCCATCACCAACGAAGCAACATGCAATTCTGTCTTCACCTTTTAGGTTGATGGCCTGTGCAGCACCCACTGCCATTGTTAAACCATCTGCAAGAATACCATTGGCTCCGAGCATCCCCACCGAGAAATCAGCAATGTGCATTGAACCACCCTTGCCACCACAAGTACCGCCCTCTTTTCCAAAAATTTCCTTCATCATTGCAATAGGATCAGCGCCTTTAGCCAATGCGTGCCCATGGCCTCTGTGAGTAGAAAATAAATAGTCTGCAGGTTTTAAATGTGCACAGATTCCAGTAGGAACCGCTTCCTGTCCAGTACTTTGATGAACTAAGCCAGGAACGCTTCCCTTGGTCTTTTCCTCTGCTGCACGTTCCTCAAATTCACGAATCAGGCACATCATCCGAAATAACGATAGATAACGATCGTTTGTTGATGTTTGTGTATTAGTGTTTGACAAAATAAAATCCATTTATTTTTAAATTAAATTGCACGATCAATTAATTCTGTACCTGTAATTAGGCCAACAACAGCATCTCCAGTAGTCTCGCGTCTCTTAACAGTTGCAATTCGTCGACCTCCTCGCATCACAGTTATACGGTCAGCCATAGAGAAAACATGATGCATATTGTGACTAACAACAATCACCGACAGACCTTTTTCACGGAGTTGCTCTATCACAAGTAGCACCTTTCTAGTCTCCTCAACACCTAAGGCAGCAGTGGGTTCATCCATGATAATGACCTTACTTCCCTGAAGCAGTGCACGACCAATTGCGACAGCTTGACGCTGCCCACCAGATAGATTAGCTACAGGCTCACTCAAGGATGGAATCTTGATGCTTAACTCTCCAAGAACTCGATTCGCATCATCGCGCATTTTCTGTCGATCAACCCATCCCCAATTCGTGGGCTCTCTACCTAAAAAAAGATTCGATAAAACGTCTCGCGTGTCGACAAGCGCAAGATGTTGAAATACCGTTGTAATACCATGATTAGATGAATCTTGAGGATTTCGGATTTGAATTGGCTGGCCATCAAATTTTATTTCACCGACATCTGGCAAGACTGCACCAGCCATTACTTTGATCATGGTCGATTTGCCTGCACCGTTGTCTCCCACTATTGCATGAACTTCATTAAAAGTTAGTGAGAAATCAACATTTTCAAGTGCGCGAACATGACCGTAATGTTTAGATATTTGATGCAATGAGAGCAAGGGCTTGACAGCCTCTTCATCCAGCATGAAATCTTTTTTTATGACTGCGCTCACTCTTCGCTCCTAGGACCACGAATAACAGAGCCAACGGATGCAACCATGACAATCAAACCCACGGCAACAAGCTGTACATATGAAGACATGTTGATCAGATTAAGTCCATTAGCAAGAATAGCTAGCAAAGCGACTCCCAACATGACTCCAAAGAGACTTCCTTGTCCGCCACGTAAGCGCACCCCACCAATAATGACGGCGGCTACAGATAACAACTCAGCACCATCGCCAAGTGATGGCTGTCCGCTACTGACTCTTGAGGAGAGAAGAATGCTTGCAATGGATGCAAGCGACCCGCTGATCATGTATATTAATGTACGTATGCGCGCAACATTAATACCTGCAAGTCGAGCAGCTGACTCGTTTCCACCAATGGAATACACGTCGTAGCCAAACTTAGATCTTGTTAGAACTGTATAAAAAATACAGAAAATGACAACTGCAATGATCGTCGCGATTGGCAATCCACCTACATACCCAGTACTGCCTAAGTATGAAAACTCTTCAGGAAGATTCAACACAGGTAAACCACCCGTAATGATGTAAGCCAGCCCTCGGCAAAGCGACAACATACCAAGCGTTACGATGAAAGGCGGCAAACGATATCGAGCAATTAAAGTTCCATTAATAAATCCAATAAAAGTTCCAAGTAAAACACCGATAACCATTCCAGGAATAACGCCAACCGATAGAACAGCATAGGCGACCACAGCGCTTGTTAATCCCATGATTCCGCCAATAGATAAATCAAAACCTCCCGCAAGCATTGCAACAGCTTGACCCATTGCTAATAAAGCGGGTTCAGCAGCTTGTCGAGAAATATTAAGGAAATTCCCTCTGTCCCAAAAAAGTGGTTGCAAGAGAGAAAATATACCAATCAACACACAAAGGCTTGCTCCTACCCCGATTTCTTGAGTGATGAAAAAACGCAGTGGTTTTTTTGAAGCCTCAGGTGTTTGCGTTTGATTGTTTTTCGTCGCTTGAACTGAATTATTTCGATTCGCATCCAAGCTCATCAAGGCTTCCATGTAGAAGGTGGCAGGGATACGCTCCAATCCGTACTATTAACATTTTCAGAGGTGATTTCACGAATAGGCGGAGCAATCAATTGCGGGACTGGCTCACCATTCATTGCCGAAACAATCACATTAACGGCCATTTTTCCTTGCATCACGTTTTGTTGATCAGCAACCATATGGAGTTCCCCCTTACGCAAGCGTTCAATCACGCCGACATTGGTACCTGCAGTGGCGATCAAAATTTTGCCTGCACGCTTGGCCAAAATAGCATCAGCAGCACCATCCGCCAAAAAAGCACTTGGCGAATAAACACCATTTATTTGCCCAGGAAACGCTTGAAGCATATCCTCCATAAGCCTGAGTCCTTCAGTGCGACTTATATCTGAAAAGCGTTCAGCTAAAATTTTCATTTGAGGGTAATTTTTTGTAATTGCCTCCTTAAATCCTAGACCACGTTCAGTCAAAGTGGCATTTCCTGCTGGACCAAAGAGCATGACGACATTGCCTTTGCCACCTAGCATTCGACCTAAGTAAGCAGCTTCAGCAGCCCCAATCTCTCTTTGATCGTTGATGACTCTACTCGCAGTACGTCCACTGCTTTCATAAAGGAAGGCATCAACAATCTTGATGCCTGCGTCGGCTGCACGGCGCAACACAGGCGCAACACCATCCCCCTGAACCGCACCAATGATGATGCCATCTACTTTTAACTGTATGAAATTTTCTATTTGTGAAATTTGAACATCAAGTTTGTTATAGCCACCCGCATCTGCAATTCTCATGTTTAAACCAAGCTTTTGACCTTGTGTCTGTGCTCCGTACCATATAGCCTGCCAAGATGGGTCTGGCATATTGGGAAGTGCAACACCAATCACGTAATTTTTTTTCGGAACAACTTCTTTTGTGAGCCATGACTTAGCCGCATCACCTCGAAGCACATCTTTAAATGCAGAAGGACCCATAGGCGGTGGCTGCTGAACTTGTGCATTAACAGTCAGTTGAAAAGAGCTGAAAGTCAACAAGACTGCAGCAAAGAAAGATTTCACGTAAAAATTTTTATATAGTCTCAATTGAGTCTCCAAACATCACGAATCAATACCGAAAATTTAAGCGTTAAAAATTAAATAAATGTATATGTTAATTTTGAACACGCTCAACCAAACACCGATTTTTAAAATCTTTTAGATATCAAGTTTTAAATTCAATTTCAAGCAACTTGACGACATGAGGAGACTCACTTCTAACATTGTGCTCAACACCCACGGGATGAATTTTAAATTCTTGTGGCACATGACTCGATGAGAATTGACTGCCATCGATGCGTGTATGAAACAACGTAGCATCTGTTAAATATAAAGAACAATAATTTAATGCATGCTTATGCCAACCTGTATTATCCCCTTGTTCAAATTCAAAATAGCTTACTCGCGTGACTTCGTTATCTGTAAGAACAACTCTCTTTGCCAATTTGCCGACGGGTAAATCTTTAACACTGGCTAAAGCGTCTCGTGCGTCGTTGTAATACTGTCCCATTTTGATTGTCTCCTCAGGCTTGTTATTGAATTAGAAATTCTCTGCCTCACTTTAAATCAATTCCACCAATTAGGCAATACCGCGTCAATCATGAAAGCGTCTTGTACGCTTGGGCATCTTTCTTAAGAAGAGGATTCTTTATTCTTAAGGGGTATTACCTATGTTGCTAATTTTTTTTTCCTATGCCTATAATAATTTTGATAACAGACACTTGTGGCCCAGCCTTATAAGCAACTAAAGGATTCAATCATGGCATTTGGAAAACTTTCACGGCGCTTCAAACCTTTTTGCTATTTGCTTTTGTGTTTTCAGCTGGGTCTTTTACCCCTAGGCGCTTCGGCACAACAGACGGTCAAATTAACCTTTACATCGCCGTATGCGCCAATTTTTTCATGGCTCAAAGAAATGCAAGACAGCTTCTATCCAGCTGTTAATAAAGAACTTGAAGCCCAAGGCGGCAAATACAAAATCGAATGGAATATTGCAATGTCGGGAACACTTGCAAAAATTCCTGCAACACTTGACGCCATGTCTAACGGCATCGCTGACATTGGGCATTTGCATCCTGTTTTTGAAGAGGTGCGATTGGGTTCAGCGAATGTAGGTTTTTATGCGCCTTTTTCTGGCGCTGATCACCGATTTGCAACCGAGTTTTCTCACCGCCTTCATTTGGACAATCCAAAGGTAAAGGCCAAATGGGATTCTCAAAATTTAGTTTATATCAATAGCGTCTCTCTGGACGAATACGCTTTGTTTTCTACCAAGCCGATCAAATCGCTGGCTGATATTAAAGGCATGAAAGTTGGAGCTGCAGGTCCACAATTGCGATGGATAGAAGGCACTGGAAGCGCGCCTGTAACGACTTCAGGTGCAGCTGCATACAACGATCTTAAATCGGGTGTCATTGACGCAGTCATACTTCCAATCATTCTTGCAGTTAATGCCAAAGTTCATACAGTCGCTCCCAATGTGCTTCGCGCTCAAATTGGATCCGTCAGCACGGTATACCTCACAGCCAATAAGCAAAAATGGGCAACTCTCCCCAAAGAAGTTCAGACTGCGATTCAAGCAGGCGGAACTGTTTGGCAGGCTAACTATATGAAAACCGTCGATACTCAATTTGCAGAGGCCTTAGCTTTAATTACTAAAGACGGTGGAAATATTCACGAAATGTCCGCAACAGAAAGACAAAAATGGGCACAAAGTCTTCAGCCTTTGGGTTTAGAGTGGGCCCGTGCAGCTGACAAAAATGGACATCCTGGTCAGCAAATATTAACCGCGTATATGGACGCCTTGAGAAAGAAAAACGGTCAATTGCCACGCGACTGGGATAAGCGATAAAATCCACTTTCAAAAAAAAGCCTTCAATTTTGCTAATTAGAGCCTTTAACCGACTCACTCAATTCATGAGTGCGATTGGAACAATGCTTGTGATTGGCGTGATGGTCATCATGGACTTTGATATTGTGGGCCGTGTTATTTTTAATAGCCCACTTAAAGGTGTTCCAGAAATAGTAGCTGTTTCAATTGCTGTGATTGTTTTTCTTCAATTTCCAGCAACTTTGAGAGCGGGTCGTGTCATTAGTGTTGATGGTTTTTTGGAATGGCTAGGACGCGATTATGTCCGACTTCAAATGCTTCTATTGGCTTTGTTTCACGCCACCGGCGCATTTATGTTTTTTATTTTATTTAAGGCCATGATCCCCATCGTAGAAAAAATGTATTCGTATGGAGATTACTACGGTGTCGCTCAAATTTTTACAATTCCCAAAGGGCCTATTCATTCGATTGTTTTGGTCGGATGTTTTATTATGATGATTCAATATTTAATTTTAACCTTTGAATTCTTGATAGCTTGCTGGCGAGGCCAAGCCTTACTTACAGTAGGAAATCCTGCTGACCGGATTTTGTCATGAGCGGTGTAACCATTGCATTTGCTTCTTTCGTAGTCATCACCGTACTCATCTATGCGGGCATGCATATTTCAACGGCACTGTTCATCACCTCTTTTGGTGCCATTTGGCTTTTACGTGGTGACATGACCATATCGGCAACTTTATTGGGTTTGGCCGCAACCGACGCAATTGCTGATTACGAATATGGCGTTATTCCTTTATTTGTACTCATGGGTTTTTTAGTAATGGTGTCTGGGGTGGGAAAAGACAGCTATCTTGTCGCACATCAAACCATGCGTCGGGTACCCGGTAGTTTGGGTCATGCGACCGTTTTAGGTAATGCTATTTTTTCTGCAATCACGGGTGTGAGTGTTGCAGCAGTTGTACTGTTCACCAAACTTGCCGTACCAGAAATGCTTGAGCGTGGCTACGATAAAAAATTTGCTGTGGGCGTGGTTGCAGGCTCCGCCATGTTGGGCATGCTCATCCCGCCTAGTGTGTTGATGATTTTGTATGCCATTCTCACGGATGTATCGATTGGTGATCTTTTCTTGGCAGGCATCATTCCCGGTATCTTGATGAGCGTTGCGTTTTCGGCAATTATTTATTGGATGGCTAAGCGCAACCCATCGAAATTTGGACATAATCACGCGCCATCCTCTTATTTGAGTAGCATGGAGTTATTCAAAAAATCTCTGCCGATTTTAATTTTAGTAATCTTGGTTTTGGGGGGTATGTATATCGGATTTTTTACAGCAACAGAGGCTGGTGCAACAGGAACCACTGCAGCTTTTTTAATTGCATGGTATAGAAAAACATTAGACCGGAAGACATTATGGAGTCTGCTCGTTGATACAGGTCACGTTACCGCATCATTGATTCTGATTATCATTGCTGCGAATATGTTTTCCAGATTTTTGGCGCTATCAGGGCTTCCCGATGCACTAGAACAATGGGTCACAGCAGGGCACTATGGCCTCTACACCATGCTTGGTATTTACCTCATTGTTGTTTTGCTCTTAGGCACTGCCATGGATTCGGCCTCGACCACTCTTATTGCTGTGCCTATTTTTGCTGTGATATTCAAAGCCTTGGAAGCGGACTTGATCTGGATTGGAATCATTACCATGATCACAGTTGAAATTGGCTTGATAACTCCACCATTAGGCATAGCACCTTTTGTAATCAAAATGACCTTGGACGACAAGTCCATTAGTTTGAATGATATTTATGTGGGTGCGATGCCATTTGCTTTAGCTGCATTTGTTATTGTTTTGCTTATCATTGCTTTCCCATGGTTGGCGACTGGCTTGATCCATTAAAAAAAATTTATGCAATCTTGGGACTTTATCGTAGTTGGTGGCGGGACAGCAGGTTGTGCGGTTGCAAATCAACTCTCTCAAGAAGGCCATCGCATATTATTAATTGAAGCGGGTATTGATACGGCTCCCGGTCAAGTTCCAGAAGATATCCGCGACACTTTTCCAGCATCTTATTCAAATCCCGATTACACCTGGGGCGCTACGCCATCACTAACGACGCTATATAACGGAAATACAAAGCCAACACCTTTCTTTCAAGCCAAGGTCATGGGCGGAGGATCAAGTCTCATGGGGATGGTTGCACTTCGTGGCTATCCCGAAGATTATGACCATTGGGCTCGAATGGGGGCGACCGACTGGTCATGGAGTGATGTTCGACCTGAATTTATGGCTCTAGAAGATGATGCGTGGCCAAACCATCCCGATCACAACAAGGGCGGACCTATTCACATCATGCGCAGAGGACCTGAAGTTTGGCCACCTTTTTGTCATGCATTAGCTCAATCGATGGAAAGTAGAGGTCTCTCTCACGTTGCAGATATGAATACGGACTTTCGTGACGGCTACTGTACCTATCCATTAAGTAGCACACCCAATGAAAGAGTGTCGAGTGCTTCTGCTTTTTTAAACTCCGATGTAAGGTCTCGATTACAAGTGATGACACGCACGGAGGTACTCAAGTTAAGATGGGGGAAAGTTCGATGTATAGGCGTGCAAATCAAACGAGGTCTTGATACCCAAAATCTGAGTGCTGGCGGTGTGATTGTGTGCGCTGGAGGTATTCATACCCCAGCTCTACTCATGCGCTCTGGCGTTGGAAATGCGCCAATGCTCGAATCGATGGGTGTCAACGTTGTCAATCATCTTCCTGCAGTAGGACGCAATCTTCAAAATCACTGCATTGCCTATCTAGGTACATATCTTCAACCGCGCGCGCGTCAAAATCCCAATTTGAGGCCTCATTTTCATATGGGGCTCCGATTGAGCTCACCCCTGTCTTATGCGAACACTGGCGACATTGCTGTAACAGTGCTGCCCAAATCTTCACTCAAGGGTTTAGGGCATGCGATTGGCGCTTTGGGTGTTGCTCTCTATCAACCGAAGGGCGTTGGTGAAGTTCGCATTGATCGTTTGGGCAACCCACTTCCGCGTTTTTCATACATAGAATTAGCAGAAGATTTTGATCGCTTATGTTGGGGTTATTCTCAAGCATGGGATTTAATGCAGCATCCTGCGATCTCAAAAATACGAGGTGAACTTTTTGCCGCAGGTTATTCTGAAAAAGTCAGACAACTCAATCGTCCGGGGTTTTTAAATACGGCCCTCTCATCTGCATTGCTCACAGGACTTGATTTTTCTAATTGGAGTCGCAAATGGACACTCAAGCATTTAATTACAGCGGGTGAATCAGCAAACAAAAATACAGGGTCCGAGCAGTGGATTAAGAATACGGTTGAAAGAATGCATTTCGGAATGTATCACCCGACTGGAACTTGTCGAATGGGTCAAACTCAAGATTCAGAAACCGTTGTATCCCCCAAAGGCCAAGTCAAGGGCATTCAAGGTCTTTGGATTGCAGATGCTTCAGTCATGCCCCAAATTCCAAGGGCTAATACATTTCTTCCAACATTGATGGTCGCCAGAAAAATTGCAAAAACAATTACATTAATGGCTTCGTAAAAAATGCACTTCTTATTGAAGCATTTTTAAAACGGACTGAACAATTTTTTCAGATCCCACTCGACATATATCTTCTAAAGGCTTGGAGTAAGGAACAGGAATTCTAGGAGACGCAACGCGTGAGGGCGGACTGCGTAACAAATCAAAATATTTTTCTGTCATCTCCGCAATAATTTCTGCGCCAAAACCCATCGTGCGAATAGATTCATGCGCGATTAACAAGCGCCCTGTTTTCTTCAATGACTTTTCGACCAGCGACTGATCCCATGGCCAAAGAGTTCGTAAATCAATAATATCGGCACTGATGCCAAGCTTAGTTAATGCAGAGTGCGCTTGAATACATGCATGGACAGTGCTAGACCAAGAAACAATGGTGATGTCTGAACCTTGTTCTAATAAATGCGCAACTCCGATTTCTAAAGGTTCTGCATCAGGATCCAAAGTGCCTTGCAAATTCCACAATTCTTTATGCTCTAAAAACATCACGGGGTCATCACATCGGATGGCCGCTTTAAGCAATCGATGTTGATCTGAAGGGTTTGAGGGCGCAACAACAACAAGTCCTGGTGTGCCTATCCATAAGGCTTCATTACTTTGAGAGTGTTGCGCGGCCATGCCCTCACGCATACCAATGGATTGTCGAACGACCAGTGGTACTCGTACCTGTCCACCCAGCATGTAGCGAATTTTTGCCGCTTGGTTAATGATTTCATCAGCAGCGCAAAAAGCAAAGTCAGCGTATCGCAATTCAACGACGGGACGTGTTCCTGTGATTGCCGCACCAATGGCGGTCGCAGAGATTTGATTTTCTGAAATGGGAGCGTCAACAATCCTGTGACGACCAAACTCTTGCTGCAAGCCTTTGTATTGACCTGCTACGCCACCTTCAGGGCCCAAATCTTCCCCAAGCGCCCAAACTCGATCATCGCGAAGCATCTCCTGTCTGAGAGCCAAGCAAGAGGCTTGCGCACAAGTCATTGAAGTCATTTCAACCCCTTCTCAAAGCCTACGTCTTGCACGTCTGTGAATGCTTCCAAAATGTCGGGAAATGGAGCCGCTTTGGCTTGTTCAAAAGCCTGTGTGACCTGTTGCCTCGCATGCTGATGGACCTTCAATAATTTTGAAGATTTAACGCCCTGTTGTTGTAACCATTGTTCAGTTCGTAAAATGCAATCTTGCTTCTTCCAAGACTCCACCTCATTGGGGTCACGATAAAGTCCTTTATCGTAGGCTAAATGACCGTATAAACGGTGCGTATTTGCATGAAGATACAAAGGTTTTCTTTCAGTGCGCAATTGATTCAAAAGCGCTTTGGCCATTTCGTACACAGCGATCACGTCGTTTCCATCAACACTCACGGCAGGAATTCCAAACGCTTTTGCACGCAAGGGCCCACCCTCACCCGCAGTCACCGAACGCGTGCGTTGAGTATGGGCATATTGGTTATCTTCACAAACAAACAAAATGGGCAATTCATAAACACTGGCCCAATTGAATGCTTCAAATAGAGGTCCGCGATTGAGTGCACCATCTCCAAAAAAAGCAACAACAACGCGATCTTGTTTCAATAATTTAATCGATTGAGCCGCACCAACTGCAAGCGTGACACCGTCAGGCACAACGCCATTGGCACCCAGCATGCCCTTGGAGAAATCGGCAATATGCATCGATCCGCCTTTGCCATTGCAGGTTCCACCCGCACGTCCTAACAATTCTTTGGCCATTGCGCAAATATCTAAACCCTTGGCAATTGAGTGTCCATGACCTCGGTGATAACTTGAGATGTAATCTGTCACATGAAGTTGGTCACAAATTGCAGTGGCAATGGCTTCTTCACCGACATATTGATGAACGGATCCACGAGCAAATCCTTGCTCAAGCATCTTTCCTGCTTCGTCTTCAAATGCACGAATGAGGCACATGGTTTCAAATAAACGTTCAACAGTAGAAATCATTTGAACCCTATGTTTTTATTTCACTAAAATGGTGGCGAGCCTCGGAAAAATCATAACTAGCAAAACGACCACGCCCATGACAACGGCAAATGGCGCGGCTCCAATAAAAATGTCTTTAAGCGTAATTGATTTATCCTGCAAACTACTTTTGACGACAAAAACAGAAATTCCAAATGGAGGAGTTAACAATCCTATTTCAACAGTGATCACTGTAATGATTCCAAACCAAATCAAATCAACACCGAGTGGTTTTAGCAGTGGCAAAAAAAGTGGAACTGTAATAAGAATAATGGATATTGAATCAATGATACAGCCGAGTATTAGAACAATAATTAAATAAGTGATCATGATGCCGACTAAACTTAAATGATTGCCTGCGACCCATTCGCCTAATTCAGTTGGCAATCCCGATAATCCAAGCATGCGAGTATAAAGTGTCGCTGCAAAAACAAGAATCAGAATAGTTGCTGTAATTCCACCGGTCTCTTTAACCATCGCCCACACGCCCTGCATGGTGATTTTGCGTCGAGCCAATCCTATAACGAGAGTAATGGCTGTACCCGCAGCCCCTGCCTCGGTTGGCGTAAAAATGCCGCCATAAATACCACCAATGACCATACCAATTAAAAAGACTGCAGGTAAGATTTTTAAAATCAACCAAATAAAACTGATGGGCTCGCTTGATTCGCTGTCACGAACCATTTGGTGATCTTTGCCATCCACATAAACTGTATTGGGCAACATATACGCCATGACGAGTACCAGCACACAGTAACAAAATGACAGCAACAAACCAGGAACAATTCCAGCAATGAACATAGTTCCAACAGAAATTTCAGCAAGCAACGCATAAATAATCAATAAGACAGAGGGCGGTATTAGCATTCCAAGTACCGAGCTGCCTGCAACAACTCCCACTGCAAATCGCGGTGTATATCCATACTTGAGCATTTCTGGCAACGAAACGCGAGTAAAGACTGCAGCTGACGCAATACTCACACCAGTGACAGCTGCAAAAACCGTGTTTGCAAAAATAGTTGCAATACCTAAGCCACCTTTAATTTTACGAAATAAGCGGTTAGCCACGTCATAGCTGTCTTTTGCGATGTCTGCCTCAGTAACGAGCATCCCCATCAGAACAAAAAGTGGAATCACGCCAAGTACGTAGTTGGAAATACTTTCAACAGCGGTGGTGACGAGAAGACTTTGTGCAATTGAAAAGTCACCTCTTATATATGTGACAGAGATTAAGGAAACTACACAGAGCGTCACTGCCACATGAAAGCCCAAGTACACCATCACTACGATGGCTAAAATCGACAAATAAGTGATGGTGATGCTATCCATACTTCAATACTCCAACTCGTCTGTTGGATTTGATGGCATGGGAAGTTTTCCGATGGCGATGCCCAAGTGCATCACACATTGAATTGAAGAATGAATGCAGACCATCAATGCACCCAAGCAAATAGTGAACTTGACGGGCCAATCGGGCAAAGTGAAATAAAGCCTATTGCCGATTTGAAAATTCATTTGGATCGATTCAATAATTTCAGGAATCATTCCATAACATAACAGTCCAAAAATAACCGCACAAAATAAATCGCAACAACTCAAAAGATACTGAGTAAAGTTAGGAAATTTGAGATGGCTACGAGAAATAAACGCATCGGAGCGAATCAATTTGCTGTTTTTGGTTGCTTGACCCAATTGAAGATAAATGATTCCTGCAATTGAATACTGAACGATCTCTGGAACGCCAAGAATAGGACTATTGAGTAAAGTGCGAAGTGTGATATCAGAACAGATAAGCAACGCCAATCCAAACACCCAAATTGAACCTAAAAAATTTAATCCAGTTGTTATTTTCGATAAAAAATTTAACATTAAATCTATCTGCTGTGTTTTTCAGGAAGGTCGGAAGTTACTCCCTATCCCAATTGCGCAGAATCGGTTGATTGGCCGCTCTCATTTCATCCATGTATGCCTTAAGAACAGCTTTACCCGGATAGCCTTGCTTTTCTTGATCATCGGCCCATCGTTGCGCAATGTTGCTCATAGACATCGCCCATTGTTTTCTGACATCATCCGAAATATCAACAAAAGTACCCTTAGAATCTTTGTAAGCTTTAACGCCAGCATCGTTATCGATGCGAGCGGCTTTGCCTAAATAGTCAGGAAAACTTTTTGACACTTCTGTAATCGCAGTCTTTACCTCATCGGGCAAACGCTTCCAAGTGTTGAGATTAATTGACATTGCGAATGCTGATGCACCGCCCGCCTTTGTATTTACATGGTAAGGAGCCACTTCATTTAATTTGACATTTTGCGCAGCACCAGAGTGAATAAAATAACCGTCAATTACACCCGTTTGTAAGGCGTTGTAGGCTTCATTCATGGGTGCAACGACACCAGTGGCTCCCATCGATTGAAGCCACAAAAGGTTGGGGCCTGCACCACCAATTTTCATACCTTTAAAATCTTCAGCTTTTGAAATAGCCTTGCGCGATAAAACATGATAGGTATCAACAACACCTAAGGTCACTAGATTTTTCTGATTGAATTGCTCCCACTGGCGAACCATGTCAGGAAATTTTTGAGCCACTTTATCGATGGTTTTAGAAATTAGTACGACATCATTTGAGACAAATGGGGTGTAATAACTGACAGCGTACAAGCCCACCTTGTCGGTGGCCAATGGAAGAACAACGATTCCAATATCGGCTAAGCCCTTTTGTATCGCCTGCAATTCACCGCCGACGTTGGCAACTTGCCCACTATAGGCTTGGTTCCAATTGATTTTGTATTTGCCGGTTACTGCTAATTTTTTATTAATTTCGGGAATAAAATAATCTCTAAATTCTCTAATCCAGGTTGCAACAGGTGCATAACCCGAAATAGCCGTCATTTGAATCGTTTGCTGTGCGTAAGCTGAAGTACAACAAAAAGCAAAAGCAGCATAAATAAAAACAAATAACTTAGTTTTAAAACCAACTGTATTTTTCATCATTTGACTTCTGAAGTGATAGAACAATTTCATCTTAATGATTGCTCATACCCATGTCATCAGGGTTATCCCGCTCTTTTTGAGAAGTTTTAAAGTGGAAAAGCCATTGGATATTCGTTAAGCTCAAGACAATAAAAGGGTTACCCTTTTTTAAAATGATCAAAGGAAATGCTTCATGTATTTTGAACTTCGCATGTATCAGTCAGCACAAGGTCGACTTGGAGATATTGTTAGTCGAATGCAAAATCTTTTGCCTCAAATGCTGAGGAAGCATCAATTTCCGTGGCCAGTTGGTCAATGGGTTTGTGTCGCCGGGCCCAATATGCCACTTTATATTTGGATGCTTCAATGGGAAGATCTGGACCATCGATCCAAATGTTTTGGCGGCCTTTATTCCGATCCCGAATGGGACAAAATTCGTATTTCTACCAACGGCATTCGAGATACTGTTGTAGAACAACGAATAGTGATGCTACGTCACTTACCTTGCCATGACAGCTTAAATCAATTAGCCAATCATGGGGTTACACAAGGCAATCGCTTGCATGAGCTTCGATTTCAAAGACTGCAATACGGCATGCTTGGAAAAGCCAATCAGCAAATGAAAGAAATTGATTACCCCACCTTGGATCATTGTGGCGCGAGTATTCTTGGAGCATTTGAAATTATTTCCGGTGCCCCCGTCCCTTCCATTGCGAGTTTTATGTCTTGGCCAAATTTTGAATCAAGGCAAGAAGCACTCAAACAATTTGAAACCGATCAACGCGTTGTAGCTGCTAGAAAAAAAGAAGTGGAAGAAATTAACAATCATTATTTGCAAGAATTTGATTGCTATCTATTGGAACCCATGCAGTTTTGTTTGCCAAACCCTCTACTTGCATTAGGATCCCAGCCTTAATGATTGGCCTTGATTCGTTTTAATGAAATGCAGGCATCACTTCCTTAGCAAACGTTTTTAATGAATCAATTGAAACATCAAGATCCATCAGCAATACATATTCAATACCCAAAGATTCCAATTCTTTCAGTCTTTTAATAATCTCATCGGGGCTTCCGATTAACGTCGTTTTTTCTGTGGCTTGATGAACCTCATCATCTGTGGCTGGAGGTGCAATTGATGAGGCCAACGCATTGGGATTCACTGACAAGCGTTGAATATGCTTCATAAACTGTAAACGATTCATACGGTGGCGCTCTCGCTCATTGTTATTCATCGAAAGAAGAAACCCTCTCGCAAGCGCTACATCCATCGGATTAAATATGCGACCTAATTGTTCAACAGATTCTTTATAGGCAGTTAACCGTTGTCCCGAAACTTCGGGCGTCGATAGTTGATCCAATAACAGTCGAACATCATCTTTGGCAAGTGCGCGAATCACATCTAAATTTCCTGCACCCACCCACATCGGTGGATGAGGTTTTTGAACGGGCGTTGGCTCAACCACAATATCATCATAACTCCAGTGAGGTCCTTGATGTGAAAATCGACCCATCGTTGTCCATGACTTGCGAATAACGCTCAGTGCCTCTTTGTAACGATCCTCAGCCTCAGTCATTGGAATACCAAAACCAGAAAACTCTGAATATCGGTATCCTCTGCCCACCCCAAAATCAAGTCGTCCATTGGATAAAAGATCCAATGTGGCGGCTTGCTCTGCAAGCAAAATCGGGTTATGCCATGGCAAGACAGTAACGGCCGTACCCAATCTTATTTTGTTGGTGCAAGCTGCCAAATAGGAGAGAAAATTGAGTGAAGCAGAAATTTGATTAAATCCAGTGAAGTGGTGCTCAACCATAAACACACTGTGAAATCCTAATCGCTCTGCTTCACATACATAATCAATAAAATGATGGTAGTTTTTGCTACTATCGGTAACGGTATTCTGATCTGTTGCACTCGCACCGCCAAATAAACCAAATTTCATATCGCTCAACTTTCTATATACAACTTGCGATTATTGATTTGAACCACTTATAAGCTATTTCACTCATCGTATGAGTAGCATTCATTTTTAATTTACTTCATACGTATGGGAAAGTCAATCTTAGCGTAATCCCTATATATTCAAATTCATTGCTTCAATCTTTAAGCAAACTGAATGAATCATTGATAGGTGATATTCACGCGATTGGATTTTGTGTCGATTGACTTTCAAGTGTCTGTGCTGTAAATTTAAAAGCTCATCTGTTTTTTGAAATAACAAGCACGCAGTTAAATGCATAAGGAGGACAAATGGAATCACCGGTCAGACGCGTAGTTACAGGGCACGATGCCAATGGCAAAGCCATTGTTTTAATGGATGGTCCTGCACCATTTTTCCACCAAATGCCAGCAGAACCTGATTGGCATTCCAGTGACATTTGGCGAACCGAAAGCACACCTACGTCCATCGCTTCTCGTTCAGAGGAGTCAACGCTTGGACCTCGTAGACAAATGCCAACTCGCAACGGCACCGTTGTTCGCATCAACAGCTTCCCCCCAGAAGCCAAATATGTCGCCAACATGACTCCTGAAGAAGCTCGAAAAGCATTTGCGGCTCTTGGAAATGAAAAAGCATCCACATTTGGTCGAGGTGGGCGTCATCCCATGATGCACAGAACTGAAACCATTGACTACGCCATCATTCTTTCAGGTGAGATCGATATGCTGCTCGATGACAAAGATGTTCACCTCAAAGAAGGTGATGTGGTTGTTCAATGTGGCACCAATCACGCTTGGGTCAATCGATCAAATAAACCTTGCAAAGTTGCATTTATCCTCATTGATGGGAAATTTGATGCAGAGTTGAAAGACTCACTTGATCAATACCATCTTAAATCTACTTGAAAACCATAGGATAGATAATGACAACCATTATTCAACGATTGAATCTCGCACTTTCTTTCATCTTTGTTGGTGCGATTGCGCTGAGTTCAACAATATTATCTGCTCAAACCTATCCGTCTAAATCAGTGCGTTTGGTTGTTCCGTATGCCGCAGGTGGTGCAACTGATATGGTGGCTCGCTTGCTCGCTGTTAGGCTGCAAGAGGTGATGGGCCAACCATTCGTTGTTGATAATCGCGCTGGAGCCAATGGCAACATCGGTTCAGATTTTGTCGCAAAGTCACCCGCTGATGGGTACACACTCATGGTTGCCGATCTGGGTACTTTCACAAGTGGTGCTGCTGTCTACCCCAACCTGCCTTTTGATCCTTTGAATGACTTCACACCCATCACAATGTTGCTCGGTTCTCCTTATGGATTAGCAATCAATCCATCATTACCTGTTAACAACGTCAAAGAATTATTGGCCTATGCCAAAGCTAACCCAGGTAAATTCAACTATGCCATGCTTGGAAATGGTAGCGCATCTCACCTTGCTGGAATCGAACTAAGCGCCTTGGCTGGAGTACCAATGACATTCGTACCGTATAAAGGTGGATCGCCTGCTTTAACTGATGTTGCTGGAGGACAAGCGCAAGCATTGTCCATTGCGATGCTTTCAACCTATCCATTTGTAAAAAGTGGAAAAATTAAATTGGTCGGCGTTATGAGTCGAGAGCGTTTAAGTTTTTTACCTGATATCCCAACTGTTGCAGAGTCGGGCTTTCCTGGATACGTTGCAGGACAGTGGCAAGCCCTTTATGCACCCAAGGGTCTTCCAAAGGAAATCGCTGACAAACTCCGAACAGAAGTAATCAAGTTTCTATCATCGGCTGAAATTAAAAAACGCTTTGCTGATCAAGGTGCAGAAGTGATCACAAGTACACCCGAAGAACTTGCACGCTTTGTTTCGGACGAAAAAGCCAAGTTTGTGCGTCTCGTCAAGGATCACAACATCAAAGTTGATTGAAAATTTTGATCCTGATTGAATCAGGCAATCTGTGAAATTTTCAGCTTACAAGTTTTTTAGGATCAATGCGCGAAACCCATTCACGCCATTTGCGTCTGTCTTCGCGCAAAAAGATATTGAATTGCTCGGGTGCAACACTTGGATTTGGATCAAAACCCGCAGGGAGTAATACATTGTCTGTGTATTCCTTGGTCGCAACAATGCTCCATACAGTTGATGATATTTTTTTAGTGATTTCAACGGGCGTTGCAACAGGCGCAAATAGACCAAACCAAGCACCCACATTGAAATCGGGTACGCCTGCTTCTTCAAATGTCGGTACGTTTGGAAGCGTTGGATGTCTCTTCGGGTTTGTCCATCCCAACGCCTTTAATCGGCCAGAAGCAATATGCTGGGCGGGTAGTGCAATCGCAGCAAACATCACTTGCGTACTGCCTGACAGCAGTCCATTAAAAGCGGGGCCTATACCTTGATAAGGAACGTGCAACATGTCGAGACCAAAACGCATCAATAAATTTTCCATTGCAATGTGGTGTTGACCACCGATGCCGCCAGTTGCATAAGACAATTTGCCAGGGTTGGCTTTGACGTACTTAATAAACTCTTGCAATGTATTGGCTGGGAAATTGGCAGGAGTGATTAAGAGAAATGATGCCTGCGCAATCAGACCCAAAGGTATGAAGTCCTTGTCAGGGTCGTATTGCATAGGCGTATTTAGCGCTGGAAGAATGGAGAAAGGCGTATCGTTTGCTAAAAGTAAGTTGTAACCATCGGGCAGCGAGCGCGCTATAAAAGTTGTTCCAAGCATCAGTGAGGCACCTGGCTTGTTGTCAATAAAAAATGGTTGCCCAAGAGTGGGTTGCACTCGCAAACTCAGAGGCCTGATCACGGTATCAAAAGCGCTCCCCGGTGGTACTGGAATGACCACTCGAATAGGTCTGTTTGGATAAGCACCGGGGGTTTGTGCATGTGCAGCAGATAAAACCGCAGAACTTAAACCCGTTAAAGCAAAAGTGCTGCTTGCTATTGAGCCAAGCGCACTGCGGCGTGAAACGTCATGATTCATAAAACCACTTTCAATAAAAAAAACTTTGGATACAAAACCCCTCTATTATGATTAAATCAAATCTGCTGCGAATTCTTTTGAATTTGCTTTTTGCGCTTAGAAAGTATCCATGCGGAATTAATGCCTGTGATCACCATAATTGGCCACAGCCATGTACAAATCATGACCCAAAGAATACGACTTTTAAGTAACGAGGTTTGATCTGAATCCTCTGACTTGTGTGGCCCTTCGCTAAACAAGTGCCGCTTTGAAAAAGTGACAAACCCAAAACAGGCCCCCACGAAGAGGAATAAGCAGATACCTATATTTACGTCTGTCATGTTTACCTTTCATGGAATGATTGAATGTCAAAAGCTTTCACATCGAGGACAGTACAGCAGGTTTAAACCAGATTTTTTATTGTTTTATTGCATTCATATTACACTGCCTTTCGATGGATTCAAAGCAATCGAATTCCAATAAAAATATATTAGATAGATAAATCCTTGCTTTACTAGTTAAAACGAATGTTGTATATTTCAAGAATGAGAAAATCTCATGATTAGCTCACTCAAACTTACTAACTTTGGCAATTCTGTTGGCATCATTCTTCTCAAAGAAATTCTGAACATACTCACGGTTTATAAGGGAGACCCCCTATATGTTGTGGAAACATCCGAAGAACATCTGATTGCTTGGTTTGAATCAGTTTCAAAAAGGATTTAAAGACTCACCCCTATTTAGGTCGATTGACCAACACAATACCAACAGCCACGCCAAACATAGCAACGCCTAATCTCACGGTCCACGCCTCACCCAACCACAGGTGAGCAATCAACAAACCAAATATCGGCGATAAAAAAGAAAACGATGTGATTCGAGTGACTGGGTATCGAGCCATCAACCACATCCAAATTAATATGGTCACAAAAGCACCCAATACGGATTGAGCAGCGATCGACGCCCAAGCCCATGAGGGCGCGCTCCAATTCCAAGTCTCACCCAAGGCCAAAGAAACAAGGGGCAAAATAAGTGCGCTGCCGCCGAGTTGGTAGATGAGCATTTTTTCGGCGCCTACATGAACCAATCGTGTCGTGCGCAAGGTTAATGTGGTTAAGCCCCACAAAGCACCAGCAAGCACACCCAGTAAATCGCCGCGCCATTGATAGGGATGGTCCGTCTGAACATTCCAACCCTCTTGCAAGGCCAAGCCCACAGATCCAAAAGCCAAACAAAGTCCAACCCACTGCAATAAATTCAATCGCTCAGAACGAATACGCAATGGCACACACACGGCGACCCAAAATGGCGATGTATATAAAAAAATTGTTAAGCGAGATGCACTCGTGTCAATCAAACCTATATAAATACAGACAAACTCAAATGCAAACAAAGTGCCGGCCAACAAACCGGGCCACAAGCTTCCATCGCGTTGCCACAAAGCAATTCCCCGCAAGCGACACCAAATCAGTAGACACAATGCCCCAACAACCATGCGCAACGATGCTTGAAACACGGGAGCCATCGCGGGCAATGTGAGCTTAATCAGCACCTGCTGAAAACCCCACACAAAACAACAGCCAATCAGCAATCCAATGGCCGTTGCATCAAGGTGTGTGCGTCGCTCAGAAATAGTGGACATAAAAGGATGGGTTCGATATAAACTATTAACTATATATGAACAAACCTCAGGCGTTGATCATTGGTGGTTCCATGGCAGGGCTTTTTGCTGCAAACCTGTTACATCGTGCGGGATGGCAGATTCAAGTATTGGAAAAATCAACTACGCCACTCACAAGCAGAGGCACTGGAATTGCAACCCATGCGGGGCTGATGAAAGTCATGGAGCTCGCGGGTGCACGATTTGGAGAAGAATTAGGTGTGCCTATTCATACGCGCAAAGCATTTGATGCGCAGGGTAATATTATTTCGCAGCTACAGACTCAACAGGTGATGGCGTCTTGGTCTCGCTTATTGAGTTTTTTATTAGAAGCAATACCTAACAATTTGTATCATATAGGCAAAGCGGTAACAAGAATAGATCCAGGTAATGAAACCAATCGGGCCGTTGTGCATCTTGCGAACGGAAAAACTTTGGAGGCCGACTTGGTGGTGGCTGCAGACGGCTACAGATCTTGGTCGCGCCAACACTTATTTGATGCGCCTGCCCCAATATACGCTGGCTATGTTGCTTGGCGCGCCATGTTGCAATTGGTTCGATTAGATCCAGCGCATCAGGCTTTGTTGCATGATGGAATGATGATTTCGCAGCTCCCGGGTGACCAAATTTTAGGATATCCAGTGATGCCGTCCAATCACAATCATGATGTTCATATCAACATCGTGTGGTATCGAAAAACAAATACGACATCTTTAAAAAATTTATTAACTGACGAAAAAGGAATTGAGCATAAAGATGGCATACCACCCAAACTGATTCGAACCGATGTATTGAATGAATTAAAACAACAAGCAAAAAATACATTGCATCCCTCTTGGGCGCAAATTATTCAATTAGCACCTGAGCATTTTATTCAACCAATTTTTGATAGCATAACAAACAGCATGGCTTTGTCGCGTGTTGCATTAATAGGTGACGCTGCATTTATATCCAGACCCCATATTGGCCAAGGCGTGACTAAAGCCGCGGGCGACGCTTTGTGTTTGGTCAAGAGTCTTCAATTACAAAACAATGATGTCGTGTCTGCACTGCAATCGTTTTCAACGCAAAGAGTGGCAATTGGACACAAGGTGATTCAATACGCACAAAGATTAGGCTCCGTCATCTCTCAACCAGAGGGTGAACTCGCCAAATGGTGTCTTTATTACAGTGATGTTGCCAATGTCGTGAGAGACACCGCCGTTGAATTAGAGGGCGTGGCACATCAATTTTAATCAGGCTTAATATTACCTGATCGAACCACAGCGCCCCATTTGCTCGACTCTTTCATGTAAAAAGAATTGAATTCAGCGGGAGTTCCACCCAATACGATTGCCCCAAAAGACTCGAGTTTTGCAATCACTTCTGGAGTCTTCAGCGCAGCATTGACCGCTTGATTAAAACGCATCATGACTGGCTCTGGAATATTGACAGGACCAAAAATACCCCACCAAACTGCAACATTGAAATCAGGCACGCCTTGCTCCGCAAAGGTGGCCACATTGGGCAAAGTAGCACTGCGCTCTGAACTGGCTGAACCCAATGCTTTTAAGGTGCCCGCTTTGAGGTGAGGCAATGCATTGAGTTGATTGGTAAAGAAAAGTTGAACTTGACCGCTTAACAAATCATTCATAGCAGGCGCGCCACCCCGATAAGGAATATGTTTAATCGATGTACCCACGCGAATATTAAACATCGCAGCAGCTAAATGTTCTGTCGTTCCGCCACCGCCAGAAGCAAAGTTGAGCTTGTCGGGATTGGCCTTGGCTAATGCAATCAATTCGGAGACGTTGTTTGCAGCAACGGAAGGATGTGCAATTAAAACGGTAGGAACTTGCCCCGCCAAAACAACAGGTGCTAAGTCTTTGTCGGGGTTGTAGTTTAAATTTGAATACAAACTACCATTGACTGAATTACCCGTTGATCCCATTAAAAATGTGTAGCCATCCGGTGCAGATTTAGCGACAAATGACGCAGCCAAATTTCCGCCTGCGCCTGTTTTGTTTTCAACAACCACCGATTGACCTAATCGCGTCGTCAAATCATTGGCAATAATTCTTCCAACCACATCAACCGCCCCACCCGCGCCAAATGGCACGATTAATTTAATGGGTTTATTGGGGTAAGGTTGCGCCAGAGAAAGTGAACTTGTTAACGCCAAAACGCCCCATACAAAAAACAATCTTTGAATACAAGCAACAAAAAATTTTGAATAGAAGAAAAAAATCTGCTTCATACATTCTCCAAAAAATTAAAGAGCACTCACTTCATGACATTCAGACTTCAATGTTCCAATAATTGTCCAGTTTTGCTGATGTAGCCCTTGGCCATGAGTTCTGCCTGAGCCTCGGGTGAAAATTCTGCTTGGGGAGTGTTGCCTGCAATCACAAACATCAAGCGATGCGTGCGATTGGGCTCGTTATGGGTTACGTTTTCAAATCGTCTTTGAACGCCAGGCGGAAATGAAATCACTTCACATGGATCGAGTTCAAAAAATTCAACATGACCATCGAGCTCCCATGAACAACGCCAACGTCCACTGATCGGCATAAAAGTTTCATTGGTATCGTGGTTATGCATCATGGGACCGTGTCCTGGAAGCGCATCACAAAAACCCAAATTAAATCCTTCATTGATTTTGATCGCTGCATTTTCTGCTGCTTGCGCACCAACAGGCGAGACGAGTGTTGGGTCACCTTCGGGAGGTTGAAAACCAATGATGTTAATGAGAGTACGGGTTGCACTCGGGTAGCGACTATCGGGCAGGCCGCCATCAAATCCTTTTTGATCCGATTTGAGCGCGACACGTCGACGCATCTCTTCAACTGTGACTCTTTTGGTAGGAATTTTGTTCATGATGTTGTACTTTGAATAAAAACGAACGACTGTGCACGCCAAGTCTTGCCTGAACCCATCCTAAAGGATTTTTATAAATATCGTCAATCAAGTATGACCCTAATGAACAATATGGCGTTGAACATGCATTCATCAGAGCCTCCTCTGAACTAAATACAGAATAATTTAATCCTTTCGGATGACAAAATGTCTATAAATCTAATTGAATTATTTTTGAAAAGACCGACAATTCAAATGACTATCAACGCTTCATCTTTTCTTGATTGGGAACTTATGAAAATCATTCGACAATCTTTATGCATCACTGCAGTTTTGTTTGGAACATTAACATGGGCACAAACAGATTTTCCTAATAAACCGATTCGTTTACTCATACCCTTCCCACCTGGGGGCGGCACTGATTTTGTGTCGCGCGTTGTAGGCAGCAAACTAGCAGAAACAACGAAATGGGCTGTGATACTCGAAAACATGCCGGGTGCAGGTGGTAATTTAGCCATTGCTGCAGCGGCCAAGGCTGCACCCGATGGTTACACCATTGTGATGGGGCAAAGCGATAACATGATGCTCGGTCCTTGGCTTTATCCCAACGTGGGCTATGACACGATCAAAAGTTTTACGCCTATTATTCAAGCCACTGTGGCACCACTGGCTATCGTGAGCAATGCACAACCTGTTGGCCAACAGCATCGAATTCAAACTCCCGCTGATATGGTGGCCAAAGGCAAAACTGAAAAAGGTTTTACCTGGGCCTCTGCGGGCAATGGAACCGTGGGGCATCTCTACACAGAACAATTCAAACAAGCAACACAAACAAAACTGCTTCACGTGCCCTACAAAGGCGCTGCACCTGCATTAAACGATGTCATTGGGGGATCCGTGGACATGGCCATTTTGTCTGTGCCCTCTGTACTGCCTTTGGTTAACGGTGGCAAACTCAAACCCGTTGCAATTACAACAATCAAACGCTCTCCCATGCTCCCCGACACTCCAACCTTGGATGAGGCAGGAATCAAAGGTATTGATGTAGGAATATGGCTAGGTTTATTTGCACCAGTGGGTACACCACCAGCAGTTGTCGCTCGACTCAATGCCGAGATCAACAAAGTTTTAGCGATGCCAGATGTACGAGAAAAAATTGCAAATGGGGGTGCCACTGCAGTGGGCGGCACATCCGAAGAATTTGCTCAATTTGTTCGTACCGACTATGCGCGCTGGGGCAAAGTCGCCAAAGAATCCAATATCAAAATTGATTGATTGATTCAGCGTGAAGTGGGACTCATCCCACCGCGCGTTGAACCGATTCCAACGATGAAAGTTTGAGCCGCGGGCCTGAACGCATAAATTGACCTGGCAGTTCGCGCTTCATCAAGTCTTGTACGCGCATGGCGATTGAAGCCAGTTTTTCTAAGTCGATACCTGTTTCATAGCCACATTCGTGGAGTAAATAAACCAAATCTTCTGTACAGATATTGCCTGTTGCACCTGGTGCAAATGGACAACCACCCAGGCCACCAAATGAAGATTCGTATTCACGAATACCGAGTTCAAGTCCATTCATCACGTTGGCCAAACCAATGCCACGGGTGTTGTGAAAGTGAAGCGCAATTACCGCTTGTGGATGACGCGACCTGATTGCCTCTACCACTCTTGACACCACAGGCGGTGTGGCCATACCCGTTGTATCTCCTAAACTGATGTTGCGTACACCATCAGCCATGTATGCATCGATGATCTTGAGAATGTTTTCAATCTTGACGTCGCCTTCAAACGGACAACCAAATGCAGTAGCGACTGCACCACGCAATGAGATGCCGAATTTTTTGGCAATGGGTGCAAATTCATTGAAGTCTGCAATGGCTGCATCGATGGATTTATTTAAATTGGCTTGGCAATGAGTTTCGGATGCAGAAATAAACGAAGCCATCATGTCGACCTTGGCTGCAGCTGCCCGCTCGGCACCTCGAGCGTTGGGCACCAATGCAGTGATTCGTACACCAGGTTTGCGAACAATCATGTCCATGAGTTGAGCGGCATCGGCCAATTGAGGCACAGCACGCGGTGAAACAAAGGACGTAGCTTCAACACTCGTCACACCCGCATCAATCAGTGCGTTGATTAAATCGGCTTTTGACTGTGTGGGGATGAATTCTTTTTCGGCTTGAAAACCGTCACGGGTGCCAACTTCGGTGACGAGTACAAAACGATCATTGTTAGATTTGGGTTGGTACGACATATTAAAGTCCTATTTGAAAAAAAATGAAAACTAAATCACACCACGCGCGCGCAGTTCATGAATTTGTTGTGTATTAAAACCCAGTTCTGTCAATATAGCATCAGTATCTGCACCTAGCACGGGCGGGGGGCGATGGACGCGACAGGGCTCATCTGTGAATTTAATTGGAAAACCCAAGACATCGAGCTTGCCGTGCTGTGGATGATCAATCGTCATGCGCATTTGTTGGTGCTGCGTTTGTGGGTCCTCAAACACCTGCCCCATGTCTAAAACCTTACCGCATGGAATTCCCGCTCGGTTGATCGCATCTATCCAATGAGCAACCGATTGTTTTTTGGTCTGCAAATTGATCTCGGCGTTGATCGCCAAACGATGAAGGTAGCGATCGTCATTGGTTTGAAAGTCGGGATGATCGCGAAGATGGCCTAAATCGAGTGCATCAAGCAGTTTGAAATAAAACCTATCGTTGGATGGAGCAATTGCAATTTGACCATCTGACGCTTCAAATAATCC
Organism: Betaproteobacteria bacterium; assembly: GCA_009921265.1. Classification (GTDB taxonomy): domain Bacteria; phylum Pseudomonadota; class Gammaproteobacteria; order Burkholderiales; family Burkholderiaceae_C; genus Limnohabitans. The sequence goes on along the minus strand of RFYV01000010.1, from coordinate 25,021 downwards.
GTAGGGTGACGCTAAGCTGTGATCATTACCCGTTCTCTTGGGTATCTTTTCATTGGCAAAGTAATTGGTAGCCAAAAAAGCCAACATGCTGGTCATGCCATCGGTGAGTGCAGTGGCGATTTCTTCGCCCTCGCCTGTTCGGTTGCGACGAACCAATGCAGCCAATATACCCATCGCTGCTTGCTGGCCTGCCACCAAATCAGAAATCGGTGGGCCCGCGCGCATCGGTGGGCCTTCTTCAAAACCTGTCACACTCATAAACCCGCTCATTGCTTGTGCGATGAAGTCAAATGAAGGCCTGTCAGTGTATGGTCCCGTTAAACCAAAGCCCGTGACATGACAGCTGATGATGTCAGGCTTGAGAGCCATCAACTCTGCTCGACCTAAACCCATTTTCTCCATCACGCCAGGACGATAGTTGTTAACGATTACATCGGCTTGTCGAATCAATGATCGCAAAATATCCATGCCCTCTTTGGTACGAAGGGCCAGTGTGAGTGAGCGTTTATTGCGATTGAAACTTGCGAAGTAAAGTGAATAACCATTGACAGATGCGCCTTGTTTTCTGACAGGATCGCCATCGAATGGGTCTTCGATCTTGATGACTTCAGCACCCATGTCCGCTAAAAACATCGAACAAAAAGGTCCTGCAAGTATGCGCGTCAAATCGACTACGCGAATTCCTTCAAGTTGCATCTGAGTTGTCTTTTACAATAATTTCATTCAGCTTCAACACCCGCTGCTTTTAAAATTTTCCCCATCAACGGTGACTCTGATCGAATTGTTTCTGCAACTTTATTGGGGGTGCTATGAAGAGGTGCAACACCCAAGTTGCCCAAAGTTTCACGAACATCATTCAATTGCATGATCTTGCCGAGCTCCAAGTTGATGCGATTAATAATTTCTATAGGCGTTCCTTTGGGTGCAACGATAGACCACCACACACCCGATTCAAAACCTAGCACACCCGACTCAATCATCGTGGGTACATCGGGCAATGCAACGGATCGCTGAACGCTGGTTACTGCAATTGCTCGCAACTTACCGCTTTTAATATGCGGCATCGCAGGCACCATATCTGAGAATACCATTTGTATTTGACCTCCCAATACATCAGTTACTGCTTGTATTGTTCCTTTGTAAGGGATGTGAACAATGTTGACGCCAACCGCACTTTTATACATTTCACCGCTGATGTGCGATTGAATTCCTTTACCACCCGAACCGAAATTGAGTATGCCTGGATTGGCTTTGGCATAAGCCGTTACTTCAGCCAATGTGGTAACGGGTACAGATGGATGAACAACCAAAACCTGTCCAGCAGAAGCGACCAACGCAATCGCTGAAAAATCATCAATCGGATCAAAAGATAATTTTTTGAACATGAAAGGGTTATTCACAACTGTGCTGCTATTTGAAAGCAATAAGGTATATCCATCGGGAGCAGATTTAGCCGCAGTCTCATGACCAATATTACCGCTGGCTCCTGCGCGGTTATCCACAGTGATAGGCTGCCCTAACCCTTCTGAAAGCTTCATTGCAATCAATCTTGCCAGCACATCGCTGGTACCGCCTGGTGGAAAAGGAGCAATCAGTTTGATGGGTTTATTGGGATATGCAGACTGAGCCCATGAAATATGGGGAGACGCGACGTATATAAATGCAAAAAGAGTGATGAATAGATATCTCAGCCCAGCGTATGAAAAAGTCAACATTCGGTAGTCTCCTTTGATATTTCAAACATTGTCCTCTATTTACTTATCACTGCACGGACCACATTTATTAAGTTTTGAGCTTATCAGGCGGAATGAGTGCAATCGCTTTTTCCCAGCGAGCGCGATCATCCTGTAAAAATTTTACAAACTGCGATGGCTTGATGGTGTTGATGGGATCGTACCCATTTGGAATCAAAAAGTTCTCACTAAAATCTTTGCTCGATGTCACATCCCAAATATCGTTGGACATTTTTTGCACAATGTCTTTGGGTGTTGCTGCGGGTGCAAATGCGCCAAACCAAGAGCGTGCTTCAAATGCAATACCACCCGCTTGCAAAACAGTGGGCACTTGGGGCAACAAGGGGTGTCTTTCTGTACCGGCAAACGCAAGCGCTTTGATCCTGCCCGAACGAATATGCGACAGTGGTAGCGCCAACGCACCTAACAATAAATTAACCTCGCCAGCAAGCAGCGCAGACATTGAAGGTGCAATTCCTTGGTATGGCACATGCAACAACTCAATACCTAAACGATTGGCCAGCACTTCAAACATCACATGATGTTGACTTGCAATACCTGGCGATGAATAAGAAACTTTTCCTGGATTGGCTTTTGCATAAGCAACAAACTCTTGAAAATTATTAGCAGGAAAACTGCCATGTGCCACAAGTAAAAACGAGATCTGACACATGATGGATAAAGGTGCAAAATCTTTATCTGCGTTGTAGGGCATATTTTTGTTTAACAACGGAATGATGGAAAACGCAGGATCAGCGGCCATCAAAATGTTGTATCCATCCGCAGGCGCTTTTGCAACATAGGTTGTACCGACCAAAGAATTGGCTCCTGCGCGACTCTCCACCACCAACGGTTGCCCCCATTTAGGAAGCAACTTGCCACCGATGTAACGCGCCATTTGATCAACCGAACCACCCGCTGCAAAGGGGACGGTGACTTTAACGGGGCGGGTAGGAAAATCTTGACTTTGTGCACCAGAAAACTGTGCGTGCAAAGCCATTGGTGCAGCAATTGCAGATTGAAGAATTTGTCTGCGATTGAGTGTGTTTGATTTTTTCATATGCATTCTCCTTTAGATAAAAACTTCAAAGTTTGGAAGGTGATGAATAACCATAAATCTTTTTTGCGGCCTCTTCACTGATATAGCCTTTTAAAAGATCATGCGTGATGCTGTCGATTGAACGTTTGGATGGTTCACCGTAGCCACCGCCTCCCCCAGAATCGACTTGTACCCAATCGCCCTTTTTGAGTGAACGGTCGGCTTTCTTTAAGTGCTCTTCACGATCAGTTCCTGGATTCAAAATTACTTGCCCACTTGCACCATCGTGCCCTGAGTTAACCCCCCATGGCGGGCATTTTGTTCGATCCATACTCACGTTGAGGTGACAGTCTTGAAGCGCTTTGACGCGCTTGCTAACACCGAGTCCGCCTCTGAATTGACCAGGTCCACCCGAATCTTGTCTGAGAGAAATGGAATCGAAAAAAACCGGATAGAGCGCTTCTTGCAATTCAACAGGCACGTTGAACGTATCGCCATGCGCATAGGTTTTAAATGGACCACTGCCATCCCCTCTTTGACTCGCGCCAAAACCACCTTGACCTGTTTCAAGATTTTTAAACAGCTCTCCATTTGCTTTTCTGCCACTGAACACATGAACACCAAAAGCACCGTGATGTCCGCCTGCAACCAAATCAGGTCTTGCTTGACCCACTGCACGCAACACAACGTCAATGACTGTGGCTAAGGGCGTACTGTAACGCGCCATCGGTGCTGTTGCTGGAGCGCTCAAAAATTTTCCTTCAGGCAATACAACCGACAAACATCGAAAGGTTCCTTCGTTGGGTGCATCACCATTGGGTAAAAGATAACTCATTGCAATTCTCGCGGCAGTGATTCCGCCGCCTAATGCGCCAGAATTAAACGGGCCTTTGAGCACGGGCGCGATATCTGAAAAATCAACTTCGAGTTGCTTACCCTTAATCCGTACAGTAACTGGTATCGGAACGACTTGCCCCACTTGAATGCCGTCGTCATCAAGTTCAGCATAGGCCGTATAAGTGCCATCAGGAATGCCTTCAATGATTTGACGTGCTGCTTGTTCTGATTTCATCCACAGTTGCTCAATCGCGTGCGATACAGTTTCAACGCCATATTGCTTAAGTAATCCTTGATACAGATTGCGTCCAAGCAAACAACCGCCCATTTGTGATGCCACATCACCCAAAACAACGACAGGAAATCGAGTATTGAATTCGATCATCCGATAAATATCTTGAACAGGCTGCCCTGCTTTTTGCAACTTAACAGTTCTAAACTGAATGCCTTCTTGAAAAATACTCACAGTGTCATTCGTCGCAGATGAGCCCACTTCACGACCACCCACATCCGTCCAATGTGCGGCTATTGCTAAAAACGCTTCAGGAGATCGCGATTGTTCGCTGGCAAATATGGGCGTATACATAACAACGTTATTGAGATGCTGACCCAACACACCTGAATAATTACAAATGATCACGTCACCGTGCTCGAACCCATCTTTGCCATAAAAATAGATGCCATCCTCGACGGCAGCACCCAAAATATTCGCAACAAAAAGAGGGATGCCGCCTTTTCCCTGCGATATCAATCGACATTCAACGTCAACAATTCCCACTGCAAAATCTTTGTATTCATAAATGAGTGGACTAAATGCAGTACGCGTGATGTTGGCCTCGATCTGTTCAGGAATGGCTAACAATTTGTTTCGAATCACCTCTAAGGTGATGGGATCGATGGAGTGGCAATTGCTCATAAAATTTTGTGATTGCAAAAAATAAATTAAGTTAATGAAACATCAATGTGAAGTTCTGCGAGACGACCAATATGGAATCGATCGCCTTCATCGATGAGGCAGGTAGCGCCATACTCTTCAATCAACGCAGGACCTGGATGCGCAAAACCGATGGGCAACTCGGCACGCTGAAAGACAGGCATTTTTTTCCAACTGCGACTGCGCGCGAGAAAAACCTCTCGTTGAACTGTCGTAGGACTCGACTTTGCTCCTGCCACCGATTGAATCGCCATGGCCTCTAAGTTGGGTTTTTGTACCGCATGTCTTACGATGGTTGCAATGGAAACAAACTCGATGAGTGCACCTGCAGTCACATGTCCATAACGTTGTCGATACGTATTTTCAAAATGTTCTTGGAGTGAATCACTCGTTGTGTTTGAATCCCACAAAATACGGAGCGTGTGGTGTTGACCCTTATAACGAAGTTCAGCATACCGCAACACAATCATGTCGTTCTGCGATTGAGACGCAGGCATTCGAGCCTTGATCACGCTGAGCATATCTTCGCATAATTTGACTGCATGAATGAGATTGGCTGCATTGAGAGGCGCCAAAAATGTTCGACTTTCATCGGACTCCACTTCTGCAAACAGCATACCTAATGCAGAAAAAACGCCCGCACGAATCGGAACAATCACTTTAGGAATCGAGAGCTCTCGAGCGAGTTCGACACTATGCAATGGGCCACCACCGCCGTATGCAAACAAAACAAATTCTCTGGGGTCCTCACCACGTTCGATAGTTATTTTTCGAATCGCAGCAGACATCTTCACCGAAACCAATGTGAGTAAGCCTTGTGCAATTTGAGGGACGTCATGCTCACTCGTGTATCCAAGAGGCTCGCCTAATTTTTGCCAAATGGCTTCACGTGCTTTTTCTACACTCAGTACGATATCTTCGCCCATGCGCGCTTGCGGGTCGAGTCGACCTAAAACAATATTTGCATCCGTAACTGTTGGTTCAGTACCGCCTCTACCAAAAGCAACGGGGCCTGGAAAAGATCCTGCACTTTCAGGGCCCACACGCAAACGATCTTCGACATCAAGTCGAGCAATCGATCCACCGCCCGCACCCACTTCAATAATATCGATTATGCTGCTGCGAATAGGAAATCCATGTTCATAGCCACCCACCCAATACGAAGTCTTGATATCAAATTGTCCAGACTTCACCAATGCACATTTGGCAGTTGTGCCACCAATATCAAAAGCAACCATGTGCGAGATACCCAAAGCTTGTGCGTAAGCGGCAGCGCCCACCACACCACCAACAGGACCCGACTCGACCAATCGAACAGGTTGTGCAGAAGCCACTTCAAAACTGATTACACCCGAACCCGAGCCCATAAAGTAGCGCTCTCCGACAAATTTTCTTTCATCAAGGCCTTTGCTCAATCGATCTACATAGCGACCCACCTCGGGGCCGACAAACGCATTGGCAGATGCGGTTGCCGTTCTTTCATACTCATACCATTCGCGCGATAACTGACTTCCGTAAGTAATGAATGCATGAGGCAATAATTTTTGCAATGCGTTTGCAACCGTTTCTTCGTGCGCAGGGTTTGCGTATGCGTTGATAAAAGAAATCGCAACAGACTCAACGCCCTTCTCTTTCCATTGATGCGCTAAATTTTCTAACTCCAAAAGATCAGGCGCGGCAACCGATTCACCCATCGCATTGCTTCTTTCAGTTAGCTCATAGCGACGCTCACGAGAAATCAATGGGTCGGCTTTGCGGTAATGCATTTGATAGGGCAACGCCCTGTTCCCTCTCGCAATTTCTAATACATCTTTAAAGCCGCGCGAGGTGAGCAACACCGTATGCGAACCTTTTCTTTGCAACAGCGAGTTAATCACCAAAGTGGTGCCGTGCTTAAAAGACAAAGCGTTTGAAATCGATAACCCAAGTGCGGCCATACATTCATCAATAGCACGAACAAAATTGTCGTATGAAGTGAGACACTTCACTGCTTTTAAATCCCCTGTTTGGATATCAAAAACAGTTAAGTCAGTGAAAGTGCCGCCAATGTCAACCGCGAGTAAAAATGCGTTTTTTGCTTGATTCATGAATCTTCCAACTTTTGAATTCAAACAATATGCGTCGTGAGTATGCCGATTGCGTCCACCTCGGCCTCCATCACATCACCAGGCTTGAGATAAAAATCGTCAGCGTTGGGTTTTCTGTGTAAGGCAACGCCCTCGGGTGTGCCTGACGCAATCATGTCTCCCGCGCCCAATCCCGATTTGGACCAAAACGAAATTAGTTGTGGAAAACTAAAAACCATATCGCCACAGCTCTCGTCTTGCAAGGTTCGACCATTGACGCGAAGTGAAACGTGCATTTTGGAGGGATCAGAAATTTCATCAGCCGTGACTATCCAAGGACCAATTGGACCAAAGCCTGGAAAATTTTTCCCCATCATGATCATTTGATTGCGCATTTCTTTAAGTTGCCATTCACGAGCAGACAAGTCATTAAAAACGGTATAGCCAAATACGTGCTCGAGCGCATTCTCTTCGCTGACGCGAAAACAGTTTTTACCCAATATGGCAACGGCTTCTACTTCGTAATCAAACGCGTGAACGTCTGCGGGGCGTGCAACGCGAGCTTGATGAGGTACAAGAGTATGAGCCAGTTTAATGAACGCCGATGGAAATTCAAAATGAATTCCTGTTGCGCCTTGTGTTTTCCAATAATCCAAACTCTCTTGTTTGTGTCGACCAAAATTGCGTCCTGCACAAATAATTGAACGCGCAGGTAATGGAATATCCCATGCTGCTGTACTTGCAGTCTCAACCCATTGCGAGTTTTGATGATTCACAGACCATTTAATCAATCGACGGATGTGATCCAACGCTTTGTCTCCACTTTCAATGATGCCTTGCATGTTCAATCCTGCAAGCCATTGATCGCCCATGGATGCGGCCGCTTGAGAAATGTCCAGCGCCATTGGCGTGGCGGAGTCCCATTTGACAATAACAGCGTTGCGCAATCCATGTGCGCGTTTGATGATGCCTAATTTCATTCTGCTTTGATTCCTAGTTGACGGATGAGTGGGACCCAGAGCTGACGCTCTGCTGAGATGAATTCACCCGCTTGTTCGGGTGACATATTACCTAAAGGTTGCTCGCCAATGCCTTGAATACGAGCAATGAGTTCGGGACGCGTCAGTGCAAGGTTGACGGCCTTATTCATTTCTAAAACGATATTTCTAGGCGTTTGTGCAGGCGCTAAAAGAATAAACCATGCGCTGATTTCCATATTTGCAAAGTTAGACTCTTTGAGCGTGGGCACTTGTGCAAGAGGAGGAAAACGTTGGTCATCCATTAACGCCAATGGAATCATTAACCCGTTGCGTGCTTGCTGCATTGACGAGGGAAGTGGATCAAACATCAAATCCACATTGTTGCCCATCACAGCAGTAACGGCAGGCGCACTGCCACTGAATGGAATGTGATTGATTTTGAATCCCATCAACGCTGCAGCATATTCACCCGTGATGTGAGTGATGTTGCCAATTCCTGCTGAAGCCATGCTCAAGGGTGGTTGTTTTTTGCGCGCCAATTCCAAAAAATCTTTGAGATTGGTAACGCCCAGATCTTTGCGAACAAACATCAACAAAGGGGACTTTGCAAGACCTACAACAGGAGTAAAAGATTTTTCTGGGTCGTAGGGCATCTTGCTAAACAAGGCTTGGTTCAGAACGGTAGGACCATTTCCACCGATCAAAAAAGTTTTGCCATCGGGTTTGGCGCGCGCAACAAAATCAGCGCCAATCATGCCACTGGCACCTGCTTTGTTTTCAACAAGGATAGGCGTATTGAGAATTACAGAGGTTTCTTGTGCAATGATGCGCGCCACTTGATCGGCAGCACCGCCTGGTGGAAACGTCACAACAAATCGAATCGGAATTTGTGCAGTTTGTGCAGCTTGTGCAAAGACCTGACTGCTAGAACAAAGCAACAAAATAAAACAGAGGCGAAATAAATTAAACAGTCGCATGTGATGTCTCCTTTAATAATTTTTGTGATGCTGCATATTTTCCTGCGATTCGTCCCGATGTAAAAGCCCAAGCCAAATGAAGACCATGCCCCCGAAGTAGTAATCCGCCCTGCCCGATGCAACCGACCGCATACAAACTTTCGATGGGCTGTCCTGTTGCGCCCATCACTTGGCATTGCGAATTAATTGCAATAGAACCTTCGGTGGTAGTGAGCATGGCTTGCACGGGACCAAGACCTACCCAATAATCAGCAGAGATACCCGACAAACTTTGACGCAAACCTTTTGCGTTGGATAACCCCATTGAAGTAGATAATGTTTCTAAATCTTTGGCTTTAAAAGTGATATCAGGTCTGCCACTGATGTAATCATCGATAAAAGCGTATGCAATGCTTGGGGCTGTAGAAATAAAATACGGTAACGCATTGAATTTTTTTGCAACATGATTGGGCATCACAATAAAGCCACGTCGTGACTCGGTCATTGCAATTGATTTTGCTGGACTCTTGTTATCAAGTAATTGCCCATTCTCATCGACCAATACGGCGCCTTGTGCAAACAATTGCTCAGAAGGTGACATATGCGCCATCAACATGGGCTTGGCCAATAATTTTTTAAGCGCAGGTGGCGCGTATTCAAAAAACATTGCCATGAATTGATTGAGCCAAGGCCAACTCGGCATTTTGTTGGCGATGTGGGTTGAAGTGCCTGCAGGAAACCGCATTTGCGGACCAAAAACATGTTGCATATTGAGTGTTTGCGCACCGACTTTGCATGCAACATCAAACATTTCACCTGTATTGGTTGGATTAATTGGAATAGCGCGCGATGCTTCTAAAGGCAAATGAGCAGAGCACATGGTTTTGCTTGCGCTGAAATCACCACTGGCCAAAATAACGGCTTTTCGTGCGCTGACGCGATGCATGCCATCCAAACTTTTAAAACTCAATGCATGAACGCGTCCATCTGCATATTGATGCAATTGACTTACGCTCGATTGCGTTTGTATTTCAACGCCCAAGCTTTGACATGCAATCAGTAATCGTTTAACAATGGATGCAGCACCCGGAACAGCGTTGTGCATGCGCTCGACTCTGTGCGGGGGTTCGGCATAAGGCCCCACAAATACAACGCCCATCTGGCTCAACCAATCAACCGTAAGTGAGGCTTGCTCGGCAAGTACTTGTCGTAAATTTGCATTGTCATGTACTAATAAATCAGCCGTGAATAACTCCATGTCCGTAATAAAATCGTTGCTATTGTCAACAATGCCGGCTTGTTTTTGTAAATGCGTTCCTGCAGCGCTAATCGATCCAACGGCCATGCGTGATGTCCCACCTGGGCGTTGTTGACTTTCTAAAACCAAAACTGATGCGCCACTCTCGGCTGCACTGACTGCTGCAGCCAAGCCAGAACCTCCTGCGCCCACCACGATGACATCATAACTTTTAGAATCAATAGCACCTGCAAATTCTGTCATTGTGCTTTGACACCAGAATCACTGATAATTTTTGCTGATCTTGAAAAATCAAGCGCTAAAAATTTTGCAAACTCTTCGGGACTTGTTCCTAGGGGCTGAATTCCATTTTGAAACATTTTGTCTTTGACTTCTTTTTCAGCCAAGCTTGCAAGTACGCCTGAATACAGTTTTTGAATCACATCTTTTGGCGTTCCTGTCGGTGCAAGCAACCCAGTCCATGATGAATAATTAAATCCAGTTACACCCAACTCTGCCAATGTAGGAATATCTGGCGTGAATGGAGATCTTTTAGCGTTACTAACTGCCAAGACTTTGAGTTTGCCTGTTTTGATATGCGGAAGAATATTAGTTGGCGTACTGAATGCAACTTGGGTTTCGCCCGCTAACAATGCAACCGATGCAGGCGCCGCGCCTTTGTAAGGAATATGCGTGATTTGTGTGCCCGTTGCTGTTTTAAACATCTCACCCATCAGATGCTGCGGCCCACCCGCACCAGACGTTCCATAATTAAATTTTCCTGGATTGGCTCTGAGCTTAGCTAGCAATTCATCCAAAGTATTAACTTCTAAATCGGAATGTACGGCAATCAACAAGGGTTGATCCATGATGCATGAAATTCCTGTGAAATCTTTTGCTGTATCAAAACTCAAGGATTTCATCAAACTGGGGTTGGATGTATGTGCAGGTGCAGCCATCAAGAGCGTATAGCCATCGGGAGCAGAGCGCGCCACATATTCCGTACCAATGGCTGCGTTGCCACCCGCACGGTTATCAACGACGATGGATTGACGCAGGTAGCGTCCTAAGGGTTCGGCCAAAATTCTGGCCGTCACATCCACAGGACCGCCTGGCGAATAGGGCACCACAATCCGAATAGGACGCGATGGATAGGCCTGAGACCAACTCGATGAGCTACCCATTGCTGCCAATGAGCCCGCCAGATTAACAAGCATTCTTCTGCGCGATAAGTTCATACAGGCCTCCTTTTTTTCAAGTTGTTATAGCAAATTTTGAGTCGACAACGCTTGTTTTGGCTGACGCACTGGAGACAGAAATTGAAAAAAAATGTACAGTTCGCATTGAATTTGCCCTATAAACCAAGCATCGACAAAAATCATGGAGACTTTTATGCCTATTCGCGGACTCATACCTGCAACACTAACACCCTTTGAGGCCAACGGCAATGTGGACTACAAAGAATTAGAAAAACATCTGATCCACGTCAGCAGTGCAACTGGGCTTTATGGCATCGCGGTCAATGGGCATGCTGGTGAAGTTTTGGCACTCAGTACAGATGAACGCGCGAAAATAGTTGAACATGCCAAAAAAGTCATTCCAAAAAATATCAAGTTAGTGGCTGGTATTGAGGGACACAATTTTGACGATCTGATCGAGCAAGGTCTTCGCGCCAAAAAAGCAGGCGCCGACGTGCTCTTGGTATTGCCGCCTTTTGATGTGAGACCCTATAGAATGCTGACCCATCACACAGAATCAGTGCGTGCCATCTTTCAACGATTGAACGATGAAGTCGATCTGCCGATGATTGTTTTTCAATACGCTGAAGCCTCAGGTGTGGCCTACTCGTTGGATGCTTTGCGAGCGATTGTTGAAATTCCTCAAGTGGTGGCGATTAAAGCTGCCTGCACCTCAACCACCGCTTTTGTGGAAATCATGAATGCAGTGGGCGATAAAGTCGATGTACTCGCTGCTTCTGATGCACCTTCGTTGTTGGGCATGTTGATGTATCGCTGTCCTGGCGCTTTAATTGGTATTAGCGTGATTGATACCCAAAGATGGTCAGATCTTGTTCGTCATGCAACCCATGGCGAGTTAGATCAAGCGCACAAACTACATATTGAATTTGCAATGCCTGTCATGGATGCTGTCTTTGAAAATCAATTGCATAAATCACATACCAGTTATTTTGCGGCGACCAAAGAAGCACTTTTTCAATCGGGTCACTTGAAGTCTGCACGTATTCGTGCACCACTTGTCAGCCCTGATGCAAAACAAAAAATCACCATTGCGCAATGCTTGCATCAAATTGGTATGACTCCCAACGCATTGTCTAAGGCAGCCTAGGGTTTAAATTGGTTGGCCATCCGCACCCACTTCAATGCTGCCATTGAGTAGCAACTCACTCATTCATATAGCCGATTTTCGGCGTCTGATTTTGATTGGTTTTGTGTCGTCGTGCGTTCGATGGTTAGAAACACTGGCAATTGGTTTATTTGCATACAAAGCAACAGAGTCTGCTTTTATTGTTGCCGTTCTCAGCATGCTACGCATGTTGCCCATGGGATTATTTGGCGCTTTAATTGGGGCGGCGGCTGATCGCTTTGAAGGTCGAAGCACCCTCATTGGCATCCTCATGGTGTCGATGATCACCACGGGTTCATTAGCGATCTTGTCGAGCACAGGCTTATTGCAAGTTTGGCATTTAGGCATTGCCGCGTTTGTGAATGGCATTTGTTGGACAGCAGACAATCCAGTGCGTCGAATGATGTTGGGTGATGTCGTCGGCATTGATCGAGTGGGCTCTGCGATTTCATTTGATGCGGGAGCCAATAATGTCAGTCGCATATTGGGCCCTATATTGGCGGGCACCTTATTGTTTTACTTTGATATTGCAGGTGTTTTTTGGTTTGGTGTATTGCTATATTGCACGAGTGGATGGATCGTCATGCACATGAACAAACGCGATGTACCCGCGCATCAACATCGCGGATCATTGCTAACACCTGTCATCGAAGGTTTCGTATTGATTAAGAATGACCCAAGGCTTATCGGTATTTTTTTAATCACCGTAACTTTTAATATTTTTGGCTGGCCCTACACCAGCATGATTCCTGTCATCGCAACTGATTATTTGCAACTGATACCCAAAGACGTTGGATTTCTTGCCAGCTTTGAGGGTATCGGTGGACTCACGGGTGCATTTTTATTTGCAAACTTTGCGCGACCGCATTGGTATGGGCGTATCTATGTGATTGCAGTTGCCATGTATTTTGTGACGATGATTGGATTTGCAAATACGCTTTGGTCGCCACTGGCCGCATTGTTTTTATTCTGCAATGGGCTCGGAGCGTTGGGGTTTTCTGTGATGCAAGCAACCTTGGTTTACAGAGATTCACCCATTGAGATGCGCGCACGATTGTTAGGTGTACTTTCAACGTGTATTGGTACGGGACCGATTGGTTTTTTGTATATCGGTTTTTTGGCAGAAACCTTCTCGCCTCGAATAGCCATCGTTGCCTTGGCTGTGCAAGGCCTGATCATGCTGGTCCTGACACGAAGATACTGGTTGCTTTTGTTTAGGTAAGGACTGCATCACTCAATGCAATATAGATTTTGAAATAAATTATTGCATCGATATTTTGGCATTGCGAATTACTTCGCCCCAGCGCACAAACTCTGAATCAAAGTAAACTTTTGCAGCAGCTGTACCGCCATCACCTGCAATCGTTCTCACAATTCCTAATTTAGAAATATCCGCCGCTACTTCTGGATCACACTGCTGGATTTAAATCCTGTGGTTTGTGTTGTGAAAGCTGATACCCCTTACAAAACGATCAAAGACCTATTGACCGCTATACAAACTCAACCAGACAAGCTTAATCATGCAACTGCGGGCACTGCCATGACACAACATCTCGCAGTTGAAGTTTTATTGCGAGCCCCTAATATTTCCTCATCGAATACAGTACAAATACCTTACAAAGGCGGCGGAGAAGCAACAGCCGCCGTACTTAGTGGACAAGTGCAGTTTCTTTGCAACAACCTGCCCACCTTGGTTGGACAAATCAAAGAAGGCACGATGCGCGCTTTTGTTACATCCACAACCGAACGACTCAATGAGTTTCCAGACGTCCCCAGCGCTCGCAGGGCGGGTGTTGGCCCACTTGAGCAAGTCACGGGCTGGAGCGGACTTTATGGCCCACCCGGTTTACCTGTTGAAGTCATGAATAAATGGAAAGAGGTTCTTAAAAAAGTAGCCGACGATCCAGATTGGCACAAAGCCAATATGAATATGGGCGCCATTGCAACCTTACGGTCATTATCAGATACAGAAAAATTCGCCCGCGATCAATTTGAACTCTACGAAAAACTTGGCACTGCTCTAGGCCTACGCAAATAAAACTGTTGAAACGATTGCAATGTTATGGCAATATTCATTTTTAAAAAAATTTTAATGCCAGAGGAAAAAATGAAAATTATTAAACAATTAGGATTAACTTTTTTAGTATGCGTTTTTTTTAGCGCAGGTTCATATGCTCAAACTTTAGGTGATGACAAATACCAACCTTTTATTGGGCAGTCAGGTAAAGATGTGGTTTGGGTACCCAGCCCTGATCAACTCATCGACAAAATGCTTAAAACTGCAAAGGTAACAGAAAAAGATATTGTCTTTGATCTTGGCGCAGGTGACGGAAAAATTGCGATTGCAGCTGCTCTCAACTATGGCGCAAAATCCACTGGCATCGAATTCAACCCAGAAATGGCTGCACTGGCTCAACGTAATGTTGAAAGAGCAGGACTCAAAGATAAAGTTCGAATTATCAATGGCGATATTTTTGTAGAAGATTTTTCATCAGCTACTGTAGTGACCCTTTATTTACTTCCAGAACTCAACCTCAAACTCAAACCCATCCTCCAAAAGATGAAGCCAGGTACTCGCGTGGTTTCAAATTCTTTTACGATGGGTGAATGGGAGGCCGATGAAGTGATTGAATCTGACCGTGGTCGAGGTTATTTTTGGATCATTCCTGCCATCATGACCGGCGAATGGAATTTGCAATTGGCAGGCAAAACTGCTCAGCTTTCAATCAATCAAAGGGATCAAAAATTTACTGGAACGCTCAAACTAGGGGGCGAAACTTTTCAAGTGGTCAACGGACTTTTACGTGCCAGCGATTTTACTTTTGAATATCAAAGACCAGATCGCAGTATTGTCAAAGTGAGTGGGACTATTGAAGGCGCAACAATAAAGGCTCAGCAACAAATACTCAGTGCCGCGGTCATGATCACAGGGCAACGAAAATAGTTGATTCATTTCTCTCTCCAGTGAATGAATGCTAAAACCACCGATCCACTGAACAACAAAAGCACCGACACATGGATTGCATTTTGACTCATGGCATATCCAATACTCGAGTAAGTTAAGTAAGCACAGGCCAAACAAAACAACGCGGGTGTCAATGGATAGAGAGGCACTTTAAAAGGTTTTGCCCTTTGCGGGTCGCGGATACGAAGCCAAAAAAGAGAGGCGCCGACTAAGCACAGAAATCCCCAAAATACAGGCGCAGTGAACTCAACCATTGCAGAAAAACCATCGGACTCTTGAGTGCCCAATGTAATCAATGCCAGGCTAATCAGAGTCTGAAATAAATAGGCATGTGTGGGGCTTCCGCGCTCACCTTGCCAATGACCTAATGCTCTTAAAGTTTTCCAATCTCTGCCAATCGCAAAACTCGAACGCGCACCCACAACCATGGTTGCATTGATACTTGTTAAGGCTGCAATAGCAACAAATACACCTAAAGCTTTTTGAGCCCAAGGACCAAACGCCAGTCCTATCAAGTCTGAGGCCGCGGTTTTACTGTCTGCCAATCCTTTGAGGCCAAGGCCATTGATCAATGCAATATTCACTAGTAGATAGATTGCAGTAAGTGTCAGCATGCTAATCACAATCACGCGCACCATCGTTGAGCTTGTTCCCTTGAGCTCAGCAGAAACATACGCAGATTCATTCCAGCCGCCAAAAGTGAGTAATACAAAAACCAATGCAAGACCCAGCATTGCAAGGGGTGGAGTACTGCTAAAAAAAGGCGTTGAATCAGCGGTTGGGTGAGTGGGCACAACAAAACCAGCAACGATAACCGCAACCAAGCCTAACACTTCAAATACGGTTAAAAACATTTGTAAACGCGCTGAAGCATTAACACCAAGTACATTAATTGCCGTGAGTAAGATCACAATGGTGTAGGCCCAAATAGCATTGGAATAGGTACCCAAGGACCACACCTGTCCAAAATAATCTCCAAATACAAATGCCAACAGAGCAATAGACCCGGGGTTAATCACGGTAGCACGTGACCATGCATATAAAAAAGAAATATGACGCCCAAAAGCTCGATATAAAAAATGGTAATCACCTCCAGCATGCGGGTAGGCCGTACACAGTTCGGCATAACACAAAGCACCCATTAAAGAGACCAGTGCACCCACTACCCACACCACAATGACCCACCCGACATCACCTGTGACGCCTGCGACCATAGAGGGAGTTTTAAAAATGCCTGCACCAATCACAATTCCTACAATGAGCGCTATAGCACCAATTGGAGTTAAAAGGTTTTTCGGTTCTTGTTGAGTCATTGGCTTTGTCTCCATCAACTGTTGTTCAAAAAGGGAGAAGAGTCTTAGTCTTCAGTAATGTTTTTATCTTTAATTAATTTAGCATAAGTTGCAGATTTCTTTGAAATAAACTTTGCTAAGTCCTCACGCGAACTGGGGTTAGGCGTCAACCCATCTTCATTCAACGCAGCCACCATCTCTTTATCGGTTGAATAGGATTTATATCCAATCTTTAAATTAAATTTCTGAGCGACTGCGCAGACTCTCGCAAAATAGGAACTACACGCTCAATGGCTTGCGCGCCCGTTTCGAGTTGGCTTGGCATTACAACACTTATAGCACCCACTATATCGCCACGCAGATCTCGCAACGGTACGGCAACACCTCTCGTTGATAAATCAAATTGCTTCTCTGACATGACCCACCCTTGCTCGCGAATGAGTTTAAGCTCTCTTTTTAAATGCGCAGGCTTCACAATCGTATAAGGTGTGTAGGACGGCAAAGAATTGACTTGCAACCATTGTTCCATTTGTTCATCCGACAAATACGCCAGCATCAACATGCCAGCTGATGTCACGTGACTGGGCACGCGCGCACCCAATACAAAACCTGAATTCATGGCTCGATTGGGACCATTGCGCGCCACATAAACCACATCGCCACCATCGAGCACAGCAAGATAAACAACTTCTTGAAGACTGGCAGAAATTCTTTGTAAAACGGGTTGAACAATGCGCGGTAGCCTTGCGGAAGATAAATAAGATTGCCCCAACCGCATGATGCGAGGTGTGAGCCAATAGTATTTGTTATCACCACTCAGATAACCAAGGTGTTGCAATGTGAGTAAATATCGTCTTGCTGATGTGCGCGTCAGGCCACATCGCTCTCCCACTTGTTGCGCTGTCATGCGTGGGTGATCTTCGTCAAAGGATTCAATCACGCCAAGACCACGCTCAAGTCCTGCAATCCAATCTTGGGGCTTCAATTCATGGAGATCAACTTTTGCCGATGTTTTATTAGTAAGTTTCTGATTCATGCAATTCCTGGTATTTTCCCTCATTACGTTCGATTATCGTACATAATTGAACGATTATCGAACATTAACCAGCAGGTTTTTACATCAATCGTCGCAAGAAAAAGTACATTAATCATTAATACAAAACTAGGAGACATCGATGTCGATTCAAAAACTCACCCGCATTGCAGCAGCAACCCTCTTGATCGCCAGTTCGGCGTTCGCTCAATCGCAAGATATCAAAATTGCCAACATTGTTGAGATGTCTGGGCCAGGCACCACATCGGGCGTGATGTTCAAACAAGGCGTTGAAATGGCCATCAAAGAAATCAATGCAGCAGGTGGCATTTCGGGTCGCAAAATCAGTTACACCTCAGAAGACACACAAAGTAATCCAGGCGTTGCCAAAGGTTTGACACAAAAAGCAATCGATAACGATGTGTTTGCAATCATGGGACCTGTGTTCTCTGGTTCCATCATGGTCTCAATGACTGAAAGTAAGCGTGGCGAAACACCTAATTTTACTGGCGGTGAAGCTGCAGCCATCACGCAACAAGGCAATCCATGGGTTTTTAGAACAGCGTTTGGTCAAAGCGTTTCTTTTCCAAAACTTGCTCGCTATATCAATGCCAAATCTAAAAAACTGGCCGTTCTTTACGTGAACAACGACTTTGGCAAAGGTGGTCAATCCACCATTAAACAATTGCTCGCAACAGGACCTACACAAATCGTTGTAGAAATTTCTACCGAGTCTGGTCAGATTGATTTTTCTGCTGCAGTGATTCAAGCCAAGCAATCAGGTGCAGATGCTTTATTTGCCTATACCAACGAAGAAGAGTCTGCACGCCTTTTGCGTGAGTTGCGCAAGCAAGGTTGGAACAAGCCTGTGATTGGTGAAACAGTTTTAACCAGCGCAAAAGTGGTTGAACTCGCAGGTGAAGCGGCCAACGGCGCAGTGGCTCACGTGGGTCTCACCGTTGAAGCTCCTCAGCTTCAAGCATGGGGTAAAAAATACCAAGCCATGTACAACACAGTATCTGATCACAACGGTGTCAAAGGATATACAGCCATGTATATTTTAAAAGCAGCGATTGAGAAATCAGGCAAAGTCGATCGCAAAGCGGCTGCTACTGCGATTCGCAACAGCTGCTTCACAGCAAAGCAATACCCCAATGTATTGATGGACGTTTGCTTTGACGACAAAGGTGACATTGATCGCGAAAGCTTCATCACAGAAATTCGCAACGGCAAAACCGTTGTTGCTGAAACTCTACCTCCTTTAAATAAAAAATAACATTCACTCAACCAAAGATCAAAGGGCATTTCGGTGCCCTTGATTTTTGAAACGTACCAATTGTTGAAATGCAATGACAGATTTTTTCCAACTCTTTTTTAGCGGACTTGCAACGGGGTGTATCTATGCTCTGGCTGCACTGGGCTTTACATTGCTTTGGCAAGCATCTGGCACCATCAATTTTGCGCAAGGCGAATTTGTGATGCTGCCCGCGTTTGTGATGGTCATCTCTTTGCACAACTCAATGTCGATCACGGTGAGCTTTGCAATCAGCGTGATCGTTTCTGTTTTGGTACTGGGATGGCTATTCAAGCGTGGCCTTGTTGACCCCTTATTCAAGTATGGAATGATGCCCATTGTGGTGGCAACCATTGGTTTATCGATTGCTATGAGAAATGGTGTACGCGCGGGATACAGTTCGGAGCCTCAACCGTTTCCATTGATTTTCCCTGACAAGGTGTATGACTTTGCTGGAGTCAATATTTCCGCATCGGACATGGGTACTTTTTTGATGGCGCTGGGTTTGGTGTTGCTCACGCAAGCCTTTCTTTCACAAACAGTGACGGGACGCGCCATGCAAGCCGTTGCTCAAAACACAGAAAGCGCGTCTGTGTTGGGTATCAATGTTCCACGAATGATTTTTTATACATTCGCAATCAATGCGGTGTTGGCCGCTGCAGCGGCATTATTGGTTACGCCCATTTATTTAGCTAAATTTGATATGGGTGAATCATTAGGCACCAAAGCATTTTTTGCGGCCATCATTGGTGGATTCAACAACACACGCGGTGCTTTACTGGGTGGCATCATCGTGGGTGTTTGCGAAAACTTAGCAGCAGCCTATGTTTCATCGGCGTACAAAGATGCAGTTGCACTCATCATCTTCATGATTGTGATTTTATTTAAGCCACAAGGCCTATTAGGTCAACCTGTGGATCGTAAAGTATGAAAAAAAATCATATGCTCTTAGCTGTTATTTTTGTGATTGCCCTCACCATCATTCCCAGTTATTTAAAAAGTTATGGTGTACATATCATCACCACATGGTTGGTCTACATTATTGCTACCATGGGACTGAATTTAACAGTGGGTTATGCGGGTCAAAAATCACTGGGCCACGCCGCATTTTTTGG
The DNA here is from genome assembly GCA_009921265.1 of Betaproteobacteria bacterium. Classification (GTDB taxonomy): domain Bacteria; phylum Pseudomonadota; class Gammaproteobacteria; order Burkholderiales; family Burkholderiaceae_C; genus Limnohabitans. The sequence continues at coordinate 5,176 of RFYV01000010.1, read as the reverse complement.
CATTGGCGCTTACACAGTGGCGATCATGCTTAAAGCAGGCATGAGTTTTTGGTTTGCGTTGCCCACGAGTGCTTTGCTTTGTTTTTTTACTGGACTTGTTGTTGGGTTTCCAGCACTGCGCGTTCAAACGATTTATTTGGCGTTTGCGACATTGGGCTTCAACACAGCAGCTTGGTTGGTTATGCGCAATGAAGAGTGGCTGACAGGCGGCACATTTGGCATCAACAATATCAGTCGTCCAAGCATCGGCGATTTAAGTTTAGAGAGTAATTTGGTGTACTACCGAATGGTGTTGATCTTCACTGTGATGCTTGCTATATTACTCGGTGCACTTTTGCGCTCACCTTGGGGCAAAGCATTTACTGCATTGCGCGACAACACCATTCGTGCGGAAAGTTTAGGGGTCGACACTCGCGCTTATACATTGATGAGTTTTGCAATCGGCGCTGCATTTGCAGGTATTGCGGGTGGTCTCTATGCATCACAAGTGGGATTCATTGACCCTGCACTGTTTACGGTGGGCGCATCCATCATGATGTATTTGATGGTGGTGGTGGGTGGACCTGGTTATTTTTTTGGTCCTGTTTTAGGCTCAGCTGTAGGCGTCATGCTGCCTGAATGGTTGCGCTTTGCGCAAGCTTGGTATTTATTTGTATTTGGCTCTGCCGTTGTCTTGCTGATGATATGGTTGCCCGATGGATTACTCAGTATTCCAGAACGTATTCGTGCACGCAAACAGTCAAGAATGGAATCTGAAGCGCGGCGTGTATCCGCTCAAAATGGAAGTACTGTATGAGTGCACCCCTTTTGCAAGTTCACGATTTAAAAAAATCGTATGGCGCAATCGCAGCGGTCGGTGGTGTTTCGTTTGATGTGCGTCCAGGAGAAATTTTTGGTGTGATTGGCCCTAATGGCTCCGGTAAAACAACGCTCTTCAATAGCATGCTAGGACAAATCAAACCTGACGCTGGTCGTATCGAATTAAAAGGCGAAGACGTGACTCACTTGGGTCCCTTGGAATTGAATCGTCGCGGTGTAGGACGCACGTTTCAAACACTTCAAGTTTTTGGCAGGATGAGTGTTCGCGATAACCTCATCGTTGCAGCGCAAGAACACAAAGGCTCGATGCTCAGTCGCATGTTTGCACCATCAGATTCCAACTTAGGCTCGCAAGCCGATTCATTGATCGAACAATTTCGAATGACACATGTGGCGCACAAAAAAGCAGGTGAGTTGAGTTATGGTCAGCAAAAGTTGGTTGATATAGCAATGGCCTTTATGAGCGAACCCGATCTGGTTTTATTGGATGAACCCTGCGCAGGCGTTAATCCTTCGTTGGTCAATGGCATCAGTCAATTGTTACGCGAACTCAATCAGACACGTACGGGCTCGTTTGTGGTGATTGAACATAACATGGACTTTGTCATGGGATTGTGTCATCGCATCATGGTGATGGTTGAAGGAAAAGTATTAGCCATTGGCACGCCTGAAGAAATTCGCGCCAATAAACAGGTGCTTGACGCCTACTTGGGGAATTAATATGAATTCAAACCATCAGGATACCTGCATTGAATTCAAAGACGTAGTGTCGGGTTACAAGGATTTCATGATCCTCAATAACCTTTCATTTAAAGCCCGACGCGGCGTAATCACTATGCTCTTAGGTCCTAATGGGGCTGGCAAATCAACAGTTCTTAAAACATTGTTTGGATTACTCAAACCTCGACAAGGCGAAGTGTTACTCAATGGTGAAAACATCAATGGCGCGAGTCAAAAAGATTTGCTGGCCAAAGGGATTGCCTTTGTGCCACAAGGTCGCAATTTATTTGGTCAGCTGAGTGCTTACGAAAATTTGGAGTTGGGTGGCATCACACTGGGCATGAAAACAACCCATGAGCGCATACCCGAAGTATTAGATTTTTTCCCTCGCATCAAAGAGCGCCTTCATTCGAGAGCAGCGTCTCTATCAGGTGGCGAACAAAAGCAATTGGAAATTGGAAGAGCCCTTTTGCTTCGCCCGCAAGTGCTATTGATTGATGAGCCGTCGATCGGTCTCTCGCCCATTGTGGTGCTCGATGTGTTTAAGCTCTTGCGTCAATTGGCTTCTCAGGGAACTACTGTTTTGATGGTTGAACAAAACGTCAAGAGTGCTTTAAATTATTCGGATGATGCAATTGCATTGGAATCGGGTCGCTTGGTGTTGCATCAACCCGCTGCTCAAATTTTGGCTGATCCGCATATGGAACGATTATTTTTAGGCGGTGCGCTTGTTGCGGCATCTCCACCTATTTAGATCATGACCAAACAATAACAAGTCGACCCCGCGTACCCTTGGCTTCAAGACGGCGATGCGCATCTGCTGCTTGTTCTGGTGAGTATGTAGCCGCCACACGCAGCGTGATCACACCATCTTCAACTTGTTGTCGCAAGCGATCTAACAAATCAGCACGATTATCATACTGTCGAACAAAAGTTTTATGAAAAATAATCGAACGCTCTTGCCCACTCCAGCCGCGAACAGAAGCAAAACCCCCGCCATCGCGTACAGCACCCGTTGCTTTCTCACTTTGGTATGAACCATCCGCAAGACCATCAACACCACTAGTAACTAATTTTCGAATTTGCAAAGCGATATCATCACCGCGAGGCACAACAATATCAGCACCGAATGAGCGCACGAGTTGCTCATCACTTGCTGATGCATCTGCAATGACACGCAACCCCTGCGCTTTTGCCAATTGAATCACATAACCGCCATAGCATCCAGCAGCACCAGTAACAGCCAGCGTTTGACCAGGTATTAAAGCCAGTTGATCCAATGTTTGACGCGCCGTGAGTGCATTCATCGGCAGTGTTGCCGCTTGTATCAATGTGGCATTTGCTGGCGCTCTTACAACCGATTGAATAGACACCACAATACTCTCTCTGTATCCACCATGACTGGCGTTATTCACGACCATGGCCATCACTTTATCACCAATAACGAGATCGGTTTTTGTATCGAAACCAATCTCGTCGATGACTCCTGCGATATCCATGCCCAAGACATAAGGCCCAGGAATATCTTTCATGATGTCGGCTCGAGCCCCCTTGCGTGAGTATGTATCCGTTGGATTGACGGTAGACGCATGAACACGTACGCGAACTTGTCCAACCCCTGCATGCGTCTCAGGCAGGTCGACCATTTGCAAAACCTCAGGTCCTCCAAAATTAAAAAATCCTACGGCTCGCATAAAACCCCTATTCAAAAATTAACAATATTATTGCTGCTTATCGTCATTGAGAGCTTTAAGAAAATAAGAAAAAAATGAATGCATTTCTAAGACAACAATTCAGAAAAACTAGATATTTTTTCTAGACTCCAAAATTCCTTCAGAATATTTTCAGTTTTAGACTCACCCCATACGTCTGCACAAAGTGCAATGAATTTATTTGAAATATCTCCATCACTCATGGGTTTTTTCTGACTGCCTACACAATCATCGATTTGGATCTGTATTTTTTTTCCATCAAGCAAGGTAGCAGTTAAACGTGCCGCATGCATTGGCATCTCCTCATGAACGACAGCACTTACTTTGGCGCGAAGTTCAACAACATCCGATGAATTGACCCGAGCGTCTTGAAATTGCAACTCACCACCAGCGCCATCGACCATAGACACGGCTGCAGCATGATAAAAACTGAATTTACCTTCAAGTCCGGTTTTAGGCTTCAGCTTTCCAGTTAACTCAAGAACTTTGGGATGAACAATCAGCTCAATCGCAGAAATTTGATTCACAGGTATTTTGTGGATATTTCTTAACTCTATACAGGCATCAATAACAGGATGAAGAACAAGTCCACAAGCAAAGGGTTTATAAGTGTTACCTAACAAATCATAACGTTCGCCCAACTGACTCACGCATTCATTCAAATTGACCGTTTCTGAGAGCACATGAGCAAATCCACGCTTACCTTCAATTCCTGATTCAGAACTGGTAAAGTTTTGTTGAGCCAGCAAAGCGGATGACAATCCGTTTTGCGCAGCTTTACCAGGGTGCAAACTCTTTGCCATACTGCCAAACATTTCACGAAGCCCACTGGCTTGTGTGGCCGCAAGACCGAGTGCCCATTGAGTTTGCACAATATTCAACCCGCATAAGCGAGCAGATGCTGCGGCTGAACCAAAAACACCAGCAGTCGATGTGATGTGCCACCCGATATCGTAATGAGATGGCAACACAGCTCTTGCTATTCTGCATTCAACCTCAACACCCACAACAAACGCATTAATCAAGTCCTCACCCGATCGATTATGGTGCTCACACAATGCCAAAACAGCTGGGGCAACTGGACTGCTTGGATGAACCATCGCTTGTGGATGTGTATCATCGAAATCAAGAACATGTGATGAAACACCGTTGAGCAAGGTCGCAGTTAAGATATCGGTTTTTTCATTTCTGCCGAGCAATATTGCTTGTTCAGATCCTGCATAAGGCTTCAGTGCTTGCCATGCATACTCAACCGTTGGATGATGACTTGCGCCAACTGCGCAAGCAATCCAATTTATCCAGGCGCGTTTAGCCTCATGTATGACATCGTTCCTTAAATGTCCGTATTTGCTATTCTGAATATAGCTCGAAAGAATTTGTGAAACGTGTATGTTTTCAGGTTTCATGATTAATCAACTTTCGCATTAGTTTCCTTAACGAGCTTGCCCCATTTTTCAATTTCTTGGGGTATCAGTAAGGAAAAGGTCTCAATCGAACTTCCAACAGGTTCAAATCCACCGCGATTAATAAAAAATTCTTTTACCTCAGGCATACTAATGACTTTGCGAAAATCAGCATTTAACTTTTCGATGATATTTTTGGGCGTACCTGCTGGAGCGATTAAACCAAACCATGCTTGAAATTCATACCCTGGCACCCCCGCTTCAGCTACCGTTGGCAGATCAGGTACGTTGGAAATTCGTTGAGGCGTAGCAGCAGCCAACATGTTTAATTTTCCGGCTTTAACCAATGGCAGTGCAGATAATAAATTCACAAACATCATTGAAGCCTCACCACTTAATAAACCGTTTAATGCTGGAGCGCTTCCTTTGTACGGAATATGAACAATATCAATTCCAGCACGTGTTTTAAATAACTCACTGGCCAAATGCACAGCACTACCGTTACCTACAGATGCATAGTTT
>RFYV01000090.1 GCA_009921265.1 Betaproteobacteria bacterium | reverse complement strand
GTCGCGGGGCGGCATTTGCCGGTATTTAAAGGTATAGATTTCCACCCAAATTAAATTTTCGAATAAACGAGAATTTCTGAAGAGTTGAAATCTATACCGGTAAATACAGCTAAATGCCGCCGACACGTTTCACACGCCAAGTTTGGCGGTCACTAATTTTCAACCCCGGCTCAAGCACTAACCCACCGACAACTCGGCCCTTGCGGTGCCCAAGATATCTACCAACAGATTTCGAGCTCTGTTGCTGTGAGCTTGATAAAGGCAAATCTTCAATTGCCTTTTTTAGTTGAATTAACTTCGGGTCATTCAATATCCCAGATACCGAAGTAATCAGCTCTGACGCTGAGATCGCACGAGTTGAAAAAACATTAAACCAAGTTTTTAAAAATATCGTCAAGGTTTCCAACTCAGGATCAGCAGCTTGGTTTGCCACAATTGAATCCATGACATCTCCAAACATATCCGGCATCAATTCATTGGCATAACTGACTGTATGACGCACGCATTCATCCCAATCTTCAAAACTTGCAAGTCTTCCGTTAAGGGGATTGCTAATGCCATGGGTTAAATATGCCCGTATCAAAGTCAATGCAGCACAAATCATACGTTGCCGGTTAGCTCGGCAATAACCAAAAGGCTCAAGTTCAAAGTGCCTTGAAAATGGTCTTTCAACAGCCGGATCAATACGGCAAACCAGAACACGTCTGAGCATTTCGCCCTGCAATGTTAAATTGTTGCCAGTAAGAATCAGCATCATCCGATTAGGTACCGTACAAGCCTAACTATTCCACCAGGCAAACAAAAAGTCACCCTGACGGATACCCGCACACGGGGGCTTCAGTTTGAACTGCGCCATAGCGGTGGTTATTTTAATTACCGCTACACATATCAGGGGAGACAACGAGGCATTCCAATTGGCCCCTTCGGCGTTCTAAAGGTCTCAGACGCACGAAAACGGGCCATGGAGTTGGCAAGGATGGTGGCGCTGGGGCAAGACCCCCTGAACATCAAGGACGAGCAGCGCCAATGCCCAACCTTCAACGAGTTCTTTGAGCTTAAGTACCTGCCCTTTGTGAAGGTGGACAAGCGCAGTTGGTTAACTGATGAGAGCCTGTACCGCAATCACATCAAGGACGCCTTTGGGCACATCAAGATGAACCAAATCACCAAGGGCAAGGTTCGGGACTTTTTGCATACCAAGATTGGAAGTGGCAGTGCAAAGGGAACTGTGAATCGAATGCTTGTCCTGCTGCGTTACAGCTTCAACCTCGCCATTGAATGGGAAGTGGCTGGCGTTACTGAAAACCCTGCAAGAGGCGTCAAGCCATTTCAGGAGAACAACAAGATTGAGCGGTATGTCACGCAGGAGGAGTCCTTGGCTCTGAAGGCTGCACTGGAGGAAAGCGAAAACCCATCCCTCAAATTCATCATTGCATTCCTGCTTGTAACTGGTGCAAGAAAACAGGAAGCCCTTCGTGCCTGTTGGGATGACATTGATCTGAATGCGAATGTATGGCGAATTCCACTATCAAAGTCAGGCAAGGTTAGGCACATCACCCTGTCTGAGACTGCTGTTAATTTCTTAATGATGGTCAAGGCTCACAACGCCAAGCTGCTGGGGAAAGAGTCTGATGCCTGCCCCTATGTATTTCCCAACCCAAACACTGTTAAATCGTTTTGTAATGTGTTTTATGCATGGGACACTGCGAGGACTAAAGTGGGCTTGCCAGACCTGCGTATCCACGATTTAAGGCACACCTTTGCCTCCACCCTAGTCAACAACGGGGTGTCGCTCTATGAGGTGCAAAAGCTGCTTGGCCATGCACACATCAGAACAACCGAACGCTACGCACACCTGAGACAGGAGCGTTTACAGGAGTCGGCAAGCTTTGCGGGCAAAACATTTGCTCACATCCTCAACACGCCCGATCCAATCATCGTGCCCGGTGGGATGGCTCTGCTGAAATGAAATTACACACACACTGCCCTATAGCCACGGGGTCGTGGATTGTTTTAAGTGGCTTTATGAACATCACCAAAGGAGATGAAATGAAAGTAAATCGAATCAAGAATGAGTCACGAAATGGGCGCATCATCTATTTGCATGACCACGCAGTCATCAAAGAATTTAGTGAGCCAATTACCTTTGATTCCGTGGCTACAGCGTATGAACTTCTTAAAGCAGAGACAGAACAATGCCAAGCACTTGAGCTTGAGCTACTCAAATCCAAAGCCGAAGTCCAATACTGGAAAGACCAGTTTGGTAAGCAAAAGGAAATGATTAGAAGTCTTAGTAACCAATGGTAATTTGCCCTTTAACCTACAAATAATGTCGACTTGCCACAGCCGTCCCATTGGATTACACTCACTCTATGCAAACCATTGCTGAATTACAAAATTACATCCGAGTGGCTGACAAGCTATTGGATGAAGAAGAGCGTCAGGATATTCTGGATTATTTAGCGGAGCACCCTAAAGCGGGCAGCCTGATGGTTGGCACTGGCGGTGTCCGAAAGCTGAAGTGGGGTCGTGGTGCACAGGGCAAAAGTGGCGGGGTGAGAGTTATTTATTACTTTCATAATGAATTAATTCCTGTTTACCTCTTGGCCATGTTTGCAAAAAATGAGCAAGAAAACCTGACCAAAGCTGAACGAAATGAATTGGCGAAATTGACAACTCTGTTGGTACAAACATGGGAAAAAAGGAACAAATCAAAATGACAAGTGCATTTGAAAGTATCAAGGCTGGATTGATGGAGGCCATTGCACACGCAGATGGCAAGGCGCCGCACATCAAAGTCCATCGTCCCCGCCCCGTGGATGTCAAAGCAGTTCGAGCAAAGATTGGTATGACGCAGGAGCAGTTCGCTGCTAGGTTTGGCTTCTCGACTTCGACCTTAAGGCATTGGGAGAGGGGTGACCGCACCCCACAAGGGCCAGCGTTAGTTCTCTTGAATGTCATTGAGAAGAACCCGTCTGCGGTCATCAACGCTCTGAGTTCCTAACTTAAATTTGCACCTAAGCCATGGGTCAAGTCAGCCAGCAGTCTTTCTCAAGACTGAGAATTGCAAAAATTTACTCCTCAAAATAGTTGACTTATTCCAAATTTGGAATAATATTGGATGGAAATGAACAAACAACCTAAACAACTAAGTTGGCTTGGGGACAGCCTTGATCAAGTCAAGACGTTCTCGGACGAAGCCAAACGATCGGCAGGTCACTAGTTGGGCTTGGTTCAGTCTGGGCTTGATCCCGAAGACTGGAAGCCAATGGAAACAGTTGGAGCGGGCGTTAAGGAAATCCGAATTAGATTCGAGAAGTCTTACCGCGTGCTGTATGTTGCCAAATTCAGTGAAGCCGTGTTTGTGCTGCATGCATTTGTGAAAAAGACACAGAAAACAAGTAAAAAAGATATTGACCTAGGCACACAACGCTACAAAGCCCTGATTAAGTCGAGGAACACAAAATGACAGAACTCAAAATTACAAAAGGTAGTGCCAACGTTTTTGAAGACCTTGGCTTTGACGTGCAGGAGTCACAAAACCTTCTGTTGCGTTCACAAACCATGATTGCCTTGGTTCAATGGTTTGATGCAAGCGGCATGACACAGGCTACAGCAGCCAAAACATTAGGTATTACACAGCCACGCTTCAATCAACTGCTCAAAGGCAAGATTGAAATCTTTAGCCTCGATGCATTGGTGAACATGGTTACGAGCGCAGGGATGCGCGTTGGTCTTAGCATCCGTCCGATCACATCAGTAAAGGTTCGGAGCGCTACAACACATAAGACAACCCAGACTGCCAAACGCCGTCTCAGAGCCTGAGCCATATAAATCAACAGCACATTACCCTGCTACTACCGCTACTTTTGCTACAAACATGAGTATGTGCACGCCTGTCGGCTAAACCATCGAGCCACTTGGCGAAGATGTCTGTACCGTCTTCATCTTCGTAATGCAGTAATTCTTACATTTTCAAATTGTAGCCTGAAAGCTACTTTAGGCAATTACCCAGTAATCGGATGGTTTGCGGCTAAGCCGGAACTGAGTTGTGATGAGAACCAAGCACAGGGGAGGGCTTGTGATTTTCAGAACACTGGACAAGCCCTGCTGCACAGGTGCAGTTGGTTCAGTGATTTAAAAAGAGTTGACAAAACCGAGTCGTCGAATCAAAATTCGTTCAGCACGATATTAGGAAGGCACGAAAATGACAGCACTAGCATCTCATTCCTCTGTAAAAGTAGTTGGCGCCAATGGGCAAATCTCATTGGGCAAGCAGTTTGCCGGGCGTCAGGTTCTGGTCGAAGAACATGAGCCAGGCGTATGGATGGTTAGAACTGCCACAGTCGTTCCTGATAACGAACGTTGGTTGCATGAGCCTCAGGCCGTAGTTGACCTGCGGTCTGCACTTGCATGGGCCACTGCCACCCCTGCCTCTGATGGCAACACCGATGCATTGTTGAAGAGATTAAGCGATGGCATCGAGTGAGTCCAATGGCAATGTATTGCTCGATTTAAACAATCTGACTTTTCAGGAAAACCTGTTCGGATTGCAAAAGCCTGAGAAGCTTGCTGCGCTGGATACGCTGAAGAAAATTCGCCAACTCAATTGGGCGCAGGTATATCGGGACAACGGTTTGAAGTGGGAAGAAATCGTAAGCGTACGCCTTCCACAAGGTATTGACACAATTTACTCATTCCGAATTACTCAGTCTCGAAGAGCAACGGCTTACAGAGATGGCTCATACATGCGTCTTCTCACAGTGGCGCCAGATCACGACAGCACTTACGGCAAAAAGTGACAGCAATTAAAACGTAAGTTCGGCTCACTGTGCTGTGCACAAATTTAAACAAGCTACTTGACGTTAAATATCTAGATAGCCGTGTTGCCCTAATTTTCAAAAATTTTTAAAACCAAGCTTGGGCGTATCAAACCACTGCACGTTGCTGCTCCCTGAGTTATGCCTAAGGGGGGGTCAAAGGCTGCGTTTTCTCAGCCCATCCAAACCAACATCATTAACTGAAAGTGAGGTTGAAATTGACCCTCTTTTGCCAAAGGACACCAAGTGAATCAACAAAGCTGCTTGCGCGTTTGGCTTAGCGCGTCCTTGCTCCCAGTTCTCAAGGGTGCGTGGATTAGTTCTCAGGTAGCCAGCGAACACAGGGCGTGACAGGTTGAGCTTTTCGCGGATGGCGCGAAGCTCATCGGCGCTGATTTCCACCGCAGGCTTAAGGGTCACCTCTGTCGTGCGCAGGGTTTTCTTGCTCATACGTGCAGCAGCCAAGGCATCAAAGCCTTCTCTGAGTTCAGCGAACAATTTGCGTTTGGGCACGGCAGCGATACTGAACAGCGTTAGGCTGGGGCCAACTGAAGATTAACCTTTTTACCCAATGCGGCAGCAGCACTTGCAAGCGTTGTGAGCGTCAGGCTTGAATCGTTTTCATCAAGCAAGCGATTAAGGGCTGCCCGGCTGGTATGCATGCGCTTTGCCAAGGCAGTCTTGGTCAACTGCTGCACCTTCATCTCTTGGGCAATCTGCCAAGCGATCACGCGCTTCATTGCAACTGCCGTGACCTCTTCAAGCATGGCCTCCTCTTTGAGGAAATCATCAAAGCTCGATCCGATATTCTTCTTGGCCATAGTTAACCTCGTTTCAATTCTTTCATACGCTCTTTCGCCAGATCAATATCTGGTCTCGGAGTAACTTGTTGCTTCTTGATGAAGCCATGCAGCAGCACCATAGTAGAGCCATCCAATACAAACAACACCCGTGCAATGCGGTTGTCTAACTTAGTCCTGACCTCCCACAGACCACCGCCTAGGTGGCCCACCAATGGCATACCAAGGGGCCAGCCAAGCTGAACCGTTTTGATGTCCTCGCCAATCGTTTTGCGGTCAATGGCAACTAGGTCTTTGAGCCAGTCTCGCACAGGCTCTGTGCCTAGTGAGTTGGCGAAGAATTTGACAGCTAGGATTGCTTCGATGTGCCAAGTGTATCAACTTTGATACGTTGTGTAAAGGGGTTATTTAACGTGGGCCAAGAGGTGCTGTGCCACTATTTCTAGAGGGTGCTCAAAAGACCCCCTACATCGGATGTCAGAGCCGTTTATCGCCTGCATCCGCCCTGAACGGGACGCCCAAAATTTGGGCGTACAGCCTCAGGCGCTTCATGGCTAGGCGGTGCGCTTGCCGGTCTGCGCGGGTGTCGTTGCCGTGGATAGTTTTGGCTTGTGCACTGCGCAGTTTGCCCTCATCTATGCGTGGCCCTGTACTAAGCCCACCATGAAATTTGCACTTAGTTTTGCCATGCATGGCTGGCCCACCACATTGGAGTTTTGTGCGCTTAGACATGGCGTTGCACCGCAGGCAGACGATCATGTCACCAGCAGTGGTCAGCGTCAGTTCCACATTAACAATGTTAATGTCGCACCCCTTTCCCAAACTACCACTGGTAGAGTCATTTGATATGCCACACATGACTTCTACCGGACACACAATATGTATCTCAGCAAAGCATTCTCTTGCTGGAGTTCCTTGATAGCTTTTTGCATGAACCGAACCTGCTGCCGAGTGACAGGCATTTCACAAATACGCTCCGGCTAAGCCGCGAACCATCCGCATACTGGGTAAACAGAACCCCTCTGCAAAATATTTTTTTAAAAACACTTCAAAGTGCTTGCATAATTCAACCTATCAAAATGATAGGTCCTGAGCGTGGCTTCTCCATCAGATCGACAACTAGAAAAACATATTAAGCTAAGCGCAGTTGACTCAGCACACGTGGTCTTTACAGATCACGCCCGCGTGAGAATGCGGCAGCGATATATCAATGATCCGATGGTCTTGGATGTTCTTAGGAACGGGATCATGGCCCCCAAGCCTGAGCCAGACATGAAGCACACAGGGCTTAAATGCCGGATGCAACGCTATGTTGCCGGTGTTCAAGTTTCAGTGGTTGTGTTTGTCGAGTACCCAGCTTCAGATTTGGTTGTTGTAACAGTGATTGATGTAAAGAAGGGTTGAGATGTACCACTACACAGACAGCGGTCTACACAACGTGTGGCTGGCCAACGGCTACGAGATCAAGAAAACCCCCTTTGGTGAGGGTGTGGCTTTCCACAACCTTGATGGACTCACTGAATCCATCTGCATTGCGCTAACCAAGAAGGCCGGCGTTTTAACTGGTTCAGAGTTCCGCTACATCCGCAGCGCAGGTATGTTGCTGTCTCAACCTGCATTGGGCAAGCTCATGGGCATTGATGGCCAATCTGTGGCCCGTTGGGAAAAGACGGGAAAGGTTCCAAAATGGGCCGATAAGTTGGTTCGCCTGATGTATTTGGCGCAAGCTCAGGGTAACGAGCCAATTAGCTCAGCCGTTGAGCGGGTCAAAACAGTTGAGCGTTTGGTGAAGCAAAGGATCGTGGTGAAAGAGTCACGAGGCCAATGGAAGCCAAGCCTGCAAGACGAAAAAGTGGTACCTCACTGAACCAGTTGCACCTGCGCAGCAGGACTTGCCGACACTATCGGCATAAACAGCGTTAAGTGTTCGGATAGTGGGATTGCCACGAGAAGACAACGTGCGGTACAGCGTCTCGCGTGAGAGATCAGTCTTTTGTGCAACAGTGGCCATGCCGCCTCGAGCTTCAACAACTTTTCTCAAAGCTGTGAGATAGGTCTTTGGATCATCGTCTTCACTGGCAGCGTTGAGAAACTCGGCTGCATGCTGCAAACTCTGCATCCTTTAATTGCTCAAATAACCAGTCGTTGTGTTTGATCGTGCTCATTTAAGGAGACGCTGCTTTACCCAGATCAGAGAAGTTACTGATCTTGACGGTTCCATCAGGAAAGCGCGCAACGATGTCCAACTCACCTCCCATAGCCTCGATGTGGCTGCGTAGGGTGGACAGATACATGTCGGTTCGCTTTTCAATCTTTGCAATTGACGGCTGCTGAACTTGCAGCACTTCGGCCAGCATCTTTTGAGACAAACCACGTGCCTGACGCAACTCGTTTAAAGGCATCTCAGCCAGCATTGTTTGCGCCATTGCATTCGCACGCTTTTGTGCCTCTGGAGTCATCTTGTCACGCAGATCAGAGAATTTCTTAGCCATTTATCTTTCCTTCCTTTCGGAGTTCTTCCAAGTGCTCGTCATACAAACGGTCACCAATTGGGACATTCACGTCGTACCAACGGTCATCACCGGTCTTGTCGCCACCTATGAGCAAGATGGCATTTCTAAGTGGATCAAATGCATACAGAGTTCGATATGGTTTACCTTGGTGCTGGGTTCTAAGCTCTCGCATGTGGCTGTGCTTTGAGCCATTGATGCCACTGCTGTGCGGATAACCTAGGTTCGGTCCACGCTCCTCTAGTAGCTGGACGGAAGCAGCCAAGCTGACCTGCTCCTCCTCGGTCAATCCCGACCACCATTGGTCAAACTCATCGGTGTATTCAACCTCCCAATCCATGGGGTGAATATAACCTCCGCGGAATATGCCGTCAAGGGAATGTCTGGATTTCTGTTGAGTAAATGTGACACCCGGTATGCGGATGGTTCGCGGCTTAGCCAGAGCTTAGTTGTGAAGTGAGCCAAGAATAGGGGGAGGGCTTGTGATTTTCAGAATACTGGACACCTACCGTAACCCACCCCCCTAAGCCAGATCGTCAGGCCAAGGCTCGAGTGATTGTTCGGGTGGATCTCCAAGCAAAATATCTCGGTACGCATATCGTGATGTTCGTGCATGTTTTGATGCGCTAATCGTCTTTGATCAATGAATTCATTTCAAGCCAAGCTATCTGCATGAACTGTCCCAATTGGCAGCTTAAGAAGTTGGCTGTAAAAGTCGCCAAGCTGCGACTTTCCGTTTCCCCACCCCGTAAATAAGGCCTTTGCCAGGGTTCATAACGGGTATGGCTAAAGCTAAAATCTTTAGATGAACTTTTGTAACGCTTTTTCCCTGCTCAAAATACTCACCCTGTTGGCGCTTTCTGGCATTCTCAGTGCCTGCGGCGGAAGCGATGGCTTTCCACCAACGGTCACAGGGGTCAAGGTGCAGTCTGCCCAATACGGCAAAACAGCCACCATCTACCTAGGCGGCAAAGACTTGCGCTCTAACCTATTAGTCGACACATCCGGGGCCTGCACCAACCCCACCTTTGCAAGCAACAGCAACACCGACACACTGGTGCTCAATTGTGTCGTGGCCAAAACGGGAGATTTTCCTTTGGTGGTTCAAACCGCTGAGGGTACGGCCATCTA
>RFYV01000089.1 GCA_009921265.1 Betaproteobacteria bacterium | reverse complement strand
ATGATTTGGTTGCAAACTTGGTTTGATCCTGCGCGTGAACGCGAAGCGGCGATGACGTTGATGAATCAAGGTGCTGATGTGCTCGCGTTTCATACGGGATCATCTGCGGTAATGGCGGCCGCGCAAGAGCGAGGTAAATGGGCTGTGGGCTACCACTCGGATATGCGCAAGGTGGCGCCTGATGCGCAAATTTTGGCGGTGACGCATCAATGGGGGCGCTATTACACGCAGAGGGTTGATGCGGCGATGTCGGGTAAGTGGGCGTCCACTGATACTTGGGGTGGTGTGGCGCAAGGCATGATTTCGGTGGGGGATTTTGGGTCGGGTGTTCCGCAGGCTGTTCGCCAAGAGGTGTTGTCGCTGCAACATGCCATTGCCAAGGGCGCGCTTCATCCCTTTACGGGGCCTTTGGTGGACAACGAAGGGCGTATTCGCGTAGAAAAAGGCCGCACGGCCAGCGACGCTCAAATTTTGGAAATGAATTATTTGGTGCAAGGCGTGGTGGGCAAATAAGCATTGCCTACAATGGATGGCTATTTAGAAAGTAATCTCTCATGAGTATCAAAAGCGATAAATGGATACGCCGCATGGCCAAAGAGCACGGCATGATCGAGCCGTTTGAGCCCGGTCAGATCAGACAAAACGGCAAGGGCGAAAAAATTGTAAGTTATGGCACGAGCAGTTATGGCTATGACATTCGCTGTGCACCCGAATTTAAAGTGTTTACCAATATCTACAGCACGGTGGTGGACCCCAAAAACTTTGATGAAAAAAGCTTTGTCGATATCGAGTCTGATGTTTGCATCATCCCCCCAAATAGTTTTGCGCTGGCGCGCACATTGGAATATTTTCGTATTCCACGCAATGTACTCACTATTTGTTTGGGCAAAAGCACGTACGCGCGTTGCGGCATTATTGTGAACGTCACGCCGTTTGAGCCCGAGTGGGAAGGTTATGTGACGTTGGAGTTTTCTAATACAACGCCATTGCCTGCCAAAATTTATGCGGGTGAAGGTTGCGCGCAAGTGTTGTTTTTTGAAAGCGATGAGGTGTGCGAGACGAGTTACAAGGACCGCGGTGGCAAGTACCAAGGTCAAGTGGGTGTGACTTTGCCAAAGACTTAATTTTTCGGGCTTTTAGGTGTCACTTGGGCCCTGCTCCTGAGAGTGCGACAATACTCGGTTATATATGAATGCATTCTCCAATCTTCAGCTAGCTCCTGCGCTTGCTCGCGCCGTGGCCGAAATGGGCTACGAAACCATGACCCCCATTCAACAACAGGCCATTCCTGTGGTTTTGTCGGGACAAGACGTGATGGGCGCAGCTCAAACAGGTACGGGTAAAACCGCTGCTTTTTCTTTACCGTTGTTGCAACGCATGATGAAGCACGAAAACGCCTCCACTTCGCCTGCGCGTCATCCTGTTCGCGCTTTGGTGTTGTTGCCTACGCGTGAATTGGCCGATCAAGTCGCGCAGCAAGTCAAGCTCTATGCCAAGTACACGCAGTTGCGAAGTGCGGTGGTGTTTGGTGGCATGGATATGAAGCCACAAACTTTAGAGCTCAAAAGCGGTGTAGAAATTTTGGTGGCCACACCTGGTCGATTGCTCGATCACATTGAAGCTAAAACTGCTGTGCTCAATCAAGTGGAATATGTTGTTTTGGATGAAGCCGATCGCATGTTGGATATTGGATTTTTGCCTGACTTGCAACGCATTTTGAGTTATTTGCCCAAGCAACGCATCACTTTATTGTTTTCTGCTACTTTTTCGCCAGAGATTAAAAAATTAGCGGCGAGTTATTTGCAAAATCCTGTCACGATTGAAGTGGCAAGACCCAACGAAACCGCGTCAACAGTTGAGCAACGTTTTTATAGCGTCCACGAAGACGACAAGCGCCGCGCAGTGCGTCAATTGATTAAGAGTAACGGCATCACGCAAGCGTTTGTATTTTGTAATTCCAAATTGGGTTGTGCAAGATTGGCGCGTTCGCTCGAGCGTGAAGGCTTGCGCACCACGGCTTTGCACGGCGACAAGAGTCAAGACGAACGCTTAAAAGCATTGGATGCGTTTAAGCGTGGCGAGGTGGATTTGTTGGTGTGTACCGATGTAGCGGCGCGTGGCTTGGATATCAAGGATGTGCCTGCTGTGTTCAATTTTGATATTCCATTTAATGCAGAAGATTATGTGCACCGCATTGGTCGCACAGGTCGTGCGGGCGCATCGGGCTTGGCGATTAGTTTTGTCTCGGGTAGCAATGATCAACGTTTAGTCACTGATATTGAAAAACTCATCAAGACAAAAATTAATTACGATCCTGTGGAGTTTGAAGAAGATACACCACGTGGCCGCATCAATACGGGACGACGCGCGTGGGGTGACGATGATCCAAGAGATGTATTGGATGCGCCTGCCAAAAATTCGGGCGGTAAAGAGCGTGGCAATTATTTTGCGCCCAAAAAACCTGCTGCTGATCCATTTTTTGATAAGCCGTATGAAGCCTCGCCAACTGAAGGCGCAGAAAAACCAGTGTGGGAATCAACAGCGCCCAAAACCGCGAAGGCCATATCTGCCAACATTAAACCTAAGAGCGTGGTCGCTGCATTGTTTAAACACAATGATCCGGAATCTACGCCGCAATCGTGATTTGATCTGCGCAACTCACCTCTATCTTTTCAAAACTTTGATCGCTTGGATTGACCTTTAATGCGGTTAAGGTTCTGCCCCAAACGCATCCGCTGTCTAAGCACCACACGTCTGATCGGTTGAGCCAACCCAATGCTGACCAGTGACCAAAGGCGACGATGTTATTTTTTGTTTGTCGATTGGGCACATCAAACCACGGCATGAAGCCCTCGGGTGTCGTGTTTAAACCTACTTTGGTATCGAATTCCATCACGCCTTGCGCAGTGCAAAAACGCAAACGCGTGAGTGCATTGATGATGACGCGCAGTCGCTCGTGACCCGTCAGTGCTTCGCTCCATTGATTGGATGAGTTGCCATACATGTGAGGTAAAAATTCTTTGAGTTGCAAGCTTTGTAAAACGGTTGTGACTTCTTTGGCGAGTTCAAGCGTTTGCTCGGCGCTCCATTGCGGTAACACACCCGCGTGCACCATCAAAATGGATTCCCATTGAAGCGCCATGTGTTGATGACGCAACCAATCGATCATACGTTCGCGATCGGGTGAATTTAAAATATCTTGGATGGTGTCGCCTTTTTTGATGGTGCGCACGCCATGATGAATTGATAAAAAATTGAGATCGTGGTTGCCGAGCAAGCACTGCGGTCACCCAGCACAAAAAGGGTGTCGCGACTGGGTGAAAAGCCGATTTTTTCCAGTAGTCGCACCAAAGCACCATGACAACCCTGTATATCGCCGATTAAAAAATGTGACATAGTTCCATTGTTACAGAGCTTTTTGAAATTTGCAGCCACATCTGTTTACACTTGCGACTTATGGATATTGTTTTTATTTTATTGTTAACGCTCATTAATGCGGCATTTGCGATGTCGGAGATGGCCTTGTCTGCCTCTCGCAAGGCGCGTTTGGTGGCCATGCAAGAGGCGGGTGACAAAGGCGCGCAGGCAGCTTTGGTTTTGATGCAGCATCCCACCGAGTTTTTATCCACGGTTCAAATTGGCATCACATCCATCGGCATTCTCAATGGCATTGTGGGTGAGGCCGCTTTCAGTCACGGTGTGGCTGTGTGGTTGCAAGCTCAAGGATTGTCAGATCGCAGCTCAGAAATCGCAGCAACCGCTTTTGTCGTTTCAATCATTACTTTTTTTACCATTGTGTTTGGCGAGTTGGTGCCCAAACGCATTGGGCAGATGTATCCCGAAACCGTTGCGCGTTGGGTGTCTCCCACCATGCGCACTTTGGCCATTCTCGCGAGACCCTTTGTTCGTTTGCTTTCAGCAAGCACTGCTGTTGTTCTCAAGTTGTTGCGCATCGACACCAGCCGTGTTCGCACCGTTACCGAAGAAGAAATCACCGCCAGTTTAGAAGAGGGTGTGGATGCGGGGCTGATCGAGAGTCACGAGCATGAGATGGTCAAAAATGTTTTTCATCTTGATGACAGGTCTCTCACATCCATCATGGTGCCACGCTCAGACATCGTGTGGCTTGAAGAAGGTTTTACGGTGGATGAGGCGCTGGCGCATCTCAAAAATTTGGACGCGCATTCTTGGTATCCCGTGTGTCGTCAAAATTTAGACGACGTCATTGGTTTGGTGAGCATGTCTAAGTTGTTGCATCACGCAGTACCCACCGATTTGATCAAAAGTTTGATTGAGCCCGCTACATTTTTGCCAGAAACACTCACAGGGCTTGATTTGCTCGAGCAGTTTCGCAGGCCTCCCAAGTTGGATTCAACGCATTTGACTTATCCCGGTCGATTGGTATTGATTGTGGATGAGTACGGTGTGGTGCAAGGCATGATGACGCCACTTGATTTATTAGAGGCCATCACGGGTGAGTTGTTGCAAGCCACCACCCAAGCCGATGCGTGGGCTATCAAGCAAGAAGACGGCGCTTGGTTGCTAGATGGGCTGATGCCCGTGCAAGAGCTCAAATCACGCTTGCAAATTGAAGAGTTACCGTTTGAAGACAAGGGCCGCTACAACACCTTAGCCGGTCTTGTGATGGCTTTGTTGGGTCGAGTTGCTCAAACTCAAGAGTTTGTCGATAGTGCCGGCTGGCGCTTTCGCGTTATTGCCATGGACGGCAAACGCATCGACAAAATCATTGCGCAAGTTTATGTGCCCGATGTGTGATTCATCGAAGCCAAATATTTTTTAAATTCGTCTTTGGTTTCTGGGTGGCGCAATGCGAGTTCTACCGTTGCTTTTAAAAATCCAATTTTGCTGCCGCAGTCATAGCGAATACCTTCGTAGGCATACGCATAAACTGCTTCGTGATTGAGTAACACTTCAATCGCGTCGGTGAGTTGATATTCACCGCCTGCACCAGGTTTGAGGTTGGTGATGTGCTGAAAGATAGACGGCGTAAAAATATAACGACCTACAACGCCTTGGTCGGAGGGTGCATCTTTGGGTGCGGGTTTTTCAACAATCTTTGACATCTTGGTGAGTTTTGCGCCTGCTGATGTGCCTGCAACAACGCCGTAGGCTTGACTTTGTTCGGGCAAGATTTTTTCTACAGCAACGATGGAGCTTCTGTAGTGCTTGTACAAGTCCACCATTTGTTTGAGCACACCGGGGCGGTTGTCGAGCAAGTCGTCGGCCAAGATCACTGCAAAGGGCTCGTTGCCCACAAGTTGTGCGGCGCAATTGACCGCGTGCCCCAATCCGAGTGCTTCGGGTTGACGCACATACACGCAATTGACGTGACTGGGTTTGATGCTTCGAACCAATTGAAGAAGATCTGTTTTTTTCTTGGCTTCGAGTTCGTGCTCGAGCTCAAACGATTTGTCAAAGTGGTCTTCGATGCTGCGTTTGCTGCGACCTGTGACAAAAATCATCTCGGTGATGCCCGCTTCGATGGCTTCTTCCACTGCGTATTGAATGAGAGGCTTGTCTACAACGCACAGCATTTCTTTGGGGCTGGCTTTGGTGGCAGGTAAAAAACGGGTGCCAAGTCCTGCAACTGGGAAGACGGCTTTTCGGACGGTGTTCATGGGCTTCAGGTCTTTTTATAAGAAGCTTGAATATAGCGTATGTCCGTTTCATAACTGTGACGCGGGCATGAATGTGTGATGCATGCACAAGAAGGGGGATAAAATCTTAGTTTTTAACTATGATAAGGGGTTATGAGATATACAAACATTCCTTTTTTTGCAGTCCTGAGTCTTCAGGTTTTTTTGTTTGGCGTTCAAGCGCAAACGGCAAGTTTGCCTGCATGTCCTGATTCTGGAATCAAGCACAACTGCTCGGGCAAAGAAGATTATCCTGGGGGCGCGACCTACACGGGCGAGTTCAAAGACGGTCAACGACATGGCCAAGGTGTTTACAAAACCGCCAACGGAAGTTTATTAACGGGCACGTTTGTGGCTAATCTTCCCAGCGGTAAAATCGCTTACGTGTATTCCAGCGGCGACACCTATGTGGGCGATATCAAAAATGGCGTGTTGCAAGGTCAGGGGACTTTAAGTTTTATAAGTGGCGATCAATATGTAGGTGATTTTGTAAGCGACTTGCGCACAGGTAAAGGCACCTATGTTTTTAAAAACGGCGACAAGTATGTGGGTGACTTCGTTAATGGCAAATTCAATGGCTCGGGCACTTTTTATTTTTTAGCCTCGGGTAGTTTGCAAGGTGATGTTTTTACGGGTGACTTTAAAGACGATGTGCGATCGGGCAAGGGCGTTTATGTATTTGCCAATGGCAATCGCTACTCGGGTGATTTCAAAGACGGTAGACCGCATGGCAAGGGCGTTTTGAGTTTTGCCAACAAAGATCAGTACGATGGCGAATTTATCAACGGTGAAATCACGGGTAAGGGCACTTATGCGTTTGCCAATACAGACGTTTACAGCGGGGATTTCAAGTCAGGTAAATTTAATGGCAAGGGTGCCATCACATACAAGGCAGACAACCGACTCAAGGGCGACAGCTATCAGGGCGATTTTGTTGATGGATTGTTCTCGGGCAAAGGCGCGTATCAGTTTGCCAATGGCAATCGATACAGTGGCGACTTTAAAAACAACACGCTCAGCGGCAAAGGCTCTTTTAAGTTTGCAAGCGGCGACTCTTATGACGGTGATGTCGTCGAGGGTAAGTTTGACGGACAAGGCACTTATGTTTTTGCCAATGCCAACAAATATGTAGGTGAATTCAAAGACGGTAAGTTTGACGGCAGAGGATCTTTTTTCTTCTTGGCCAATGATTCGCTCAAAGGCGATGTGTACGCGGGTGAGTTTAAAGACGGCCAACGCTCAGGCAAAGGGACAATTACTTTTTCCAATACAGAAAAATATGTCGGTGATTTTTTAAATGATTCGCAAACAGGTGTGGGCACTTATACGTTTAAGAGTGGCAATCGTTTTGTGGGCATTTACAAAAATAATTTACCCGATGGAGAGGGTACATATTTCTTTGCCAATGGCGATCAATTGTCGGGTGTGTTTAAGGCCTATGAATTTATTGGTTCTGGAAAATTTGTTTTTGCCAGTGGCGACACGTATGTGGGCGAGTTTGCAGCCGGAAAATTCAACGGCAAAGGCACTTATTCCTTTGTGAACGGCAACAAATACGTTGGTGAATTTAGAGACGGTAACTTCAATGGCCTGGGTACCACATTCAATTCAAAAGGTGAGGTGCTCAGTCAAGGTGTTTGGGCGAGTGGAAAATTTGAAAGAGCCACCAGCGTTAAGCCTTAATTGAGTTTGTTTTTGGTAGGCCTTAGATTTTTGAGCGATATAGGCGTTTTAAGTTGATAGCCTCTGCCCCTGATCACCTGAATAAAGAGGTTGGGGTTGATGATGACGGAAATTTTCTTTCGCAGTCGACTAATCAGTACTTCGATACGCGCTTTGTTGATGTCGTCGTTTTTATCGGGCATGCCGATGTTTTCAATTAAATCTTCGTGCGACACGTAGTTGCCGTTCAGAATAATTTCTTTGAGGAGCATGGTCTCAGAAGATGTGATTTTGACGGACGAGTGGTCGGGCGAATACAACATATTTTCTGCAGTGTCGAGCTCCCACTGGGTTTCAATTGTTACGGGTTTTAATCGTGCGTGCAAATTGCGAATCACGCTCACAATTTCAATGGGATTGGTGGGTTTGGTGAGGTACACGTCAGCACCCGATTCGTAGCCTTCTTTTCTGTCGGTACTTCGAACGCGAGCTGTCAAAATAATAATGCCAATATTGGGCAGAGATGAGCGGATGCGCTTGGTGATTTGGATGCCGTCTTCGTCGGGTAAATTCAGGTCAACGACCAAAATATCGGGCATGTTGAGCTCAACTGCAAGATTCATTTCTTGACCGCTGCCAGCAACCCTGACTTCAAAATCTTCGAGTCTTAAAAAATCAGACAACTCATCTCGCAGTGAAACGTTGTCTTCTACCAATAAAACCGATATTTGAGGTGTGGAGGGCATGCTATTTGGTTCTGATGTCAAAGCTGAAAATGATTTGTTCGCCAAAGTTTTGGAAGTCAATGGTTGTACCCAACAGCTTGGCGATTTCTTGAGACATCCAAAGCCCCAGGCCCGTGCCCGGTTTGTTTTGTGCTTTGCTGTTGCGGTAATTTCTTTCAAATAGTTTGTCACGCTCAGGAGCACCCGAGTCGCCTAAAAGATTAACGACGCTGAATTTGACGCGAGGTTTATTTTCAACTTGGATGTCGGAGCATTCAAAAATAATTTTGGAATCGTCTTTGGAGTATTTGATGGCGTTGGACAATAAGTTGACGATGATTGTTTTTACCAGCGTATAGTCTGAATAGAGATGATTGCCCGACAAGAACTGAAAATCAATGCGGTCAGTTTCAAAGTGCTTAGAAATATCTTGTTGAATCATGTCGACCTCGAATAAGCTGTTGACGACGATGACCGATTCACTTTCGATATCAGAGGCATGAACACATTTGATCAAAATCTCGTTGATGTCTGTGACTGCTTTTTCAATTTTCGCGCCGATGTGTTTCTTGATTGGCAATTTGCTCGTCAAATTTTTGTTGAATCTCGAGCCGGTCGGTGCTTATTTTTTTGTCAATTTCAAAGTACCACAAAATGGCACTAAATAAAATCGGTGTTGCAATAATTAGGATGCGAATAAAGTCTTCGGCATGATCGTCTAAATTAATCACGCCGATGATTTCAAGCCAAACACTGATACTTGTCAGCCCCAATAATGTGTAGACAGCCGTGATCAACCACTTGCTTGGTTTTGATTTGTCGAAATAATACTGAAGTGCACTCGTAAAAATGAGGATGACAATTGCGCCATAGCCAATCGTTAAATTGAGTGAATTTTTAATATCTTTTGAGGCAAATAAGTAAATGGCTAAAAGAATGGGCAACATGGCTAAGCGATACGAATTTGTTTTTAGCCATTGGGGGGATTTGACTTCTTGCAACATGAAGGCAAACATAAAAAGCGTTGATGAGGTGAGCAAAATAGTGACAAAGGCTAATTTGCCTTCAGGAGTGAATGAAACAATGCCGTCTTCAAACCCAATACTTAAAAAATAAAATGAAGCAACTAAAACGGCATGAACGGGAAACAGTGCTTTGAGGACGCCTGTTTTTGTGTAGAGCAACATAAAAAAGATAATGAGCGGCAAGGTTCCAAAGAGTAGCCCACCTAAAAATGTGAATGCCAGGTAGTTGTCGTTTTGTAATTTTTCTGTTGCTCTTACTTC
>RFYV01000088.1 GCA_009921265.1 Betaproteobacteria bacterium | reverse complement strand
TGATGACAGCTCGAAGTCCTTGAAGTGACATTGCGTTTGAGATAAGTGCTTAAACATGCTATTGTATTGATTGACACAGTGGGAATGAGCTTGGGTTAACACAAGCCCCCATATGCATGGAATGCAATTAATTTGCATTTGTAAATATCAATGTAACCCAACTCAAGGAGACAAGCCATGAAACGAAGTATTCAACTATTTTTTAGCGTGATCGCATTAGCGGTTATTTTTTTTAGCGGTGGCGCATGGGCGGCATATCCCGATAAACCGATTCGAATGGTGGTTGCTTATCCCGCAGGCGGATCAACCGACGTGATTGCCAGACTCTTGGCCACGAAACTCAGCGAGCGCTTGAAGCAATCGGTGGTGGTTGAAAATAAACCAGGTGCCAGCGGCATGATTGGTTCAGAGTTTGTAAGTACGGCCCCTGCTGATGGATACACCATTATGTTCACTGCAGCAGATACGCATTCACTCAATCCTCATGTTTACACCAAAATCAGATATGACGCGAAAAAAGACTTTTCGCCTGTTGGCTTGGTTGGTTTTTTAACCATGGCATTGATCGTCAATCCGTCAAAGCCTTCACAAGACGTGACTCAATTTTTAAATGCTGTTAAAGGCAAGCCTGGAACGTTTAGTTTTGCATCCTGGGGGGCAGGTAGTTCGTCACAAGTTGCAATGGAAATGTTCAAAGGCGCAGCGGGCGGCAATATCGACATGATTCACGTGCCTTTTCAAGGAGCAGCACCCGCTATTACTGCTGTGATGGGCGGACAAGTTGATTCCATGATGGTTCCCATGACATTGGCAGAACCCAATCACCGCGCTGGCAAAGTTAAATTGGTTGGCGTGGCGTCCCCTAAGCGTTTGTCATGGGCCTCTGACTTGCCAACCTTGGCTGAACAAGGTGTTCCATTGGATGGTCGTTTGTGGTTGGGTGTGGTTGCACCAGCCAAAGTGCCTGCGGATATTGTGACTTTGCTTAACCGTGAAATCAACGCTGTGTTAGCAGATCCATCGGTTAAAGAAACCATGATTAAAAATGGACTTGATCCTGCATTTGGAACGGTTCAGGAATACACCACATTTTTAGATGTTGAATACGAGCGTTGGGGCAAAACCATTCGCGGCGCCAACATTCGTCTAGATCAATAAGAAAGAATCACATGAAAATTTGGCATCAAAGTTTTACGGTCTTGGAAGAATTGCCCGCTTATCAACAAGCCATTGAAAAGCATATTAAAAAAGTAGTGAGACCAGGCACGCAAGTGGAGGTGCATGGTTTAAAGCCAGGAACCTATCCAACCAACTATCCAGGAACTGACATTGCTTATTCGTCGCTCTATACCATGCATGCATTGCAGTGGTTTACGCAAGCGATTAAAAGTCAAGATCAATCCTTTGATGCCTTTGCGATGTGCACATTGCCTAATCCATTTATTCGTGAAATTCGCACGCTGGTGGATATTCCTGTCGTTGGTTATGGTGAGGCCAGTTTTCACACGGCGTGTATGCTGGGGCAACGATTTGGTGTATTGATTTTCATTGATCGCATGGTGCCTTTGTACAAAGAACAAGTGGGCATCTATGGACTTGAGTCTCGCTGCACAGGAATTGAGCCTGTTGGCTTTACATTTCACGATGTGCTTAAGGCATGGAACGATCCGGGTGAACTGATTGAGCGTTTTGAAAAAAGTGCGATGAAGTTAGTTGAGCAAGGCGCTGACGTGATTATTCCAGGTGAGATGCCCATGAATATTTTGTTGGCAACTCATGGAATTAATCGAGTCAAAGATGTGCCGATTTTGGATGGTATGGCAGTCACTCTCAAAATGGCAGAAATATTTGTCGACTTAAAGCAAAGCATTGGTTTGTCGCAAAGTCGTCATGGTTGGATGAACGCCAAGCCACCGCGTGAGCGTGTGGATCAGGTCATGGAATTTTATGGATTGAATCGCTAAAGATTCAAAAGAAAGACGGAAAAAAAATGACTTTACCTAAAAGCATCACCATTCATGAATTGGGCCCTCGCGAGGGTATGCAAATCGAAAAAGAACCGATTGCAACATCAGAAAAAATTAGACTCATCGACATGTTGTCTGAATGTCACTTTCATGAAATTGAGGTGACATCTTTTGTGAGTCCTAAATGGGTGCCTCAAATGGCAGATGCAGAAGATGTGGTGAATGGTTTTAAGCGGCACGAAGGTACGCTTTACACCTGTGTTTATCTCAACACGCAAGGGTTACAACGTGCGGTGATGACTAAAAAACTGGACGTTGAGGGCAGTTTGAGTGTGACAGCCAGCGAAGCGTTTTCTCTCAAAAATACCAATCGAAAGATTGATCAAACATTTGAAGAGACCGAAAAACGCATTGAGAGTTTTCAGCGCTTTAATGTGAAAGCCAGCGAGGTCAGTGTGATGGCTGCGTTTGGTTGTAACTATCAGGGGGACATTGCACCAGACCATGTCGTGTCGTTGGTGAGTCGATTAATGAGTATGGCTGCGGATCATGACATTGATATTCGAATGATTCAATTGGCCGACACCATGGGATGGGCCAATCCTATGAGTATTCGTCGACTGGTTGGAAAGGTACAAGACAAATGGCCTGACAAAAAAATCAACTTGCATTTGCACGATACGCGTGGTTTGGGTTTGAGTAATGCATTGGCAGCCATGGAGATGGGTGTGGATGATTTTGATTCGGCCGTTGCGGGATTGGGTGGCTGTCCTTACGCTGGATTCAAAGATGCACCCGGCAATATTGCGACGGAAGATTTGGTTCATCTGTGCCAAGAGATCGGCGTTGATACGGGTGTTAATTTGGAGCGTTTGATTGAGGTTGCTCGTGAGGCTGAAGGGATTGTTCGACATCCCCTGCCAGGTAAAGTCATGCGCGGTGGTTATTTGGATAGTTACCGTCGCCAAATCAGCGCAAGCGCATAAGGAAAATCAATGAGTGTGACTGCGAAAGATTTTGAGCCTTATGTTGGGCTTCAAGGCAAACCACTGAAGGCGGCGATGCCCCTTGAAAAAGACACATTGCGTCGTTTTGCGCAAGCCATCATGGATCGCGACCCTTTGTATTTTAATGAAGAATATGCGGCCAAGACTGTTTTTAAAAAACTCGTGGCACCACCTTTGTATCCTGCTCATGCGTTTCGAACAGCGGCCGATGCGCCAGATCCTTTGGTGTCTGTGCAAGAGGATCCCAACGCAGATGGAACTGCAGGTAACGATGGTATGTATTTTGGCCTTGATCCTATTCCAATGCCGTTCAAACGCTTGCTTAATGGTGGCAATGAAATCGAATTTTTTCGTTGCCTAGAAGTGGGTGAACGGTGTGTGGCACAAGCCAAATACGCCAACATTGTTTTAAAAGAAGGCAAAAATGGACAAATGTTGTTGGTGGATATCGAAACCACCTTTCGTACAGAAGTGGGTGACTTGTTGCTCATCAATCGTCAAACTTTGATTTGGAGATGAGATCATGACATTTGAATCCATCTCCGTGGGCCAGCGTTTGGGTGAACTCAACAAAGGCATCATCACAACTACTCACATCATGCGGTGGTCTGCATCGGTTGAAAATTGGCATCGCATTCATTACGACCAACCTTTTGCAACAGGACATGATCATTTACCTAATGTATTGATCAATGGTTCTTGGAAGCAGCACGTGATGGTGCAGTTGGTCAAAGACAGCTTAGGTCCTTCAGGCTGGTTGTGGCGACTCAAATTTCGATACAAAAAAATGGACGTCGCCAATGATGCTTTGAGGGCGGTTGCCGAAGTGGTTGATAAACAAAGCATGGATGGATGGGGCGTAGTGATTTTAAAAATTTCATTACTCAACCAAAACGATGAAGTATCTACGGCTGGACATGCCATGGGCGTATTGCCTTTGCCGGGTGGCAAAGCCGTACCTTATCCATTTATGGCGCCCGCATCATTTTCAGGCATTCATTTTCCAAAGGATGCTTAACGTGAATCACAACGGTCTTCGCATTGTGGATCTGTTGTGGCACCAAGCGGCGATTAAGCCCGACCATATTGCGTTGAATATCGATGGGCAGACGCGCACCTACGCACAAATGAGTGCGCGTGTTCAAAATTTGATGGGTTCTTTGGCTACGCGATTTAAAAAAGGCGATCGAGTGGGCTTATGGTTTCACAATTGCCATTCCTGGGTTGAAACATTTTTAGCGTTAAATGCATTGGGTATGGTCTCAGTACCAATCAACACGCGTCTCACAGGCGTTGAGTTGAATGTGATATTTAATGCGGCGCAATTACAAGGCTTGGTTACCACCGACTTATTCAGAGGTCGTCATTACGGCGACGAGGCCTGCTTGGCTTTGCAAGCTTCGGGTCTGCGCCTGCAAGTGCTTTGGGCAGATGATATGCTTGCGCCTGATGAGTGGATCAGCAAAACATTGAATATCAAGGGTGATGAGAGTGCACTACAAACACCACCTGGTGTTTTTTGCATTCAATACACATCAGGCACGACATCCATTCCCAAAGGTGTGATGCTCACCAATGCGGCTTATCTGCAAACAGCCAACTACGTGGCGCGTTGCCAGCGATTAACACCATCGAGTCGATTTATCAGCGCAGGTCCATTTTTTCATTGCAGTGGATCGATGCACGCGCTCACTGTTTGTTTGTTAGCGGGTTGTACCTTGCATTCAATGTCTGTGTGGGATGCGCAACGATTTTTGGAAGATGTGCATCGCTATCAATGCGATGTATCGCACATGGTTTATTTTCGAGATGTGTTGGCTTTGGGTCATCCGAATTCGCGTCAATTACTTCAAAGCATGCAAATCACACACGATCTAGGGACGCCAGATTACTTGATGCGAATTGTTGATGAACTGGGCATTGCAGGCGTTTCAAATATTTATGGCATGACAGAAACCTCAGGTCAGTTGACGATGTGGTTCCCCGATGACCCCTTGCATTTGCGCGTTAGTGGAAACGGTCGTGTACAAGCGGGTAACCAGGTGCGTATTGCCGAACCACAAACATCGATTGAAGTTGCTCATGGGCAAACGGGTGAGATTCAAATGCGCGGATCTACGATCAGTGAAGGCTATTTTCAAAATGAGCAAGCGCAACAACAATCTCGTACAACTGACGGATGGTTTCGCTCAGGCGATTTAGGTCGAATGGGCGACGAGCGGCAATTGATTTATGTGGCTCGTCTCAAAGAAATGATTCGTGTCGGCGGTGAAAATTTGGCACCTGCAGAAGTTGAGCAAGCATTGCGTGATATTTGCGGTACACCCACTGTGTGTGTGTTGGGAATGCCTGACGCCAGACTGGACGAGGTCGTGGTGGCAGTGGTTTCCCAGCCCACACAACAAGATTGGAAAAGCAACGTTCATCAATTGCGTCAACGTTTGGCTGGCTTTAAAGTGCCCCGTGCCATTTATTTAACCGATCAATTGCCCATGACCGCAACCAATCGTGTGCAACGCGCAACGCTCAAAGAGCGGATAGAAAAAGGACAGTTACAGCAAGTGGTGTGATTTCACGATCATCAATCAAGGAGACATGTATGAATGTAAGAACTGCTGAAGAGACACATACCGACAAAACAATTCGCGTGATTCAAGCCTTGCAAGATTTGCTTGGTGTTGATGCAGTTCGAACGTCGCTAGAAGATAGAACTTTATACTCGCTTGATTTTTCTGAAGAGCCTGGTGAAATTGCAATGGCTGTTGTCAAGCCCCAAACAGTAGAACAAATTAGCGCATTGATGCGTTTGGCGCAACGTGAAAATTTAGCCATCAATACGCGCGGTGGAGGGATGTCATACACCCGAGGTCATGTACCTATCAAGCCTGATACCTTAGTGATGGATAACACGGGATTCAATCGTGTTTTAGAAGTTAATACCGTTGATCGATATGTCACGATTGAAACTGGCGTGCGTTGGGTTGATTTACGCAAGGCACTTAAAGGGACAGGCATGCGCGTTCCTTATTTAGGAACCTTATCGGGCAACCATGCAACCGTTGGTGGCGGGTTGAGTCAAAACGCAACTGGCATGGGGCGTATGACATTGGCTGAACACGTATTGGGTTTAGAGGTGGTGTTGGGAGATGGGCAAATTCTCAAAACGGGTTCATGGGCAACATCGGGTACAGCACCTTTCTATCGTTACAACGGACCTGATTTAACGGGAATGTTTTTGTGTGACTCGGGTGCGTTTGGTATCAAAACTAAAGTCAATTTGTTGTTAGAGCCTTGGCCTAAGATGTCTTTTGGTTGTGTGACTTTCAATGACCGTGTGTCGTTGGTGAAAGCGCAAGCAGCAATGGCGCAAAGTGGCTTGCATACCGAAGCGTTTGCATTTGATGGTTATTTTGTCAATGAATACGCACTCAAGCCCTCACCACCCAAACACGAAACGCGTGAAATGGTGAATGAATTTTTAAAAGACAATCCTAATAAATGGCGCGCTTATCGCGCTTTGCTTCGTGCTTGGCATCCATCGGGTTTGGGTTATCTCAAAGGATTGCCCAATGCCATGTATTACATCGCTGAAGCGGCCGATCAAGCCGCCGCCGATCGCGTACAACAACGCATTGCCAAAATTTGTGAGACTTATGGCGCACGAAAACTTCCAACCACCATCCCTTTTGGCTTGCGCTATGGTCCTTATCTCAATGTGGGCGAGATCATGGCCAATCGAGAGGGCGAAGTTAATTTTCCTATCAATGCCAAATTTCAGGCTTCCAAAGCAGTGAAGGCGATGCAAGCGTTTGAACAGTTTGAAAAAGACAACTTGGCGTTGATGGCTAAGCATGGCATTCGCATGGCCTGCAATTCATTGTTGCATGGACATTTTTGGGGCATCGAACCGGTTATTTTTTGGAAGAGACCCTTGGGTCCTTACCGACATCATTACGCAACATCTGATCGTCGCGAAAAAGGGTTGCAAATCGAAGAAAACGCAGAACGCACAGCGGTTGCGATTGATTTGAGACATCGCATGCAAGCCATGTTCAGAAGCATGGGTTCTTTGCATGTGCAGTGGGCGAAGTCATATCCGTTTGCAAAAGCACT
This sequence comes from Betaproteobacteria bacterium, assembly GCA_009921265.1. Lineage (GTDB taxonomy): Bacteria > Pseudomonadota > Gammaproteobacteria > Burkholderiales > Burkholderiaceae_C > Limnohabitans. The sequence continues at coordinate 2,364 of RFYV01000088.1, read as the reverse complement.
TGAAGGTCAGGCGGCATGGCATGTTTTAGAACAGATTAAAGACATCACTGATCCATCTCACGTGATCAATCCCGGTGTGTTGGGTTTAGGTTTGGATGCAGGGAAGAAACCATGACATGGACTGTTCATACACTGGATTTGGGGGAGGTAGAACTCAATCAACGTCGCATTGTTCCCAATGGCGAAGGACTGGGCGTCGTGCGTGTTCCTGTTCAGGGTTGGCTATTAACTAAAGGTGAACACAAAGTCGTTGTTGATACTGGGTTTCGCAATCCCGATATTTTGAAACGCATTGGTGACCGCGCAAAAGGCATTGAGCAGCCGCATCAACGATTGATTGAACAATTAAAAATTCACGGTGTAGAACCGCAAGACGTGAATTATGTGTTGCATACGCATTTGCATATCGATCATGCGGGGCAAACGGATATTTTCCCAATGTCCACAACCGTGGTGGTGAATCGACGTGAATTGGAATACGCAGTGAGTGGATTATCAGGACCTTCATATCCACCTGAAGATATCAAGCACATCATTGATCGTTTGCACACGCCCAACGCGCTCTGGTTGCTGGATTTGGAATCAACAAGCGGTGAACATATCTTACCGGGTATCCGATGTCAAAACGCAGGCGGACACACAGAAGGTTCAATGTTGGTGTTGGTAGATACCGAACAAGGCCTAGCAGTATTTTGTGGTGATTTGGTTTACAGCGTGCGTCATCAATTGATGACGCCCACCATCACACACAACGACATAGGTTTAACCTCCAACTATGTTGTGGCCAGACGAAGCGAAAAAGCAGCCATGAAGCGATTGATGCAAATCGCTCCCAAGTTCTTTCTGTACCCTAGTCATGATTGGCCAGTCACTATTGAATATTCAAAGGTAGTGGAGGGTGCAGAAAAAACATTGCCAGGTTCTTTGGGCGGTTGTTGGTGTCGCATGACATCAATGGGTTATCCAGAAGAGGCATGATTCAACGCCATGACATAAAAAGGTGATGCAATGAAAATTTGGTATCAAAGCGCTAGTTCATTTGGATTTGAACCTGTATGGGACGACTACGGACAAACCTTACAAGCGCAGTGTCTCAGCTTGCTCGATATTCCTGTGGTTGCTATCAGCGAAACGGCGTATCACATGGCGATGACATTGGGTCGGCGCTATGCGGTGGTGACAAGCTCGTCTGCATTTTGTGAAGTGTACGGTGAACAAGTCGTGCGCTATGGTGTTGAGAGTCGCTACATGCCAGGTCCTTATATTGTTCATGCATCAGAAGAAGAGATTGCCAGCTCTTTGGGCAAGCCAGGTCCATTGCTGGATAAATTCATTATTCAAGCCAAGCGTGCGGTTGCAGACGGTGCTTCTGTCATTATTCCTGGCCCAGCTTTCTTAACAACCATGGCTTATCGAGCAGGTCTCAAAGAAATCGACGGAGCACCCGTGTTAGATACGATTTCTTTAGCGGTTAAAACAGCGGAGATGATGGTGGGTATGAACCGTTCAGGTTTAACGCCATCGCGTTGCATTGGTGCGTATGCAAAGCCACAAGGCGATTGGGTTGAACCTGCTTTTGAAAAATTAAAAACTGTTTTTAAAATTGAAAATATAACCGCCACCCCACGCGCCTAAGAACGACCCCACTTGATGGCTCATGAATGCAACGCCTGCGAGAGTGGCCATGAATCGCAATCCAAATAAATGAATAATCAAACCCGATACCAAAGGGACAACGCCCAACCAAAGAGTTCCTAAGACGGCACCAAATAAAAGTGTTGTGTAGGGCGTGGGCGGAAATGAAAAGAACATGAATAGTGCCAACGAACGAAGTAAATAAATACATCCCAATAAAAATCGTTTGGAGTAGCGATCGCCCAACCAACCAAACAAATACGAGCCAATCACATTAAATAAACCAACCAACGCTAAAGTGGTGCTACCGACCGTTGGGTCCATTCCGCAAATATCCAAATAGGCGGGTAAGTGAGTGGTGATAAAAACCAATTGCAATCCGCAAACAAAAAAGGCAATAGCTAAAACACGATAGCCTTTGTGTCCTAAAGCTTCTGTGATGGCGTCAGTCGCTGATTGCTGTTTGCCAATGACAGCCTCGTGTTCGATGCGATCGGCTTTGCTTCCCAAAAATGCCGCTGGCAACATCACGCATGCCAACGCTAAAAATCCAACCACTGCAGTTTGCCAATCGGCGTTGGTGATGAGCGATTGCGTCATGGGGGAGGCCAGCGTCAAACCCAATGAACCAATAGCAGAGACAGCGCCCATGGCGGCTCCGCGCTTGGCGGCGCTCACTGTGCGTGCAGTGATGTTCATAGCGATATTGGATGCTGTACATGACAAGGC
>RFYV01000087.1 GCA_009921265.1 Betaproteobacteria bacterium | reverse complement strand
CCTCGTCGGGCCATCTGATACCCGTCAATGAGCGTGACGACCGAGGAAGACTCTCCTGGTAGGTTGACCAAAATAGCAGTGGTGGAACCACCGTATTGAGCGCCGTAATAAATACCCGCCAACATGATGAGTGCTGATACAGGTGGTAATGCATACGTTGCGGGTAGCAACATCGCAATGGTGGCCACAGGTCCGATGCCTGGTAGTACCCCAATGAGAGTACCCAACATACAACCGATGAATGCATACAAAAGGTTGATGGGCGTAAACGCAACACCAAAGCCTGTTGAAAGATTTGCAATTAAATCCATGATGGGTGTTCCTTATCCTGTAATGAAAGTTGGCCAAACAGGCATTTGCAGATTGAGCAGTTTGATGAAGGCCAAATAACTCAAGACCGATAACCCAGTTGCAAGAATCAAAATATCTTTAAGTTTGAATTCGGTACCCGCCTTGGATGCGATTAAAGTAAGCGCGTAAATGGCAGCAATGAGCCCCATGGGAGGTAAACCCAATTTTGGCAATCCGCCCAATAAAATACCGAAGGCCACGTTCGAGCCCAAGATATAAACAATGGGGCGCCACACAAAAGCAGAAATTTTATCGCCATCGGTGGTTTCAACCACCAATGAATAAAACATGATGATTGCTCCAAAAATGGCAAGAATTACTCCTAAGAGCAATGGGAAGTAACCAGGACCCATTCGGGCGGCTGAGCCAACGGTGTAATTGGTTGCGCCCCAAGCGAAGGCAATACCAACAACGCCAAACATCAAACCCGAAAAAAAGTCTTTTTGACTTTTGATATTCACAGAAAATCTCCTCGAATTGTTTCGATGGATCGATTGTGGGGGCTAAACCCTTCATCTTGTATGTGGGTTTCACCTATATAGCCACTTCGGAAACTCGAATAAACGCCCCTTTTTAGGTCAAATGAAACACTTTTAGCCACTTTGAGGCGGCCAACTGCCATCTGGACTCGATCACCTCAGCCCGCAACTGGAGTTGCGCCCGATCGAGTTGGGGGGGATTTTTGAAGGCCATCACGATGGTATTTCCTTCGCGAGTAGGCTTGAATGACCAAACCGCATCAGTGCCAAACGCATTTTTAATTTTTAAAAGACTTTGATCGAAACTCACCGATCGACCAAATAAATTAACGACTAAGCAACCTTGCTGGGTTAACAAACTTTTGCATTGCGTATAAAAAATTTCGCTATCGAGTACAGGTGCCGCAGCTTCATGATCATAAAGATCGACCTGCAACACATCTATCTGTTCGCGCCAATGCGCATGATCGACAACCTCAGCGGCGTCGCCCAATATCACTTGCAGACGAGATGTGTCGGGTGGTAATTTGAACCATAAGCGACAAGCAGCAATCACTTGGGGGTTGATCTCAATAGCAGTTGTTCGGGTGTGCAAATGCTTATAGCAAAACTTGGTGAGCGATGCAGCGCCCAGCCCCAACTGCATGACGTGTAAATTTTTGAGTTGTGTGAAGTCGGCAAATAGCAACCAAGCCATCATGCGTTGAACATATTCCAGATGAATCTCGAAGGGCGAATCGATTTGCATAGAGCCTTGAACCCATTCGGTGCCCAAGTGCAAATAGCGAATTTTTCCATGTTCGGAAAAATTAACTTCGGGTAATTGCTGTTTGTTTTTTTGCATGCAAAGATTAGATGTGAGGGCCCAACACTTGTTGGGCATTTTGTAAATTGGCAAGGGCGAGTTGTTGTAATGAGATATTTTTGATATGGGCAATAACCTGCGCAATACGCGGAATTTGCGAGGGCTCATTGCGACCTTGCGCAACACCCGAGTGTCGCTTTTGAATATCCACATACAACCAATGCGGCGGGATATCTGGCGCGTCTGTTTCTAAAACTATGGCGGACAGTGGTAGCTCCATGGCCAAGCGTCTAATTTGAAGCGCACGCTCAAACGTAATGGCACCTCCAAAGCCTAATTTAAAACCTAACTCAACAAATATTTGTGCTTGCTGAAGACTGCCGTTGAATGCATGTGCAATACCTCCAAGCACTGGAAATCTTCTGAGACCCTTGAGAAGCACATCTGCAGATTTGCGCACATGAAGGATCACGGGTAGCTTGTATTTTTGTGCGAGTTTGAGTTGTTGATGAAAAAAATATTCTTGTATTTCAATATTGAGGCCTGATACAAAACAATCGATGCCAATTTCACCCACCGCCACTAATTTTGAATCATCTCGATGGGTTTGCAGTGCCCCATCCAAAACTGCAATATCAGAAATTTGCGCTTGTGGTGTGTATATGGGATGAATACCCAATGCATACACATCATCCAAACGATGGGCCAACAAACGAACCGCATCCATCTGTTTGACTTCGACACACGGTATCACGCAACGATTGACGCCTGCATCACGTGCGCGTTGCCTGACGACATCAATGTCTGAAGAAAATTCCAAAGCATCAAGATGACAGTGTGTATCAACCCACATGCACCATCACTCGGAGTCGCTTAATTGACCTGCGCGCAAATAGAGGGTGAGCTCGCAACGCGATGCCAATAAAGGGTCATGCGTGACGACGACAAAAGCTGATTGATGGGTTTGTGCCAACCCCATCATCAATTGAAAAACTTGCTCAGCAGTTGATCGATCCAAATTCCCTGTGGGCTCATCGGCCAAAATGCAAACGGGTTGCGTGATCAATGCGCGTGCAATCGCTATGCGTTGCCGCTCACCGCCCGAGAGTTGACTGGGCAAATGATGGCCTCTATCGACCAAACCCACAGCCTCTAACACCTTTTGCGCTTGTTCATTGGCAAGTTTGCGTGGGGTACGACGAATCCATAAAGGCATGGCTACATTTTCGAGGGCCGTGAATTCGGGTAAGAGATGATGAAATTGGTATACAAAACCTAAGTGCTGATTACGAAAAACACCCAACTCGGTGGAATTGAGGTAAGACAAAGATTGACCCGCAATCGAAACATGACCACTGCTGGGTTGATCGAGCCCGCCTAATATTTGTAGCAATGTGCTTTTGCCAGAACCCGATGCGCCCACAATAGCAATGGTTTCGCCCGCTTTAACTTGCAGGTCAATTTTTTTTAAGACCTCAACATCGAGTTTTCCTTCAGAAAATCGACGTGAAATTTGATCTGCAACGAGTACAACATTATTCATATCTGAGCGCCTCTGCGGGATCGATTCGACTGGCGCGCCAACTTGGATAAAGCGTGGCCAACAGCGACAATAAAAATGCAATCAAAACAATCGGCCAAATATCAGCCGCTTGTGGATCGCTGGGCATGCGACTGATGAGATAAATATCACGCGGCAAAAAACTGGCACCCAATAATTTTTCAATCGCAGGAACGATGACATCAATATTGAAAGAAACCAAAAGTCCCATCAATAAGCCGCCCACCGTTCCAATAAAACCAACTGTTGCACCTTGCACCACAAATATGGACATGATGCTTGCAGGGCTCGCGCCCAGCGTGCGCAAAATTGCAATATCAGCGCGCTTGTCGGTCACTGTCATCACCAAAGTGCTGACCAAATTGAAAGCAGCAACAGCCACAATCAGGGTCAGAATAATGAACATCATTCGTTTTTCAATTTCGACAGCAGCAAACCAATTGCGATTTTGCCGAGTCCAATCCCTAACAATCACATCAGACCCTAAAGCACTGACCAATTGATTGGCCACTTGACGTGCTTGTTGCGCATCATTGATTTTAATGCGAATGCCAGCAGGACCATCTAGCCTGAATATTCTTTGAGCGTCTTCAATATGTATAAATGCAAGAGTCGCATCGTATTCAAAGTGTCCTGAATCGACTGTGCCGATGACTTCGAGTTGCTTAAGCCTAGGCACCACACCCGCTGGCGTCATTTGACCGCCTGGTGAAATGAGTGTGATGCGGTCACCTGCACGCACTCCCAATGCACGCGCCAACTCGCCACCCAACACCACGTTGAATAAACCAGGCTGCAGTTTTTCTTTTAAAGCATCAGACCAAGCCGCAACGATATCGGTAACTGCAGACTCTTGAACGGGATCGATACCTCTGACCATCGCGCCCCGCATATCTTCACCGCGCGCCACCAAAACTTGCGACATCACGAAAGGCGCTTGTGAAACGACTTGCGGTGTAGCCGCAATGGCTTGTGAAATTTGCGTGGCATTGGCCAAAGATTCGCCAGAATAGGCCAGCACTTCGATATGCGATAAAACACCAAGCATGCGATCGCGCACTTCTTTTTGAAAGCCGTTCATCACGCTCAGAACGATAATTAGAGCTGCAACGCCTAAAGCAATGCCAAACATCGATACCGATGAAATAAATGAAATGAATCGATTGCGACGAGCAACTTTACCAGCGCGTGTAAAGCGCCAGCCAATCAACAATTCGTAAAGCCAAAAGGACTTGTTTTGCATGATTTCCGATAATAAGAGCGCTATTGTGACATCCCCGACAATGGATGATCTATGAAACCATTATCGACCCATGTGGTTGTGGCCTCAGCCATCGACTCGAGCGACAAAAAAATATTCAATCAAGCATTGGATGGATTGAACTTGCCCCATTTGCGGCGTTTTTTAACATCAGCGCACCAAAACCAACATACCATCGATGAAAAGGCCTTGACCGCGTCACACGAGCTTGCCCGAGGCACCGCCATGCAATGGCTCAAGGGAGACGGTACGTGGCCATGGGCAGCATGGGCCGCACATGAAGCAGGATTAGATAGCCATCAAGGCTGGGCTTTTTTCCACCCTTGCCATTGGGCTGTGAGCAATGGACAAGTAAGATTGGCCAGCGCTGGGCCTATTTCCAAAAAAGAATCGGCTGATATTTTGGAGTCGATGCAATCATTTTTTTTAGAAGACGGCATCGCTTTTCATGTCCTTAAGCCCAACTTATGGCTTGCGCAATCCGATATTTTTTTAGACTTGCCCACGGCATCTTTTGATCGTGTCATTTCTCTCTCGGTTGAGGATTGGTTGGTCGGTAGCAGGGACACCACACAATCGGCCAGCGTTCGTTTGATTCGACGGTTACAAAATGAAATGCAAATGCTGCTCTACACCCATCCCGTTAACAACCACAGACATCCCAGCATTAATTCTTTTTGGCTCAGTGGCACGGGTCGATTAACACGCGACGACATTGCGTCAAACTCCAACGTAATTTATCTTGACGACCTACTGGAGCCCTATTTGTATCAAGATATAGAAAAATGGATTGCTGCATGGCAGCGATTCGATGAACAAATTTTTTCTCAACACCTCAATCATCCCGATACAAAATTAAGTTTGTGCGGCGAAAATAGTTTTCAAACGTTTACATATGTTCCATCGAATTGGCGCATCAAAATTCGTAATGCAATGCTTCAACCCACATTGAGTCAACTGATTTCATGAAAATAAAACCACGAGATGTTCATCCCAAAACTGCATGGACATTAGAACAAAACAACGTTCATCCCCTGCTTGCACGCCTGTATGCGGCACGCGGTTTAAGCAGCGCAGTCGATATCGATAAAAGTTTGTCGCAACTTCTTTCGCCTGATCTTTTGTTGGGCGCACAACAAGCAGGTGCATTACTTGCTGATGCAATTGTTCGTCAACGTCGTATTTGCATCGTCGCCGATTACGATTGCGACGGTGCAACAGCGTGTGCGGTTGCCGTACGTGGATTGAAGTTGCTTGGTGCCACATCGCTTCAGTATGTCGTTCCCGATCGCGTTGTCGACGGCTACGGTCTAACTCCACCCATTGCACAACGCGTGCACGCGCTGGGAGTTGATCTGTTGGTAACGGTTGATAACGGAATCGCCAGCGTTGACGGAGTTAATGAATCCAAAAAATTAGGCATGCAAGTGCTCATCACCGATCATCATTTGCCAGGCCCTGAATTACCGCTGGCCGATGTCATCGTCAACCCCAATCAAGCGGGTTGTAGTTTTGAGAGTAAAAATTTGGCTGGTGTGGGTGTGATGTTTTATGTGCTCATTGCCACACGCACGCATTTGCGAAATCAAAATTATTTTTCAACCGGTCATGAGCCCAAACTCAATTCATTACTCCCCTTGGTGGCATTAGGTACTGTCGCGGATGTGGTACGACTCGACGCCAACAATCGACGCTTGGTAGCCAACGGTTTACAAATGATTCGCAAGGGACATTCGCAGCCAGGAATTGACGCTCTGCTTCGAGTAGCGAGCAAAGACCCTCAACGTGTGGGCAGTCATGATTTTGGATTTTCGGTGGGGCCACGCATCAACGCAGCGGGTCGTTTGTCCGATATGCGAATGGGCATTGAGTGTTTATTAACGGATGATTCTGTGCATGCACAGGCATTGGCCCAACAATTGGATGCCATCAATCGCGAACGTCAATCGATTGAAACGCATATGCGCGACTCGGCCATGCAATTGGCAGACGCCATGCTTGACGCCGAAGATAGCGCGCCGCCTGCCATCTGTGTTTTTGATCCCGGTTTTCATGAAGGCGTTGTTGGCATTGTTGCTTCACGACTCAAAGACAAGCACCATCGGCCTACTTTTGTTTTTGCAAGCAGCACGCAATCCACAAACGACCAGCCCATTGTTAAAGGCTCGGGCAGAAGCATTGCAGGGTTTCATTTGCGCGATGCTTTGGATCTAATAGTTAAGCGTCACCCGCAATTGCTGTTGCGTTTTGGCGGTCATGCCATGGCTGCAGGTTGCACACTGTATGAACAAGATTTAGCCACCTTTGAAGAGGCTTTTTCACAAGTGGCGATGGAATGGTTGGATGCTTCAACCTTAGAGAAGATCATTCAAACCGATGGCGAGTTGGAAGCACAATGGATCAAACCTGAAGTAGCTCAGTTGTTACAAAACGAAGTATGGGGACAAGGTTTTTCACCACCACTTTTTAATGACACGGTTCAAATTATGAGTCAGCGCATTGTGGGCGAAAAACATTTGGCCCTAAAAATGAAATTAAAGGGTCGCCCCATTGATGGCATTTGGTTTGGCCGCACCGATTCATTGCCATCACAAGCGCATCTGGCTTTTCGCATGGAGATTGATCATTGGCAAGGTCTTGCTCGATTGAAATTGCTGATTGAAGGCATGGCTGACGAATCACAGTGAGAGTCGTACAATAGAGATGTGAATATTCTTAATGCTGATTTACATTGCCACTCTGTGGTTTCTGACGGGACCTTAACGCCCGAGGTCTTGGCCGCACGTGCTCACGCCAATGGTGTTGAATTGTGGTCACTCACCGATCACGATGAAATTGGTGGACAACACCGCGCTGCAAAGGCCGCTCTTCAACTGGGCATGAAATACATCACGGGCACAGAAATTTCTGTCTCTTTTGCTGGGCAAACTGTGCACATTGTTGGCTTAGGCTTCAATCCCGATGATCCCGACATGATTGCAGGACTTCATCGCACAAGAGGCGGTCGAAACGAACGCGCACAAGAAATGTCCGATCAACTCGCCAAGGTCGGTATTCACGGCGCCTACGAAGGTGCGCTTCAATTCGTTGGCAATCCCGAACTCATTTCGCGCACGCACTTTGCTCGTTTTTTAGTCGAGTCGGGTGTTTGTAAAGATACACATGAAGTCTTTCGTCGATTTTTAACGGAAGGCAATCCTGGCTTCGTTCCTCATCGCTGGGCGTCACTCAAAGACGCGGTTCAATGGATTCGTGACGGCGGCGGTCTTGCAGTGATAGCTCATCCTGCGCGTTACGGATTCACGGCCAATGAAGAGTATGCTTTATTCACAGAGTTTATTGGCCACGGCGGACAAGGCGTGGAAGTTGTGACTGGCAGTCACAGCACTCAAGACGCAATCAAATACGCAGACGTTGCTCGTGAATACAAACTCGCAGCCTCGCGAGGCAGCGATTTTCACAGCCCCGACGAAAGTCACACCGATTTAGGCACACTGCCTTGGTTACCTGGCGACCTCACCCCTGTTTGGGAATTACTCTCTCATCGTATCCAATATTAAGGACGTTTAGTTTTGAACGTGCGAAATGCTTCCACTCAATGGCAAGGCATAGCAATAATCATTCCTTGCATGATGTGTTTTGCAATATTGGATACGACCAATAAATTTTTAATCACTACAATTCCGGTCATGATGGTTTTGTTTGTTCGCTACCTCATTCAATCGTGCATCATCACTTTGTTTTTATTGCCTCGACGCGGTCGCGCTTTGTTAAGAACGCAACAACCTCGACAGCAATGGTTGCGCGGTGGTTTGATGTTCATGTGCAGTGTTTTGGGATTTATTAGTTTAAAAAAAATGCCGCTTGCAGAATTTGCTGCGATCGCCATGCTCGCACCTCTTGCGGTTACTTTTTTAGCGCGCTTTTTATTAAAAGAACACGTTCCTGCTGTGCGTTGGGCTTGCGTGAGTGGGGGCATGATTGGCGCTTTATTCATTGTGCGACCTGGCGGCAGCTTGTCAGGTTTAGACGCTCTGTATCCCGTTAGTATGGTGATCGCTTATGCTGCATTTCAAATCCTCACCAGTCAAATGACACGCAGTGAAGAGCCCATGACCATGCATTTTTATACAAGCTGGATTGGAACATTTGGTACGTCTTTGATTGTATTTGATTCATGGACCTTAGATTTAACGCAAAACCAGTGGATGTTGTTGGCATTGGTCGGCTTGATGGGGTCCATCGCTCATTACATGTTGATATTGGCGTTTGCAAAAACACACGCCAGTCAACTCACACCCTTTTTATATTCGCAAATTGCTTTTTCAACTTTTGCGGGTTGGTTGTTTTTTCAACAAGTGCCCGTGGGGCTCGCACTGTTGGGCATGATTCTGATTGCAATATGTGGTGTGATTGCTGGTATTCATATGGCTTATGAGCAAAAAATTCAAGCGTTGTCCATCGCAACATCGAGTTGATTCGTGGCTCAACTGTTTAAAGTTCATCCCGACAATCCGCAACTGCGATTATTAAAACAAGCGGTCAGTTTGCTCAGCCAAGGTGGCGTGCTTGCCGTACCCACAGACTCTAGTTATGCCTTGGTCTGCCATTTAGACGACAAGACAGCTGTTGACCACATGCGGCGTATCAGACAAGTCGATGACAAGCATCACTTAACACTGCTGTGCAAAGATCTTTCTGAAGTCTCGAAATACGCAAAATTTGACAATCGACAGTATCGATTGATGAAATCAAATACGCCCGGTGCTTACACATTCATTCTAGAAGCGACCAAGGAAGTCCCAAGGCGCGTCTCACATCCTAAGCGAAAGTCGATTGGCTTGCGCGTACCCAATCATGTGGTGTTGCAATTGCTTTTGAATTTACAGGATGCGCCTTTGCTTGCTACTACATTGATCCCTCCAGGTGAAGTTGAACCTCTCAATGATCCCGAAATTATTCGAGAACGTTTCGAGCATCAACTCGAAGGTGTAATCGATGCAGGCGCTTGTGCACTTGAGGC
>RFYV01000086.1 GCA_009921265.1 Betaproteobacteria bacterium | reverse complement strand
TGAGACGATTGAGTATTATTATTAAAACACCAATACAATCTATTAAAAATATATCAGATGACCGTATTGATACATTTATTACAAGACCGTTAGAAATTGCACTAGTCGAAAAACTTAAAATAGAGTATAAGTTTTATATAAAAGAAAGCACCTGATCAAAGGAGGGTTTGATTAGTTTTTAGATTTTTAAAATTATTTTTCACACAAAAAATTATGCGCCAGAAAAGGGCTCGAACTAGATATTGAAAAATGCATTTAGCTGGAGTATATTCCCGCCGATCCCCACAACACAGGTGGTATAACTACGGTTGTGTTTATATTCAAATTAGTTAGACTAAAAACTCTCACTGAGATTGGATCAACATTTAACTCGGCCTACCTTGAGGCTTTAGGCCATTGAGCCCCAGCAAAATAGGTCACAAAATACAGTTCTAATAATTACTGACTATGAGCAATAGTATTTACCCCATAGCATCTAGATTAAATCCCGCTCATAATTATATTATACAGCTCTCAATGATCTGTGATTTTTGTCGGTACTAAAAAAGAATGAGGCAATCCATATGAAACTATCTACCTTCGACTTGCCTGATGGAAAACGTCACATCGGTGCATTTCTAGATGGCGACAACAAATGGGTCGATTTCACTGCCTCTACTAATTCGCCGGTCTTTGCCTCGATGCTTTCTTTAATCGATGCGGGGGATGAAGGCCTTAAGCAAGCAAGACATTTAGTGAAACAAGCAAAAGTAACGCGCACCTTAGCGGATATCAAGTTGGCGGCGGCATTGCCTGAGCCAAGGCAAATGCGCGACTTTCTATGCTTTGAAAAGCACTTTCGCCAGGCTCGTGCTAATCGACATTTATTCATGGGAACTGCCGCGCAAGCTGTAGCCAGTTTTACAGAGCGCGACCCTGCAAAAGTTGAAATTCCAGCTATTTGGTATGAGGAGCCTGTTTACTATAAGTGCAATCGGTTTTCTGTTGTTGGAACAGGCGCTGACGTTATCAAACCCTCCTACTGCGAGATGTTGGACTATGAACTTGAATTTGCTGCAATTCTTGGAAAAGGTGGTGTAAATATTTCTAAAGAAAATGCACGCAGCCATATTTTTGGCTACTGCATTTTTAACGATGTGAGCGCTCGAGATCAGCAGATGCGAGAAATGTCTGGCTCACTTGGCCCATCCAAAGGTAAAGACTTTGACTCGGGCAATATCATTGGTCCTTGGCTTGTTACTGCAGACGAAATTGTTGATCCTTATAACTTAACTATGGTCGCCAGAGTCAATGGCGAAGAATGGTCAAGAGGAAACAGCAAGGATATGTATCACAAATTTGAAGATGTACTTGCGCATGTTTCGCAAGACGAAACTTTATACCCAGGGGAATTTTTTGGTTCTGGCACGGTTGGTAATGGCTGTGGACTTGAGCTGGGCCGCTTCCTCAAACATGGCGACTTGGTTGAGTTAGAAATTGAAGGCCTTGGTCTTCTAAAAAACCGCATTGTTTTCAAATCTTAATTTCACATATTGATTCACAAGGAGTTTCTAAAATGCAGGTCCTATGTAAAAAAATTGCTTTGCAATTCGCACTTTTTGGGTTTATGTTAACGGGGCTATTGAATCCCGTATATGCACAAAAAATTGTATTTGGTTTTTCAGCATCCACGGCTTTTGCAAATGCATTTGTTGCTGCCAATGAAGGCATTTTTAAAAAACATGGGCTTGATGTTGAAATGAAATTGGTGCCCAACTCTGCAACCACTCCAGCTGCATTGATGGCTGGAAGTTTGCAAGTTGCAACACCCACAGCACCCAATACGATGCAGGCGGTGGAACAGGGCCTAGATCTTGTTGTATTGGCTGGTGGCGGTTATTACACCAAGGGTATGGATGATGTGGCGATTGTGGTGCGACCTGATAGTCCAATTAAAACTGCAAAAGATTTTGAAGGAAAAAGGGTTTCAACTCCAGGACTCAATGCGTTTCTTCACGTCTTGTTTCGCAAATGGATGACTCAAAACGGCGGTGACTATCGCAAAGTCACTTTTACAGAAAATGCTTTTGCTCAGTCCATTGATGTACTACGATCAGGTCAGGTTGATGGTGTATTAGCGGTTCAACCATTTCTTTCTAGAGCACTGGAGACACAGTCTGCACGCGTAGTCGCTTTTTACATTGCAGACTTGGAAACGGATGTCCAGGCTGGTTGGCATGTGGCGCATCGCAAGTGGGTTGACGCCAATCCAAAGCAGGCTGCTGCATTTCGTGCCGCTATTGAGGAGGCCTCAGTATTGGCTTTAAAAGACCCATCTGTTGTGAGAAAAGCAAATTTAGTCTACATACCATTTCCTGCAGAGGTACAGGCTAAGTTTCCTGAACCAAAATTTCGTCCTGTTATCACCCCCGATGTTGTTCAAGTGTGGAACAAAATTATGATGGAGCAAGGTATGCTCAAAGCGCCCATCGATGTTTCAAAATTTTTGTATAAGTAAAGCACTTGTGCAAAAGAATTTTGCTTTATTTACGAGATGAATACAACCACCCATAATCCACTTTTGTGTGTGGAGTCTTTAAATTTTAAAGTCAACGATCTTGAAATACTTCGCGACATCAACCTAAGTATTAATGACAAAGAGTTCGTTTGTATTGTTGGCGCTTCTGGATGTGGAAAGACAACACTGCTGCGAATGATGGCTGGGTTACTTTCACCAACTAGGGGGCATGTCAGTTACCGCGGACAGCAAGTGGTTGGACCTCATCGTGAGATTGCTGTTGTATTTCAAGACTATGCAAAAGCACTTTTGCCTTGGAGAACTGTCGCGGGCAATGTGTCATTAGCGCTTGAGGGGTGTGATGTTCCTGCAGTTGAGAGACCACAACGCATTCATGATTTACTTTGCAAGGTTGGACTTGAAGATCGAGCTGAGGCATTTCCAGTGCAACTCTCGGGTGGCATGCAGCAGCGACTTCAAATTGCCAGATGTTTAGCGCAAAGTCCACAGTTGTTGCTCATGGATGAGCCTTTTGGAGCGCTTGACGCGATGACCCGACAAACACTACAAGATGAAGTGACTCGATTGTGTCGTGATTCGGGTGTCACGGTTGTATTTATCACGCATGATTTAGAAGAAGCGATTTATTTGGGCGATCGTGTTATTTCGATGGAAAAAATGCCAGGGAAAATAGGAGAAACATTGGTCATTGATTTACCGAGGCCACGTGATCAACTGACCACGCGTGAGAACACGAAGTTCCTAGCCTATCGACATCAGTTATTCAAACTCTTGCCATCTGGCCATTGATCATGATGCGGCTATTCAAAGGCCTTCTTATACCTGGTTGTGTGCTGGGTTTGTGGCAGTGGCTTGTATTGATTCAATACGTTAAATCTGAAAGTTTATCTTACCCAAGTGCGATTGCAGCCGCCGCCATCGGTGTGATCCAGGACGGCACATTGCTTGTGGCTGCAGCTCAAACTTTCAGTGGTGCATTTTCAGGTTGGTTGCTTGGCGCCACTTTGGGTATTGTGATGGGTATCGCTTTTGGACTATCTCAAACACTATCGCACTTGATGAAAATCACTGTTGAAACTGTTAGACCGATACCCTCTGTTGCTTTGATACCGTTGGCTTTGTTGATATATGGCTACGGCGTGTTGCTAGAGACTAGCGTTGTTGCGTTTTCGTGTTTTTGGCCGTTGTTGATTGTGACGGAAAGCGCAGTAAGAGGTATTGAGCCTCGGTTGATCGAGGTCTCGCGAATGCTCAATTTTAATTTATTCGACCGAGTTACCAAAATCATATTACCCGCAGCATTGCCCAGAATATTTGTTGGAATGCGCTTGGCAGCTGCGGTGGCTTTGGTTGTATCGGTTACGGTTGAAATCACGGCCAATCCAATGGGGCTTGGTTACGCGCTCATCGTTGCTCAAGAAAGCATGCGAGCAGATCGCATGTTTGCTTTCATTGGCTGGATAGGCCTCATTGGATGGTCGTTGAATACAGCGCTTTTGAACATTCAGTATCGATGGTTTGGCAAGATGGGTTTTTGGGAGGAACAAGTATGAGTAAGCTTGACAATCGCTCTCGTTCATGGTTTTTCAGTATTCTCGTCTTTTTAGGTTTTTTAGGGCTCTGGCAAGTTGTTGCAACTGCAGAGTTGATTTCACCTGTGTTTTTTCCCGCGCCACAAAAATGTTTTGTCACGCTTTATGAACAAATGAATCAGCCAGAATTTTGGCAGGCATTTTGGCAAACCATTTCTAGAATGATTGTTGGTTTTTCAGTAGCAGCCTTGTGTGGCGTTACTTTGGGGGCCATCATTGGCCTGTCACCTCGGGTTCGTATTTACATTGAGCCCACTCTTGAGTTAATCAGGCCTTTACCAGCTTCGGCAATCATTCCTGTGTTTGTTTTACTGATGGGTTTAAATGACAGCATGATTGTTGCTGTTATTTTATTTTCATCTCTTTGGCCAGTATTACTTAACACGGTTCATGGTTTCAAAACAGTAGAGCCTCGTTTACTTGAAGTGGCTCAAATATTACATCTGAGTCAAATGGAGGTGATTTTTAAGATTGCACTTCCAAACGCAATGCCTGATATTTTTGCTGGGTTGCGACTGTCATTGACTGTTTCATTGATTTTGGCAGTGGTTGCTGAAATGCTAGCTGGAACCACAGGTTTAGGTCAAAACATCACTTTGGCTGCGCGATCATTTCGAAGTGCTGATTTGTATGCTGGCATCATGGTACTTGGTGTGGTTGGGTATGTTACAAACACGGCGTTGGCAAAAGTCGAGCATCATGTACTTCGCTGGAGAGCAGTTTAATTTTTTTCATACTCACAAAAGGATTTTAAATGAAATGGCAATTTACCAAAGGTTTGCATGAAATAGGTAATGGACTGTATGCATGGCTTCAACCAGACGGTAGTTGGGGTTGGAGTAATGCAGGACTTGTGGTTGATAGTGGAGAAACTTTATTAGTTGACACGCTGTTTGATCTGAAATTAACTCGGAATATGCTTCACGCGATGAGAAACGCTGTGCCCGCTGCAAATCACATAAAACAAGTGGTTAATACTCACGCCAATGGAGATCATTACTTTGGTAATCAATTAGTGAGTGATGCCAATATAATTGTTTCAAAGCGATGTGCTGAAGAGATGAAGGAGCGTCCACCAGAGTCGCTCATCGCTCGTTTTACCAACTACAAAGAGCTGGGCGATGGCGGTGATTTTTTGATGAAAACGATGGGGCGTGTATTTGATTTCAGCGGTATTGTCTACACCCCACCAACACAAACATTTGAAGGCCAACTTGATGTAAAGGTTGGAAATAAAACAGTCAAACTGGTTGAGGTAGGACCTGCGCATACGAGTGGCGATATATTGGCTTATATACCGCAAGACAAGGTTGTCTACACAGGGGATATTTTGTTTAATGGTGGTCATCCCATTGTTTGGGCTGGTCCCGTTGATAACTGGATACGCGCCTGCGATTTGATGCTCTCTTGGGATGTTGATGTGGTTGTACCTGGCCACGGCCCCATTACAGATAAATCTGGCGTGCGTGCCTTGAAACATTATCTCGAGTATGTCAAGGAGCAAGCTCGTCGTTGTTACGATGAAGGGATGAATCTTGAGCAAGCGGTTGACAATATTTCACTCAAAGAATTCAACAGTTGGACAGACGCAGAAAGAATTTACGTCACAGTCAATAATTTATATCAAGAGTTTTCAGGTGACACCAGTCCTCCAGACACTATCAAACTTTTTGGTCTGATGTCTCATTATGAAGAGCGGCTAAAGAAGTTACATGGCCAGCACGGTGGATGTAGTCCTGACTGTGGTCATACGCATCATTAACACATAACTAAGGATACTCTATGCCAATCAGAATCAGACGTGTTGTCACAGGACATAACAGCAAAGGGGAGTCTACTTTCCTCATGGATGGACTTGCACCTAATGTAAAAGAAATGGCGTCAATGCCTGGCGTTGCACTCACTGATTTATGGGAAACCACAACTGCACCAGCCAATAATACTGGCAGTGTGGATGCTGCCGAGAGACCTGTCAAACTCGAACCGCCAGAGGTGGGTAGTATTTTAAGAATTGTTGAGTTTCCACCTGACAGCATGTGGAAAGGTGCAGATGCAGCAAAGGCATTTGAGTCAATTGGTGCAGGGCATGCGCCTGACAAAACATCGGATGATCCAATGCGTCACAAAACAAGCACCATTGATTACATCATCGTACTCAAGGGCGAAATATTTGCCATATTGGATACTGGCGAAACGCTTTTAAAGACTGGGGATATCCTTGTTCAACGAGGCACCGTTCATTCATGGAGTGTGAGAACAAAAGAGCCCTGTTTGGTTGCAGCCATTTTGATTGGGGCAGAGCCACATCCTTAATGGTTTTTTGAGCGATGATGAAATCCAATCCAATCCAATCGTATCAGCAGGTCACGATGTCTTTGAGCTCCTTCTTGCGCTCATGCAAATCAGCGTACAACTCTGATAGACGCGCGCCGGTATAAAAAGTTTTCTCCCAAGAGGGGCGCCGGCGAAAGCGACTTAGCCATGCGTTGACGTTGTTGTGATCGTTCCAAAGAGTGCTATGACCCAGGTCGTCCATACGGTCAAGTAGTGGGGCAATACAGCAATCGGCGATCGACGGCGATACGCCACCCAGCAGCCACTCTTTACCTTGCAGCGCAGTTTCCATCCTGTCGCAGGTCTGCACAATGTTTTCGTAAGCGCCAAGCAATTCTGTATCTGAAAACCCTGACTGCCCCATTTTTTGGATGAAGCGCTTACGCAAGGGTCGGCGGTTCACTGCATCCTCAAACTGGTCTTTTGAAAGCGCAGCATAGCGGGTTAGGAATGCTTGGTTGAACGAGGGATAGCGAACGGCTGGGGTCGCAACTTCCTCGAAATAGCGTAGCCAAACGCGCAGATGGGCACGTCCAACCGGATCGCTGGGCATCATCGGTGTCGTTGGAAACTCCTCGTCAAGGTATTCCATGATGACGGACGAATCAATGATGGTATTGTCGTCATGAACCAAGGTCGGTACAACGCCATTTGGATTGAGTATTAGATATCCAGGTGCGAGATGCTCACTTTTCGCGAAATTGACTTGCTGGTCAGTAAACGCTAGATTTTTTTCTGCTAAAACGAGACGCACTTTTTGGCTGCATGTGGAATATGCGTTGTTGTACAGCATTAGCATGACTTTTTTCCAATCAATCCGAATTTAATATAGAGAATTCAATCATATGATTGAAAAATTGTGGTTCTGTCGCAGTAAGCATAAACGACAATCCCAGTCATGCTTGATTTCCATAAAAGTTTGATCCACTGCAACTTGAACAAGGTCCTCCAACGGGGCTGCACTATCCGCTGGAAGTCATGCTCACCTGTGTGCGCTGGTACGTGGCCTACCCACTGAGCCTTCGCCACATCGAGGAGATTATGCACGAGCGTGGTGTTTTTGTTGACCACTCTACAATGCACCGCTGGGCAATCAAGATGCTGCCTGTGCTGGCCGCCGTTTTTCGTCGGCGCAAGCACCCCGTTGGTCCAAGCTGGCGGATGGATGAAACCTATATCAAGGTGGCTGGCGAATGGAAATATCTGTATCGGGCCGTTGACCGCGCTGGCGATACAGTCGATTTCCTGCTGACCTCCAAGCGGGATAGGGCTGCGGCCCGTCGCTTTCTTGAACAAGCTATCAACCTGCACGACGTGCCAGAGAAGATCACCATCGACAAGAGTGGCGCCTACACAGCGGCCATTGAAAGTGTCAAGGCTGACGCCTGCGTCGACATTGTGCTGCGCCGATCGAAATACCTCAACAACATCGTCGAGCAGGACCATCGGGGCGTCAAAAGAGTGAGCCAGCCGATGCTGGGCTTTAAGTCATTTTGGAGTGCCAGGATCATCATCGCCGGAATCGAAATCATGCACATGATTCGAAAGGGGCAGATGGACTGCCCCGCCGGTCAACCTATGTCCGCGGCGCAGCAGTTCTACAGCCTCGCTGTTTGATCTCCAGCTCAGCAACGCAACTCTTTTCGGCCAGACTCCAGTATTGCGACAGAACCGGTTATGCTCACTGTAAGAACCGATCCAAGCACTCCTTTGCTAGACTTCATGAATAAGGAGATTTTCGTGAAAAAAAATCATTCAATACTTCAACAATTGCTTGCGGTTGCAGCCCTATTTTTAGGATTTCATACATCGGCACAAATTTTTCCTGATAAGCCTATTCAAATATTAGTTCCTTTTTCAAGCGGAACAATAACAGACAACATCGCTAGAACGATTGCAACGCGATTATCAGAACGAATTAAGCAACCAGTTTTGGTTGAGAGCAAGCCGGGGGCTGGAGGTATTATTGCAATGAAAGCACTTCAATCGGCAAAGCCCGATGGATATACGCTTGGATTAATTGGATCGGGCAGTACCACTGGACCTTGGACGGTTAAAGATTTTCCATTTGATGTTCGTAAAGATTTTCAAATGCTCACATTGATGTATGCTGGTCCATTGGTATTGGTTGTTCCACCCCAACTTCCTGTTTCAAATATTGCCGAATTTATTCAATACATGAAAATGAATCCTAGCAAAGCCTTTTATGGTTCGTCAGGTGTAGGAACGACGACCCATCTTGCTATTGAACTTTTAAAGCAATCGGCTTCTTTTGAAATGACACACATACCTTTCAAAGGATCCTCTGAGGTTTATACAAATATGATTTCAGGTGGGGTTAATGCCTACTTTGATTTATTTGGCACAGCTAAAACAATGATGGATGCTGGCAGAGCCAAGGTCATTGGTGTTGGAAGTAAAAATCGTATGCAAATTTTGCCTCAGACTACTTCCATTTCAGAGCATATACCTGGATTTGAAGTGTCTGGATGGGTTGCATTTGCAGTTACACAAGGAACACCTAAAGATATAGTCGAAAAGCTTGTGAGCGACTTGCGTGCAGTAATATTAGAGCCAGAATTTCAACAACGATTAAGAGGAATGGGTGTTGAGCCTGGAGGTAATACATCCTCTGATATGACTAGGTTTGTTGTATCTGAATATGAAAAATGGAAAAATGTAACTAGTAAAGCTGGAATTAAACCCGAGTAACGTTTAGTAAAAACAGCATTGAAAAGAAAACAGCACTAGAATTCAAAAAACGGGGCAGCGCCGACCAGCTGCATGAAAACTGAGTGCAACTTAAACTGGCATCAAGTTTTTCATGTCTTTGTGTCCACTTTAGTATCAAGGTTTAACTAAGACTAAAAATGAAGATTTAAATCTGTGGTTTTAGCTTTTTATTGGGCGCGTTGCTTGCGCGCACTGATGCCTTGGCTAACACCGACGCCACATCCTGTAGCGTTCTTAAGGGTGTGCAATTGGGCCAGCACCAAGCTACGATCACCGATGCAATTCAGGTGGCCGCAGCCGGTAGCGTGCCAGAGTATTGTCATGTCAAGGTCTCGATCAATGATTCGACTCTGCGTTCGGGGCTCGAGTTGGATTTTTCAAAATCCTTGATTCAATTAGCGGATAG
>RFYV01000085.1 GCA_009921265.1 Betaproteobacteria bacterium | reverse complement strand
GCAAAGAATGGGTAGCTGCGATCCACACATTTGGCTTGCTGTGCGTAGGCTTGCAATTCTGCTTTTAGCTTGGCGCTGACAAACACAGTGCGGGCATGACGACCTTTGGTCATGTCGGGCAGCAAGCGGATCTCATCTTTAATTTCGCCGTCTGTAGTTGTGACATCGCTCCAACGTAAGCAGGCTACTTCGCCGATACGCAAACCTGCCCAGTGTGTGAGTAGCATCATTGATCTGTTACGAGCTGAGTACTTGCGTGTGTTGATATGCGTTAACAAGCGCTCAATTTCCGCAGTTGTAAGTGTCTTTGCTTGTGCCATGGTCATATCTCCTTAATCATGTGTTTGCGTTTGTTGCATTGTGTTTTCATATATTTATCTGGACAACCTGAGTCCTGCCAATCTGTCGGGTTTCTGGGCTGGAGGGGGGAGAAATGAACTGACTGTGGATAACTTTTTGCTGTATTTTTTCTTCAATGATTTCAACGCACAATCACCGAAACCACGAAAAAGCACATTTTTTCGTGATTTTTTGTGGATAAAGATCCCGCTCAGTGGATAACCAGCGCAGATTGGCGAGCAAGCCCTACAAGCGCTGATCACGTGAGCCAGCACCCAGAGTGTTCGAGCCCCAAAAACAATGCGTTGCAGGGCTTTTAAATGCGTGGATTTTGGGTGGAGTGCTGAGCGAGCAATATTAAGCAGCGCAAGAGCGTGGGATCTCTGCCACGAATTCGCGCATGTGCTCAAACTAGCGGATTGCTTCAAAACTTCAAGCTGCAAATTATTGCTATCAAACGCTTGAAGGTTTTATCAGTGCGTTTTGTTCGGTATCCCGCCAAGTTGTCGGGTTACCAAACATAGGTTGTCCAAAACGCTGTATGAAACAAAACTGTGTTCATGTTAATTACGAGAACGCAGCAATGACTAAATTTGATCCAGTCCAACTTGGCCACTTTGTCGGTACTGAGCGTTACTATCGCATCAGCCGCAGACACCTGCTGACAGATGGAACCAAGTACTTGGCAGAACAGGCCGAGTGTTTTTGGATGATGGATGCCGTTGCCAGTCACTTGATGGAAATAGGCACCGCCGAGTGGTTTGTGTTGGTTCGCGTTCAAGTAACGGAGGGCAGGGCGATAATGATCTATGAGGACGGCAATGATCGTGAACATGCCAGGCAGGAGATTCCTTACACTGACTTTGCCCTGAACTCCATCACTCTGTATGCCTGCTGGGATGGCGAGCACTGGGTAATCATGCTGCCCGGTGAGTATTAACCAGGTCAATCTATTGCGTGGATCTATAAAATAAACTACAGTGTAGTTATGAGCAATATCAAATTTGTATGGGATGCTAGAAAAGCCTCTGCAAATGAAAAGAAACATGGTATTTCTTTCAGTGAAGCTCGAACGGTTTTCTTCGATGAGAACGCCAAGTTGATTGACGACCCGGATCACTCCAACGATGAAGACAGGTTTGTACTATTGGGATTGAGTAGTTCACTAAAAGTTGTGTTGGTTTGCCATTGCTATCGCGAGAAAGGAGATGTGATTCGAATCATTTCTGCGCGAAAAGCTTCAACGCATGAATCTAAACAATATCGATAAAAGGTGCATGATGAGAAAAGAATACGATTTCAGCAAGGCCCGTAAGAATCCTTATGCTGGGCAGCTTAAAAAACAAATCACTATTCGTCTGGATGAGGACTCGATTGGGTACTTCAAGTCGATCTCTGAACAGGTTGGTATTCCTTATCAAAGTCTGATCAATCTTTATTTACGTGATTGTGCAGCTCACAAGCGCAAGCTAGACCTGAGATGGAAATAAATTAATGGGGTTTGAATTTCAATGTGAATTCTTAACCTGTACGGGTCCTGCTTGAATGCTGTGAAATCCCCACTGAGCCCACAGCAACCAACGTGCTTCCTGAGAGTTCATGGCTCGAACTTCGGTCCTGATCGTTTGACTGCGACCATTGACCTGCGCGCGAACTGAGGCTTGGTCTGTTTGCATCATGTACTTATCAACAAATGTCACTATCAGCAATTGTTGGGTTGGCAGCTAATCATTTATACAAATTGAGAATTTATAAAAGTGTTTCATAAAAGTACGAGATAATGTAAAAAATTACGGTTGGTTGTACACAAGTTAAGGCCCATTTTTTCAAAAATTGTATCTATCACTATTCCTATCTTTACCTTGGTGCTGGTTGGCTTTTTTGCCGATTGATATCTAGCTTGTATTCATTTAATTTTTTTAACAAACGACACAAAACCACTGGAGTATGACGAATGATCGATTTTTATTACTGGACTACACCGAACGGTCACAAGATCACGATGTTCATGGAAGAGTCAGGACTTGGCTACAACATCAAACCAATCAATATCAGTAAGGGTGAACAGTTCGAACCTGCTTTTTTGAAGATTGCGCCTAACAATCGCATTCCAGCAATTGTTGATCACGCACCTGCAGGCGGTGGTGAATCCGTTGGTATTTTTGAGTCTGGTGCAATTCTTTTGTACTTGGCAGACAAGACACAGAAATTTATTCCACAAGATTTGCGCGGGAGAAATGAATGCCTACAATGGCTGTTTTGGCAAATGGGCGGCCTAGGTCCAATGGCTGGGCAAAATCACCATTTTGTGCAATACGCACCTGAGCAGTTACCGTATGCCATCGATCGTTATGTCAAAGAGACTTCGCGCTTGTATGGCGTTTTAAATAAGCATCTATCTGATGGTCGTGAGTACATCTGTGGCGACTATTCCATTGCAGACATGGCATCCTATCCTTGGGTTGTGCCGCATGAGCGTCAGCGTCAGGATATGAGTCAATTTCCCGCACTGGCTGCTTGGTTTGATCGGATTCACAGCCGCCCAGCAACGGTCAGGGCTTATGAGATCGCCAAGTCAATCAATACAGCGCCGACCGTTGACAAGAATGCCAAGTCCATCTTATTTGGACAAGACGCCAAGACTGTTATATAAAGATTCCCTTTAGTAAATTCAATCCAAATCAAACAAGAGGTCGATATGCAAAACCAAGAATCACTTTCAGCTCAACTCGCTGAATACAAAGCTGGATTCATCAGTCGTGCTCCTGCTGAGCGTTTAGCAATGATGGAGGGCGCAATTTCTGATCTTAAGATATCTGGTATTGAGTCAAGCGCAAAAAAAGTTGGCGATCGCATATCAGGCCTTAGTTTACCTGATGCAAGCGGGAAAATAGTCAGCGTCGATCAGCTAATAGTAAGCGGACCAGTGATTGCTATTTTTTATCGTGGTGGATGGTGCCCTTATTGCAATTTGGAGTTGCGTGCTTGGCAATCTCACCTAGATGAACTTAAGAAATTGGGCGCGACCTTGGTGGCGATATCTCCACAAACACCAGACAATTCACTGAGTACTAAAGAAAAAAATGAAATAGCTTTTACTGTTCTTAGCGATTCTGATCTGGTCGCAACTAATCTCTTTGGAATAGCTTTCACACTATCTCCTGAATTGGTGGAGCTTTATGGAAAGATTGGAAACAATCTTCCTGAAGTAAACGGTAATGGGAAATGGATACTTCCGATTCCAGCGACATTTGTCATGGACCAAGGTGGCGTTATTCAATACGCACACGTTGAGGCAGATTATCGTGATCGTGCTGAGCCATCTGATGTTCTCGATGCTGTGAAGGCAATTAAATCGAGATAGTTCTCGCAAGAACATTCAAAATCTAATTTGAAATAGGGAGACGGGATGTACAAGTTAGTTGCCTTTGATGCTTACGGTACCTTGTTTGATGTTTATTCCATTCAGGCATTGGCTAATGAAATTTATCCAAGTCAGGGCGCAGCGGTTGCTATCATGTGGCGCGACAAGCAAATTGAATACACAAGGCTCATTACTCAATCGGATCCGCATGGCCCAACAGGCAGCAAGTACTATCTGTCCTTTTGGGAATTAACGCGTTTATCGCTTGAATACACATTAGACAGACTCAAGTTAAATCGCAGCGAATCTCAAGTGGAAAAGTTGATGCATCAATATGCGCATCTCACGCCGTTTCCAGAAAATTTAGCTGTGCTACAAAAAGTCAAAGCAATGGGCCTGACCACATGCATACTCTCTAATGGCAGTCCAGATATGCTGAGTAGTGCGGTCAAAAGCGCAGGTATGGGAGATTTACTAGACCACGTGATCTCCGTTGATCCCATTCGATTGTTTAAAACATCACCTGAGAGTTACGGCCTCGTTCAGCAAACCATTGCCGTCAATAAAGATGAGGTGCTGTTTGTATCGAGCAATGCATGGGATGCGTTGGGTGCAACTTGGTTTGGCTTTAAGACGCTTTGGGTCAATCGGCAAAATCTTCCCTATGAAGCCTTGGGTCCGCGTCCTGATTATTCTGGCCCTGATTTGAACACTGTGATCAGTGTTCTTGATAGGCGATAGAAATTTAAAGAGTTATTTTTCAGTTAAGTTTTTTATCCAGAATTTCTGTTAACTTGGGTACCAGTAATGGAAATACAAAAATGACGACTACACAAGCTGAAGGATATCCAATGCTCAAACGGTAAAGAAGTTCTGAAAACCCACCCTGGCTATTCCAGCCTTTAGCCAGCATCACAGCAGTTGTTCCCATAAGAGATGTCAAAAAACAGCCGACTAGTCCAACGGTGACGATGTTTATTGATTGTTTATTAAGTTTCATAAGTCACTGTCACTGTGGTTAGTTTTTTTGTATTTTAAGCTGTTCATCAATTTCGGAACCAATTCTGCTAAAACTAAGTAGAAACTACACCAAAGAGCATGAATCCACGTATATTGTTGTATCCGTTCATTTTGAAAGACCAAATGACTAACAAGCAGCCCTCCATCAATAGTCCATCTATATCAACAGAAGACGCTCAACAACTAGATTTGCTACGCGAACACCGACGCAGACATCGTCAAAAGCAAAAGGATAAAACAAAGATATGGGTCGACCTTGAACATCTAGAGACTCCCACACTCACTCGTGGTCAAAGACTTGCCGATCAAGTTGCGGCAACCATTGGTTCTTGGCGATTCATTATTTTTCAAAGCACCGGCATAGTTTTGTGGATTATTGGAAATGTTTTAAGTGGCACTAACGCTTGGGATCCGTATCCATTCATATTATTGAACTTACTTCTTTCATTTCAAGCTGCGTATACAGCGCCTGCCATTATGATGAGCCAAAACCGCCAATCGCAATTGGATAGACGCCACGCACAAAATGACTACGAAATCAATGTCAAGGCTGAACTTGAAATTGAGTTGCTTCATGAAAAAATTGATATTTTAAAAGAACAAGAACTTCTTAGATTAACTGATTCTGTTCGAGATTTATCTGCACAACTTGAAAAGCTTTCAAATCAACTGATTGATAAGTGATAAAAACATCTATATCCCTGATAGATTAACAAAAAAGAAGATTAATTATGTAATGCGTTAACTTCTTTTTCGCGCATCTTGATCAAATCAGCTGCGGTCAATTCAACATCTTTGCCATCAATAGATACAAGAATGCTGGTGTTAGTCTTGATTGCAAGGTCTTCTGCTGAACGAGCTGCACGAAGCATTGCTGCATATGAGCCAGCCAAATCTGGATCAGTGGAGGTGCGAATATCTTTGGTGTTCATTTGTTACTCCAGTCAATCAATTTAGGTGGTCGGTGATAGCTGTCATAAAACGCCCATGAGTTCACGACCTTGCTGTAACTCTTGTGGAAGTTTTCTAAACCTGCTTTGAAACGTCTGCGAATCACATCTTCAGGAATATTGTGACCACCTTGTAAAACGCGGCTCGCTACCCTTGACACTGCAATTTCTTCATTGGGCAACGACAAGAACCATAGCTTAACTTGATAGCCGTGGGCTTGCCAGACAGCAATTTTTTTAATGTAAACCAAACCTGAAAGGGTAGTTTCAAAAGCAAAGCTGTGTCCTGCATCCACGCATTCGTCAATTTCTTCCAGCATCAGGCGCCCAGCTTTGAAGGATGCCGTTTCTGGATTGAAAGGGGCCAAGCCCGCAGCGATCAAATCGGCGTTGATAAACCTGAGCGTTTGAGCTTCAGCAGGCAAAAAGTCACGGGCAAATGTGGTTTTGCCTGCGCCGTTGGGTCCTGCAATGATGATGATTTTTTTCAAATTAAGCCTGTGTTTTAGTGATTTTATGCTCTGCAGGGTCAGTTGCCAACCGGAATATTTGGACCGCATAGGCTCGAAATTCCGGACCTGCCCGATACAAAAAGAAGGACTTGCTTGATTTGGGATCAATCCATGCATATGACCAATCAATTGGGCTATTTGGGCACGTGTGTTCATGACTAGATGGCTTCAAATACTATAAGCGCATGACTTTTTGACAATTGCTGAAAATCTATGGAAACTAGCTAAATACATTGGAATTCCAGGATTTCTTATTTCCTGACTACATAGGGTGGCCGATGATCAAAATCACCGTTAACGCAAAAATCTATACCGCATTGCAAAAGGCGTTTCCCAAGCCTTTTAACTCTGCACATAGAGCGCTGGCTAAATACATCAGCATACTGGAGACCATGCTGTTTAAGAGCCTGCACTATCAAGCCACACCCATGCAACGCAAACTCGATCTGTTTGCAATTTCACTCAAAAAACTTGCCAACGATGGCGGTCAAATTGGCCCCAAGAAGATGGTGCTGCACCGCTGGTTACGTGAAAACAACTTGAGCTTGGTGGAGCCTGTTGTGCTGGGATCAAACCTGAGTGGAGATGTGAGTCAATGCAGGTTAACGGACCTAGTGACCATGGTGGACACGCTGGCCATTGAGGACGAAATATTGAGCGCAGGCAAGACGGATAGAGAAATTGACATTTATCTAAGCGGGGATGAATTCAGTAATATTGAATTACTCAATATGCTTTACCCAGAAATCAAGCGCAGGATTACTGATGACAAAATGGATCGACTGTTTGATCTAGTGCCCGTAGATTTGGTATCTGTTAAGAGTTACATCGTTTGGCTCACCACCGAGGCCACAATGCTGACGATTGAGAGGAAAGATCAAGCACTGCGCCAAGCTCGCATTATTTTGGCTATTGCAACTGTTCTTGATGGCAACTACTTGCAACGAAAGAAGTCCAGCACCTTTGGTCGCACGTACTATGAGGGCGTGAGTGTGCAAAACATCAACAAGGAACTGAGACGTGCAGTGCTCGGTAACTGCTGGGAATACGACATACGCTCAAGCGTGGTAGCTTGGAAGATGGGCTGGGCTCAAAGCTACATTGACACCCACCGAATAAATTTAAATGTCAGACAAGTGTTTGGTACCAGCCTCTCGTTTTTAGAGGACAAGCCTGATTTCATGGCCACAGTGCGCCACTTCACATTTGATTCAAACAGTCCTGTACCCAAGGACTTGCAACCCAAGTTACTCAAACAAGCGCTCACAGCAATCAGCTTTGGTGCAAGACAAAATACCAAGGGATGGCAAAACGACACGGGCGGTTGGACCAACCCCGCACTGGTTGAGATATTTAGGAATCAACATGACCGGGAGAGATTTCTCTCAGACGCCACAGTGCAAGCTTTCATCAAAGAGCAGGGCTTGCTGGACGCGCATTTGTATGAGAAGGTCCAAGAGCAGAAGAAAGATCTACTAAAAAAACCATTTCTTCAAACCCCAAGTGGCAGACCCAGTAAATCCAAGATCTTGGCCTACTTGTATCAGCACGATGAGACTGAGATCATGGGTGTTGTGCGCCATGTTGCTGCACGCTTTGATAGATACCCAATTGCCAATGTTCATGACGCCATCTTCTTCAAACGCAAGTTAGGCATGGATATCAAGCACGAGATAGAGCTGTGCATGCGTGAATATTCAGATAACCCTTATTGGCACCTCACATCCAAACAGTTGGAGCGTTACGAGCCCAGATATCTTGATGTGCAATTGGCGGAGGAAGAGCACAAAGAGCGTATCAAGCAAGAAGAGTCGAGGGCTCGGGCACATTTTGCAAATCTGTCGGTTGATTGATTGATATCACGTAAACCAGTTCTTTTAGGTTATATAAACATTAAAACTGCTTTTAAATGACTCTTTCTTGATAAATTTAGTTAGGGTATGTCCCCCTCTAAATATTAAACCTTTATTCAACTAAGGGTTGTATAGTGAATATTGTCCTAGACATTTATTCGTTACTACGTAAATCAGGAAATTTAGATATGAATACATCAGCTGTTTTAGCAAGACTTAATAATCTATCCATATCTAAAATTACGTGGATGGCAATGTCGATGTTTTCTAAACACTCATCAGCTTCAAATGATGACTTGCCTAGAGCTTTAAATGTTGATCCATCTGAATGCCAATCTTCAATTTTGTCGATAATAGAAAGTGACATAATTCCTCGCCTTTTGAGGGCTGAGAGGGTCAATCGTACTTTTTTAACTTTAGTTCCTGCTTTGCGAGCCATGCCCAGCAAGCAGGAAATTGACACCTTTGTTGATTTGTGTTTTTCAAAAGATCAGTTTGCAGCTCAGGCTTTTGTTAATCAAATGATGAAAGAAGGTCTAAGCACTGATCATATTTTTCTTGAACTAATCACTCCAGCTGCTCGACAGCTTGGTGCCAAGTGGGATTTAGATCAAATAGATTTTGTAGATGTTACACACGGCCTAGTTCGCTTGCACGCAATAGCTCATGAGATTGGCTTTGCTAACCAAGACGGTCCCGTCATTGAAGGTGACGTCAAGAGAGTGATGATTGCCTCTGCGCCTGGTTCACAGCATTTGCTTGGACCCACAATAGTCGCAGAGTTTTTCAGAAAAGAAGGCTGGCAAGTTGTTATTGAGATTTCACCATCAAAGAAAGAGTTAGTTCGGGCGGTTAGCAATGAATGGTTTGATACGGTAGGACTGTCGGTAAGTATTGCTCCACAACTTACCGATTTAGCTGATCTAGTTGATCAAATTAAACAGTTTTCTCGTAATCCCCGTGTAGCTATTTTATTGGGCGGCCCTATTTTTACAGTACAAAATTTGCAAGCCAGTGACTTTGGTGCTGGTGGTATTTGTGTTGATGCAAAAGAAGCCGTATCTCTAGCCCGCTCTCTTCAACCTTCTGATTGAAAATTACCTTCAAGTAAGTCACCTGTGTATTAACTCTTTACTGCAGAGTCCTTCCAAAGCATCGGGTTACCAATCATTTCGGTTGTCCAAACCATAGGTCTGAAACTAAATTTGTTATTCCTGCAACACAAACACAAGGAGTATCAAATGTCAGGTTTAAGCGCACTAAAACTAGTCCAAGCCAAGCGTCAAGGGGGTAATAGCCCACAGCATGCAAGGCGTCAAAAACTCAGCAACAAACTGCATGAGCAAATCCAGTTGGCCAAAGCCCAGCAGTCGGGAGGAGAGTTTGCACCCACAAAAGTCCGAACTGTCAGGGATGAAGTCACGGGCGAGAGTCGCAAAGTTGAAGTACCCAAGAAGTTAAAGCCTTGGTGGTGGACAGATGAAAAAGGCAAGCTGTGCGTCACCATTCGTTATGGGGCGCGCATACTAGAAATAGTTGAGGGAAAGAATGCCATCGAAACTGACAATATTGC
>RFYV01000084.1 GCA_009921265.1 Betaproteobacteria bacterium | reverse complement strand
ATGGCTCTTGACACGCTCAATGAGCGTGTTGCTGCATGGGAAGCCAATAATCAAGCGCAGATCAAAGCCGGTGGGTTTGTTGATGTAAAGTCTGCTCAGCTGGAAAGATCTATTGAACCCAGCGTGACATCTTTGTCGATGTCGGGCAGTCCAGCAGATATTCAAGCGCAGCTTTCTCCTATTCAATTGTTAGATACACAGTTGCAAGTTGCAAAGCTCGACTCTGCAAATTTGGTGTTGGAAGAAAAAGCAACGCCACAGCAAAATGCAAATGCGCAATTAAAACTCAATGGCTCAGACGTGTTGTCTGCGCCTTTTGTTGCGCTTCCATCACGTCGAAGTGAACCTGTTGCAAGACCTCAAGCGAGCTCTTTGGTTGCCGCCAATGAGCTTAAAGCTCGAGTTGATCAAATCAAAGCTGAGACTTTCAATGCCGGTGCCAAGTCGCAAGTAAAAGAAGAAGTAAAAGAAGAAGTAAAGGCAGAAACAAAAACTGAAATTGATGTTGCTAAAGCACCTGATGTGGCAGTTGAGCGTTTACAAGATTTGGTAAGTCAACTCAAAACTCAACCTACAGTTGCACGACCTGCTTTAACAGCGCAAGCAACTAAATCGACAACTACTCAAACACCAGTAACGCAATCAACGGCCCCTGTAGCAACTCCAAACGCACAAATATCAGTTGCTAACAACACAACAAATGCAAACCAAGACGAAGGCAACTGGACCACCATGCCTTTGTCTGGCGATTTGCCTCCACAAATTGCACAGTTGGGTGAAAACCTCATTGGCAACGTGTTCAAGCAACTCCCCAGCTCCAAAAAAATGGCCAAGTCCATGCCGTTTGATGAGTTCCGTTTGCGCGTCAAGGAAGCCTTAGACAGCAGCCCCGATGTGGCCATTGTGTCCAACATGTACGGCCAATCACAAACAGGTAGATCATTGGCCTTGGCCAATTTGCTCCCACAAGTAACGGGCACATCGGATACAGGCAGAAGACGCGTTGGGCGCGATCCATACACAGGTATTCAAAGCCCTGCTGATGGCCGCCGTGATGGTGGCAATTTTGGTATCACGGTTAGCCAATTGGTGTTTGACTTTGGTGCGGGAATGTTTGGTTTGCGTGCAGGTGAAGCGCGCATGAAGGCCGCGCAAGAGCTGATGAACTCCAAAAAATCTGAGCAAGCTTTAAAAACAGTCAATGCATTCATTGAACTCGAGCGCGCACGTGATTTGTATCAGTTGGCCAAAGAAAATGCTGCCGCTAGGTTTGAGTTGGTCAAACTTGTGCGTGAGCGCAATGCCTTGGGTGGTGGTACCAAACCCGACGTGATTCGTGCTGAGTCTCGTTATGCCGAAGCCTTGTCTAACATTGCTATGATGAGTTCGCGCGTTAATTCTGCAGAAGCAGCCTATCAAGAATTGTTTGCTTCTAAGCCCACAGGAATTGTTTTGGGCCCTGATCATGAATTTGTAATTGAAGGCTTGAATAAATCCGCAGAGGAATTGGCTGCTACTTATCCCGGACTGCTTCAGCTGGCACGCTTAAAAGATGCGTCCGCGCAAGAGGCCAAAAATGCAATGGCCAAAATGTTCCCAAGTTTTAACTTGGTGTATTCAGCCAACTCTGCTGGCAATTTTACCTCTACACCTTATCCTGCAAGCACCAGCTCATCTGTGGTCTTGCAACTCAATTATCCCCTGTATACAGGTGGTGCAGATACGGCTCGCAAAGAAGACGCCAAACTTAAAGCGCAACAATCTGAGCAAGAATTTCAATCGGGCATGCGTCAGTACGAAAAGTTTCTCACGCAAGGTCAGTCAGATGTGATTAACTATGAAGAGATTGTTAAAACCCGCACCGTTTCGGTTCGCTCAGCCATTGCATCTTTGCGCGCAGTGCGCGAGCAGTTTGCATTTAACAAGGGCAACTTGCTTGACTTGATCACAGCGCAAGAAAGTTTGTATCAAGCAGGGCGCGATTTGATTGATACTAACGCAGAGCGCAACCTAGCGCGTTATCGTTTACTTCACCTCACCTCTGAGCTCAACAAAGTATTTCAACTGGCCGATGCACCCATCAGCATTAAGGACTAATTGATGGGAATCGACATCACACAGGCGAGCGAAAGAAATAAGTTTGCACCCAAAGACCCGATTGAAATTTGTTTGATCTGGTTGCTTGAGCAGTTCGTGGCTCGTTTGCCAGGCCCTTGGAGTATGGAAGAGGCCGTTGAAGCTTTAGAGAGTTTTGGTTTTCGTTGTGCAGCAAAAAATACATCACTGTCTGATTTAGATTCTTTGCATACGCCCGCCTTCCTGATCATGGATGAGGGCAGTATCGTCGCAACTTCTCCCAAAACCGAAGATCATGGGCCGCTTCAACTAGCCCCGAGACGATCGGAGCGGGTGGTTGATTTGGACTTGCGTTTGCTGTCTTCCAATTATTCGGGACAGGCCATTCACATTTCTTCACCCATCAAGATGGTGACCGATTCAAAGACCCACCAAGGTCGATTTGGTCATTGGTTCTTTGGACCGCTTTGGCAATCAAAATTTGTTTATTTTCAAGTGAGCATTGCAGCGTTTCTCACCAATATATTTGCTTTGGCAACGTCTGGCTTTTCAATGATTGTGTATGACCGCGTCATGCCCAATAGCGCGATGGAAACCTTGATTGCATTGTTGGTTGGTGTATTCATTATTTTTGTCAGTGACTTTGTGATTCGAACCATCCGTGCGTATTTTTTGGATGTGGCAGGTGCGCAAGCCGATATTGTGATTGCCGATACTTTATTTGAGCAAATCATTGATATGGAGTTGTCCGCACGGACTGAGCCGATTGGTTCTGTGGCCAATCAACTGCGTGAATTTGAGTCTTTGCGTGATTTCATGACCTCGGCCACTCTAACAACATTGATTGATATTCCTTTTGCTATCCTGTTTATTTTTGTGATTTGGTCTGTGGGTGGTCCATTGGTTTATGTTCCTTTGTTGGCGATACCAGTGATTATTGGTGCGACTCTTGCTGTGCAACCCAGTATTCGCAAACTCACGCAAACCAGTTATGAAGATGGTCAAACCAAGCAATCGGTGGCCATTGAAACACTACAAGGTATTGAGACCATCAAGGCGATTGGTGCAGGCTCGATGATGCGTAAACGTTGGCAAGATGTGATTGCACATCAATCCACCATTGGTCTTAAAACAAGACTCTTGGCGCAGTTTGCATCCAACATGTCTAACTTGGCCAATCAATTTGTTTGGGTGGGTACGGTCACCATGGGCGTTTATTTAACGCAATCGGGCTCAATCGGTTCAGGTGCTATTGTTGCTTGCTCGATGCTGGCTGGTCGTGCTATTGCGCCGATGGCGCAACTCTCGCAATTGCTCACGCGTCTTAATCAAGCCATTGCCAGTTATCGCTCACTCTCCAAATTGATGATGCAGCCGCGCGAGCATCGCGAACAAGCGGCTTATATCAATAGACCGCAATGGCAGGGAGCCATTGAGTTTAGAGACGTGAGCTTTAATTATCCGGGTCAAACGCAAGGCGGATTGCAAAACATCTCCTTTAAGATTGAAGCTGGTGAGAGCGTGGCTTTAGTTGGCAAGGTGGGCTCTGGCAAAACAACGATTGCAAAACTCTTAGTGGGTTTATACAAGCCCGACACAGGCGCCATCTTGATAGACGGTGTTGACACACGGCAAATTGACCCTGCAGATTTGCGCAGAAACATGGGCGTTGTGATGCAAGAGAGTTGGTTGTTCTCAGGCACTGTGAAACAAAATATTGCAGTGGGTGCGTTCAACCCCACCGATGAAGAAATATTAGAAGCCTCGGAGCTTGGTGGCGTGCATGAATTTATCTCTGTGCATCCTGAAGGCTATGGATTTAAGCTCAAAGAAAAAGGCGAAGGCCTCTCGGGTGGTCAAAAACAAACCATCAATATTGCACGAGCTTTGGTGGGTAAGCCGCCCATCTTGATCATGGACGAGCCAACCAGTGCGATGGACATGGTCAAAGAAAAAACATTGATTGATAATTTCAAAACCAAGTTGCTCAATCAAACTATTTTTGTCATCACTCACCGTACGTCTATTATTGATTTGGCCACGCGCGTTCTTGTGATTGATGCAGGCAAGTTGGTTGCTCAAGGGCCTAAGTCTGATTTCCTTAAAGCCAATGAACAAGCGCAGGCCCAACCTGCACCCACAGCACCCAGGCCTATTAATCCGATGACGCCGCCACAAAGTAATTTAAGCAATCGGGTGGCATGATGTTTAATAACAAAGGTTCTGGCCTCGCCAAGTTATCTAAAAAATCAGGATCTGGTTTTGCGCAAGTGAAGTTGGGCAGCACGATGAAGACGTCCTTCTTTTTGCTCAACAGCATTGTGTTGGTGGTGATTCTTTTGGTTGTTTGGGCTGCTTATTCAGCTGTTGATGAAATCACGCATGCTGAGGGAAGAGTTGTACCTTCTTCAAAGATGCAAATTGTGCAAAACATGGAAGGCGGCATTGTTCAGAGTATCAATGTCAAACAAGGCGACTTGGTTGAAAAAGATGACATCGTCATTAATTTGGTGTCAGCACAATTCACATCGGATTACGCCAGTCGCAATCAACAAGCTTTATCGCTCATGGCCAAAAGAGCTCGCTTAGAGGCCGAGGTTTATGACAAGGCTTTGGTCTTCACACCTGAATTTACCAAGATGGCGCCCTCATCGGTTGCTAATGAGTTGAGCGAGTACAAAAACCGTGCGATGCGCTTGCGCGCCGATCTGTCTGTACTTGAGAGCACTTACAAAAATGCATCTGACGAATTGGAGATCATTAAAAAAATGGTCGATCGAGGCTTGGAGCCCAAGCTTGAATTGATTCGCACGCAGTCTCGCGTGGACGATGCAAAAAACAAGACTGAATCGATGCGTCGTCAATTCAAGAGCGATGCATCAAGTGAGTTGTCAAAGACGGTGATTGAACTCAATCCTCTTAAAGAGACCTTGCCCGCCTTTGCGGACAAAGTCAATCGAACCTTTGTGCGCGCTCCTCTCAAGGGCGTTGTTAACCGCATCATGGTCAACACCGTGGGTGGTGTGATTCGACCTGGTGAGCCTGTTGTTGAAATTGTGCCTTTTGACGATGTGTTGGTGGTTGAGGCGCAAATCAGACCGCAAGACATTGGTTTTGTGCGTGTGGGGCAAGAGGCAAACGTCAAAATTTCTGCATACGACTATTCAATTTTTGGATCTTTGCAGGGCACGATTACACAAATCTCTGCTGATGCCATATCCAAAGAAGAGCGTGGACAAACGGTTTACTATTACCTAGCGCGCGTTGAAACTTCAACTTCTGCCATCAAGTCATTAGAAAAAAATCTGCCCATCATTCCAGGTATGCAGGCCCAGGTGGACATCACAACGGGTAACAAGAGTGTTTTAACTTATTTGCTCAAACCATTGGTTGCCGTCAAAGATAATGCATTCAGAGAACGTTGATTTAAAATCGTTGCTATGAAAATATATTTGCTGAAGTGTTTGGTTTTATGGGTTGGCTTATTTGCAAGCATGGCATGCTTGGCCAATCAAGTTGAAGCATCCATGTCGTTTAAGCAGGTTGAGCGATGCAATGCGACTTCACAGCAGGGGTCTTGCATTCAAGTGCCCGCCGAACTTGGAGACGGCGCGCTTATTTTTGGTCACGGCCGAATTGAAAAACTAACCGAAAACACGTTTGCCGATGCGGTCAAAGGTTTACCACCTGGCACGATTGTGATTCTTAATAGCCTAGGGGGTGACCTCATCGGTGGTTTGCGATTGGGTCAATCCATACGCGCCAGAGACTTTCACACACTCTTGGTTTCTTCTGACAAGCTGCAGCATCTGGTGCCCAAGGTGGTCGACCCGAAAGCTCCTGTATCCAATCTGCCTTCATCAATCGGCAAATGTTTTTCTTCTTGCGCATATACCTTTTTGGGTGGCATGATGCGACGAGTCGATTCAGTTGCACAATTTGGCGTGCATCAATTTAGAAACGAAGAAAACAAGCTCGACGCCATTCAAGCACAAAAAATGTCAGCGATGCTTGCTCGTTATTTGGATGCCATGGGTATCAATCGGCAACTGCTCGATCAAGCGCTCCTTACCGAGCCGGGCAAGATGACCTTGATCACAGAAAATTTGCGCAAAACATGGAACGTTGAAAACGGTTATGCGCCCGTAGCCTTTTCTCGCTGGAGACTAGAAGCCACTTCGGGTGGCAAGAGATTGGCTTATGCCTCACGCAAACAAATCTCTCGCAATGCATTCCTTACGATTGCATTTGCGCAAATCAATGGCCAACTGCGCACCTTGTTGATTGCCAAGCCCGACCCGCGCGATGAGACCACATCGGACTGGCTCAGCAGTTTCAGCACCAAATTAGATTTAGTCATCGAAGTCAATTCCAAAATTTATCGACTCTCACCGATTACTGAATGGGAGAAGGCGGGGGCTGTTAACACGCCTGGAACACGACAAATATGGTTTCAGGCACCCGACACATTGGTACGCGATTTACAAAGCGTTAAACAGTTTATTTTGAAGCCGCAATGGGCGTTTCCGCCCATTGGAATGGACTCCGAAACCTATTTTGGTACCGAAGGCTTTGAAGATAACTTCAAAGCCCTTTAAGTCATGATTTAAGCGTTCGGTCTGAAGATATTTTTTAATTTAGAAAACAGACCCTCAGAACTTTGCTTAGGTTTAGGAGCTACTCTTTGTACGCTGTGCAAAATGTGGTCGTCATGCTGGGTGTGACCCAGTTTTTGATTGATTGCTTTAAAAATATCAAACGAATGCAAAGTCAGGTCATGGTTATTGCCAAACAACTTCATTCGCATATCAAGGACCTTGTGCATGATTTCTTGTGCATTGAGCTGGTCTCCCATGATGTGCTTGATATGTGCGAGACCGTGCATCGAGTGTGCAGTTAAGTGGTGATCGTCGCCTAATTTTTTGCGTCGGATATCAAGCGCTTTTTCATGTAGGTTGTGTGACTCGTCATAATCGCCTTGGTGATGCTTGAGTTCTGCCAAAGCGTTATAGGATCGGGCTACATGGGGATGATCTTTGCCGAGTGAATTGATTTTGATGCGAATTGCAGTATCAAAGTGTTCATGGGCAGAATCGTGCAAGCCCATCGCATGTTTGGTAAGTCCTAATCCGTGGTGGGAGTGGGCGATCAGGTGGTGATCGACATCATAAACTCCCATTCGTATGGCAAGTGCATTTTGATGGAGTTTTAGCGCGTCATCATGGTTGCCTTTGCTGTGATGCAAAAGAGCCAAATGGTGCAAAGAGTGTGCAATCACGGGATGGTTATCACCCAGCTTGGCTTTTCTTACTTTAAGTGAATGCTGATGGTGCTTTTCTGCAGCGTCATACTCACCGATTTCATGCATCAACATGCCAATGTGATGCAAAGAGGTAGCAGTATGCAAGTGATCATCGCCAAAAATTTTGCGTCGAATATGCAACGCGTCGTGAAGGTGGCGATCGGCTGTTTCAAAGTCGCCGGTATCAATCATTAATGCGCCCCAGCTGCTTAATGTATGTGCAGTGTGGGGGTGGGCATTACCCAATACTTTTTCTCTCACATAAAAAGCGCGGTCGTGAAAATCATGTGACTCTTGATGTTCACCCTTGTCGTGTAAAACAGAAGCCATGCCCTGCAATGAATGCGCAGTGTGCGGATGATCATCGCCATAAATTGACTGTCGAATACTCAAGGCTTGGCTGTGCAGCTGATGCGCTTGATCAAAGTTTCCTTTGTCGTGAGACAAAATCGCCATCCCGTGCATCGATTGCGCTGTTTGGGGATGAGCTTGCCCAAATTTATTCGAGCGAATATTAAAAGCTTGATCGTGTAATTTTTCGGACTCTTTATGATCACCCAATTCGTGCAACACAACAGCAAGACCGTGCATAGAGTGTGCCGTGTGTGGGTGTTCATCGCCCAGAATTTTTTCACGAATTACCATCGATCTATCATGAAATTCTTTTGCCGTGACGAGTTCGCCAATCTCATTGTGTAATTCAGCATAGCCGTGATACGCATGTGCTTTGTGTAAGTGGTCAAGCGGTAATTCTGCTTCGTAAATGGCAATCGATTCGTTAAATAATTTTTCAGATTCTTTGAAGTCGCCTGTGTTTCTAAGTAATCCAGCCAAATTGGTCATGGTGCCAGCAGAGCTTCGGTTGTCATAACCATAAACTGCGCCCTTGATTTCCATGGCTCTCTCGTATACAGGCTTAGCCTTTTGGTACAGACCTTGAATGGTGTAAAGATTGGCTAAATTATTAAGGCTAGAAGCCAAGTCTGGATGATTGAGTCCAAGTGCTTTTTCTTGTATCGCAACGGCTTGGTTCATTAGTTTTTCGGCTTGCTTATAGTCGCCTAATTCCGAATGGCAATTGGAGAGTCCGTGCAATGAGTGCGCAGTGAGTGGATGGTTTTCACCCAATTGATTTTTTCTAATTTGTAAAGAGTTCTGATACATCTCCTTGGCAATCTCATAGTCACCGAGTTCATAAAAGAGATGGGCCGAGCTATACATGGACTGAGCCACATAAGGGTGATTGACGCCCAATGAATTGATGCGAATGTTGAGGGACTCATTCATCAATTTTTTGGCTTCGTTATAGTTGCCTTGCTCGCACAAAAGCAAGGCCAATCCTTGCATGCTTAAGGCAATGATCGGATGTTTTTCGCCTAGGCTTTTGATTCGAATTTCTAATGATTTTCTAAATAAAATCTCAGCGTCAGAAAAACGGCTCATGTTATGAAGTAACACGGCGTAGCCGTTGAGTGCGTGTGCTAGGCTGAGCTCATCTTCTGTTTTGGAATGCTTTTCATAAATTTGTATTGCATTGTTAAATAACTTCTCAGCTTCTTGTATATCGCCACTGATGCGATACAAGTTGGCCAAATTGCAGTAAGAGGCGGCCGTGTCGTGATGAAACTCGCCCTTGGTCTCTTGGAATATGGCTAAGGCCTCTTTTTGTAATTCGCAAGCTTGCGCGTTTTCGCCTTTGTATTCCAAAAGAATCGATAAGTTGTTAAGCGTAACGCCAGTTTCGTAATGTTTATTGCCCAACAATTTGGCTTTGATCTCTAAGGCTGATCGATAAAGATTCTCGGCTTTTTGCAACTCGCCAATGTCTTTGTACAGCAGCGCAAGGTTGTGCATGCTTGTGGCGGTTGCCAAATTTTGCGTGCCAAACTTTTGGGTTTGTATCGATAGCGCATCTTCGAGGCAACTTTGTGCTTTGGAGTATTCGCCACTGTCACGATAAATTTGACCTAAGGAATTAAGAACCGTGGATCTGTATTCATCCAATGGATCGAGATGACTTTCGATATAGTCTAAGCAATTGATGTATTGCGCCAATGCAATCGCGCGTTCACCATTTTCTTTGGATTGTTTGGCTTGAAGTTGTTTGTATTCAAAAATCAACAGGTGATTGTTGGGGTCTTGATTGATGGCAATTTCTTCGCAACGCAAATAAATATTTTTGCAGTAATGTTCCATCCCATTTTCATTTAAAAATTTTGCAAATTTTGCGAGTTGGGGGATGTGTTGATCGC
>RFYV01000083.1 GCA_009921265.1 Betaproteobacteria bacterium | reverse complement strand
CTGGTGAGGAATTACCAGAGGTGGCGCAAGCCCTTCAGCGGCAACCACATGAACCAGTCAATCCCCATGCGTGTAGGTTGTTGGTGGCCCAATCGCCAGCAGGGTGCTTCCCTCTGACAGGAGTTCTGGCAGGTTATATCAGCCGCAATGCCCTCACGATGCGACATAGCCAATGCGTCCACTGGCGTTACCCCTTTCACCAACATGGTCGGGAACTGGTTGGCCTCAAAAGCTTTTACAGTGAGCAATTCCCGATCATCTTGGCGGTCATTCCTCTTGCTTTGGAATCGGCAAATCAGGAACAACCAAGTTTCTGTCCAGCAATTCTAACCATGTATTGCGAAAAGCGTTCCACCACATTTGCTGTTTTTCTTCTTTTGTCAGATTATTTCCAGCGTCCAGCGTGTGATGGCAACTGGAACACAAAGCAACCGTGAATTCGTCCGATGCCTTGATTGCCTTGCCTTTGCCATGTATCGCCATGTTGCTGTGCGCCGCTTGGGTGTACCCCTCAACTCCACAATGCTGGCATGGCAGGGATGCCACGTTCTTCAGGTGCTTTTTACTGCGCCAATATTGAAATTTTGGATACATATTTTTTTAAAATAAAAGACCACATCATTCCACCAAATGTTTTTGCAAAAAATTGTAAAGCCACAATTTCAGGCATTAACACACCAAAAGCGATTGTAGGAAATATTATTGAATCGACCAATGCGCCAGCAGTATTTGCAATATTGGCACGTTTTAACCATTCGCCTTTAATTTTATTAAACACCATCCAATCAACCAATGATGCCAAAGTAAATGACACAGCAGAAGCAATGGCAATTATTTGCATGGTGTCATTCAAGGCATAAGAAATTGCACCAGTACCAAATATCATTGCCCCCATTTGCCATTTGTTAAGTTGCAAATTTAACCAATTTCTCAAAGCCAAATCTAAACCAATAAAAACAAATGCGTTAATTGGCGTAATTGCTGGCCCAAATAATAAAACCAAATAATTTGCCAAAACAATCGCTGAAGCATAAATTAAAACTGCAAAAATTAACATAAAGTCTCCTGTAATGGGTTGCTTTTCCAAAAAGTTGGCGGGTTAGTTGAATCAATACGTTTTGCCATACATCCAGCACATTCTAAATTTCCAGAATGATTAACAGCCACATTGGTGGAATCAGCACTTGCTAAAGGCCAAGGCCCGGCAGATTGCCCAAGCATTCTCATACCATGCACCCAAGGAATTTGTCGCCCATAGGCTTGAACAAGGGCATTAAACGCTTCATCCATGCGCCCACACCATTTGGATGTGCCAATTTGCCAATATTCGCCAGCAGACCCAAAGCAAACCCGTCCCCATTGGTCACAAAGTTCAATCAAGTAGCTGATTGGCAACCCCAAATGCCACACAGGAATGCCAAATTCTTTGCGAAAAGGCCATGTTTTTGTCATTTCTTTTTGTTGGTCAACAGTTCCATCAATCACATCAGGTACTACCGCCCAATGTGGATGAGCCAATAAAGGCTCAACCCATTGATAAAATCCATGCAAATCAAATTCCAATCCTCTTGTTTTTGCACTAAATGCACCATTGTCCAACATCAAAGATTGACCAATTTTTAG
Organism: Betaproteobacteria bacterium; assembly: GCA_009921265.1. Taxonomy (GTDB): domain Bacteria; phylum Pseudomonadota; class Gammaproteobacteria; order Burkholderiales; family Burkholderiaceae_C; genus Limnohabitans. Next base: position 8,096 of record RFYV01000083.1, on the reverse strand, counting down.
ACATCTTTGCAAATCATCTGGTCTGGCATAGGAAATACAAAAGTTTTTTCCCGCCATTGTTTGAATTGCTTTAATGGGACTGATTGGTGTCCCGTGATAATGAATCATGTGATGTGAACGACTTTGTGGTTGTTCGACCGAATGTAATTGATGGTTTTTTCGATCATCCGCTCATATTCCGACCGACTGATGCTGGTGCGCTGTAGGTCATGTAGGGCATAAAGTTCTTTGATGTACCGGATTCCTGTGCCTGTTAGTCCCATCTTGCGGGTTTTTTCGTACCTGTGGGCGGCGGCTTCCATTTCCTTTTGAACAACTTGACAGACTTCCAGCACTTCAATGCCAATGCCGTTTGTACTCATTGTTTCAGCAATGTTCAGCATATCCACCAAGGCTCTCCAATCGGCGGTAGTGGCATTACCCTTAACCATCGACTCAATTGCGCTTAATTCGCCCATTCTGAGCCTGTCAAGCTTATCTTCGGCGGTGATCGCCGCGCCCGTGATTGCAAATTCAATTGGATTAACCTTGTTCCAGACTTTTCGCTTGCACATTTTTCTCATATTTCAAATCCTCGCTCTGCCGCCCACGCCATGAGCCATTCTGTGAATTCCATAGCATCTTCTTTATTAAATTCCCGACTCAGCAAGCCAATCTGGACAATGCGTTTGCCATCGAGGCTAGGTGCAATCTTCCCAGCAGGACGGTCAGTCTCTTCAGCAAACTGATCCAACAAAAATCGTTTCCAGCTTTCGGAATCCCATTTTGCGCCAGCGTGTTCGGCTTGTTTAGTGATCTTGCCAATGATTGCGTGGTAAAGCTTTTCCTGCTCGCGGGACTTGTTTTCAGGCTTGACTTCAATTTCAAGCTTGTTGCCAGCTTCCAGCGATGCCTTGACTTTTTCCCACAGGGTGATGAAAAGTGCGTGGGCTTGTTTGACTTCGTACAATTTATGAATCATTTAATCCCCACAAAAACAAGAAATTGATTCTTCATTTGGGTCAAACATATCTCGTTGTTCTGCCGCAAATTTCATCATAGAAGCATAGGATGGACGGTCAGAACGAAATAATGCACCACTTGGTTTAGAAGCTAATGATGTGCTTTCCATTTTTGCCCACCAGATTGCACGTTCAGGTTTTTCTGCAATTAAAGATAAAACTTGTGCGCCACCTTTGAGAAAACAAAGATCACAATTTCCATGCATAGTGACACCATTCATGTTTGGCAATTCAAGATCAAATGATTGATTGCGCCAAAACTCACCAATGGTTTCTTTGGTCACGCCAGCAGTAACCAATGGAATTCTTGATTTGTCAGAAATTTTGGCGGCGCGGCGTTGTTCATCAGCCCTCATGCCAACCCAATCCATGTTTTCATTGTGATCCCATCCCAAAGATTTCAAATATTTGTGGATTGTGCGTATTTTTAATTCTGCTGTGCAAAATCTTGTTACTGGATTTGGCAAATAATTGCGTTTTTTAATCAATGCTTCAAATGGTTCACCATTTCTGCTGGGTGTTTCAAATGTCACACGTTCAAAAGCCGGGTCTACATCACGAAACTCAACCCAATGAATTTCAACATTCCAGTTATTAGAACAAGCTTGAACAAATCGAAGTGTGGCTTCATCTTCTTTTCCAGTATTAGCAAAACAAACTATTGCTTCTTCTGGTAATTTTCCACCGCCAGCTTCAATTACTTTAAATAACATAAATGCGCTTGTACGACCACCTGAAAAACTGATTACAGTTGGTTCTTTTATTTCATATGGATTCATGCAAACCCCAGTACTTCAAATGCGTCATATATTGATCTGACAATATGAACTTCACCGCGCCATTCAATGTGCCATTTAACTTGATCAGGCGTGAGTTTTTGTGCGCTTGGCATTTTGTCACCGTCTTTGATTTCCATTAGGTAATTAATGCCATTAAAGCCGACTAGTAGGTCAGGACAACCATTGCCGACCGATGCCAAGCTTTGCACCGTTGCACCAATCTTCCTGAGCGTGGCAACAATTTCCATTTGGTTTAGATCAACCTTTTTTGCTCTCATCCTGATTCCTTTTCATTCGCATCTTCAATTCTTCGACCATCACACGACCGCGCTTTCGCTCGATGTCAGCAAGGATTGCATTCCACCAATGAATTGCCGCGCTTCGACCAAGCTCTCGAACCTTTTGTTTAAATCTTCTGTTCCAATCACGCGCTTCAGATTCTCGAAGCCTTTCAAGGTCAAATTCCATTTGCGGTCAGCCCTTTCGATGTGGCCTTGGAACTCCATGTATTGCAGGACTTTGGTCAGGCGTATGCCCTCCCATCCTGTGATTTCTTTGAGTTCTTTGTGGGAATGCGGCTCAAAACTCAGCAACATTCGGATTGCGTGTGATCTTGTCATGTTTTTACTCTCAATGCTTGAAGTTTTGCCAGAATCTCTGGACTTGGAGGCACGACTTTCAGCTTGTCTTGGTTAAGTTTGACCAAGGCTGGATCAAGTCCTTGCTTTGACGGCACGGTGGTAGTGGCAACATCAAACCTGTTGACCAGTTTAGGCTTGTCAGCAACCCATTCAGCCTTGAATGACTGCCATCCGCGCACCACGCATTCGGTCAAAGCCTGTTCCAGCGACCAACCAGCTTTGTTTGCTTCAACAATGATGCCATCAACAGCACGTTGGGTAATCGGTGCTTTTTTGGCTTTACGCAAGGTTTTGAAGTCATCCCACACCGATTGTGAAACGCCGTCAGGCGTAGCAACGACAGTTGCTTTCTGTCTCTTCTTTGTCTCTGTCTCTGTCTCTGTCTCTAGACTATCACTTTGATATTGCTCTGATATCGCATTGATATCACTGCGTTCCAGCCAATGAGACAACTTGTTTAAGCAATCATTAGTTTGCTTTTCTGTCATTCTTAAACGAAATGCAAGATTTTTTGTTGACGGTAGATTTCCATCATCTTCGCTAGCAATCAGCCAGCACATTACTAGCACCTTGCTAGCAAGCGGGTCTAATTCATACCATTCAAGATCATCAAGAACATCTCTGTACAACTTAACCCAAGGCGGTTTTCTGTCTTTAAAGTGCTGAAACTTGTTCCAGTTTTTAATTCTCATAACAAACCTCTTTACGTTTATTACAATGATGAGTGTTATGAATTGGTTTTAGTCGTCTTATTAAACGAATTTCCCACATTGCCCAATCACCTAACTTTTCAGAGAATTTAGCTTTTATCCTTATGGCTGTTGACATTGGCAAATCTTGCCAAGGTGTGTGGATATTTTTTGCATAGCCAAATCGAAACGCATGACCAGAAAATCTATTGCTTAAACTGTTCGATTGACCTACATAAACTAAATCATTGCCAAAATATATTGCATAAACACAAGGTTTGTTTGGCAATTTATCTGGATTTGGAAATAGCTTGTATTCTTTCCATTTGCTCATGTTTTGGCCCAAAAAAAAGGGCTACACCTGCTGTCTCATCCTTGCGGATGTTGGCGGACTGGCGCAATACCAGCAGACAGCATGTGTAACCCTATTGCGAGTAACGCCGCCAAGCGTTTCACAAAATCATACCACAAACCATTCAGGCTTCAAAGCCCTCAACTGCCACAGCCTTGCTTCAGGCACATACCCATCCCACATATAGATCGCAGAACGACTGATGCCCAATAGCCTTGAAAGAGCGGTTACGCCCCCTGCTTTTTTGATTGCGGTGTGTTTGTCCATGCAAAAATTATAGTACAGCCAGCTTATCAGGTGATAACCTAGCTTACTATGTGGTTATTGCACACAAGTGTCAAGCTGGCTTATACTGAACGCTCTCAACAACACAGGACAAGATATGAATCAACCATACAACCCACCTGCATTTCCGCTACACAACCACGGGGTACAAACTCTAGGTACGCATATATCAGGCATGACATTGCGGGACTACTTTGCGGCAAAAGCTTTGCAAGGTTACATGAGTCGGCAATTGATTGATGGTTTTGATGAAGATGTAATTTCAGAAATGTCATACAAAGTAGCAGATGCAATGCTCAAAGCGAGGGAAGCATGACTTGGACAATAAGATTGACGTATGAAATAGATGATGACCCTCTTAAGGCCGTCAACATTGAACAAAAAATTACCGATCAAACTGTTGAAAATGCTTATTTTGATGTGTTGACATGGCAATTTGAGCGGATGGTTGAAGCAATGAAAAAACAAATGCAAGAGGGAAAATCATGACCTGTTCATTTACACACCAGCTTGCGAGTGGCGCAGATGTCACAGTGGTTTACAACTTTGTCGATGAGGATGAAGATGTCGGTTTGAACGCCGAATTTGAGATCGAAGTTTTTCAAGATGGATTGGAGGTATCAAATGTCATCACCGAAAAAGACACCGCGCAAATTGAAACCGAAGTTGCATATCGTTGGAGAAAGCACTGCGAAGAAGAACGTAGAGAATCCGACTACGATAGATGGGCGAGTCACAATGGGTAATTTGCCATTTACCACTAAAAGTGGCTTGAGAATAGGCCAGTACTATGTGCCGCGCCAGCCAATGCAAATGTCACGCGATGAAGAATTCTGGCAAGGCATTTTGCTTGGCATTAAGCCAGTAAGCCATTTGCCTATGGTCATCTACATCATTGGTTTGCTGGTGCTTGTCAAATCATTGATGGGACTCAAATGAACGCCGAAGAAATCATCAACAGGTTAAAGCAATTGGCGGCTGAACATGACGCTGAACCTCGATACAGGCTTGCATTTCATGTGGGCTTACTTGAGGGTCAGGTAATGATCCTGTGCAATGAGATTATGCAAATGCAACAACAACACATTACAACTCTGAAAGAAATATATGAAAGTTTATCAAGCGATTAATGCCGTGCAAGGCGCATTGGCGAAGACAGGCATAGCAAAGACTCGTACCAATAGCCAAGGAGCAGGATTCAAGTTTCGTGGCATTGATGACGTTTATAACGCTATTGCGCCACTACTGGCTGATCATGGCTTATGCATTCTGCCTAGAATGATTTCACGCATATGCGAAGAACGAACATCAAAAAGCGGCGGTGCTTTGTTCTATGTGACAGTGGAAGCTGAATTTGATTTTGTTGCCGTGGAAGACGGGTCTAAGCACACTGTCAAAACCTACGGTGAAGCAATGGATTCAGGCGACAAGGCTACCAACAAGGCCATGTCCAGCGCATACAAATACGCTTGCTTTCAGTCGTTTGCAATCCCCTTAGAGGGCGAGCCTGATTCCGATGATGAAAGTTTTGAAGTTGGTCACGGTATGCCAGCAAATATTCTTGCCGATCATCTGACCGCAATCTTTGATGCCACCACCATTGCTGAATTGACCAAGGCATATAGCGATGCTTACAAGGCGGCAGATAACGACAAAAAAACACAAAACCGCTTTATTCAAGCCAAAGATGACATGAAAGCCAAATTAGGAGCAAAAGCATGAAACAGCAAACACCTGAATGGTTTGCCGCCCGTCTGGGCAAGGCCACTGGCTCACGCATCTCTGACATAGTCGCCAAAACAAAGACAGGTTATGCCGCTTCCCGCGATGACTATATGTTCCAACTGGTCGTGGAGCGTCTGACAGGCATCAATACGGTCAGCTTTAGCTCGCCAGCCATGCAGTGGGGTGTTGATCAGGAGGAGTACGCTCGCAGTGCCTACGAAGCTCATATGGGCGTTCTAGTGACTGAGGTAGGGTCTATTGACCACCCGCGCATTGCGATGTCTTCAGCAAGCCCTGATGGCCTTGTGGGCGGTGACGGTGAGGGCATGGTTGAAATCAAATGCCCCATGACGAAAAACCACTTGAATATGTTTTTGGGTCAACCTATTGCCAAAGTCTATAAAGATCAAATGATGTGGCAAATGGCGGTAACAGGCAGAAAATGGGTGGACTATGTGTCATTTGATCCCCGCTGTCCCGCAGGATTGCAATTGTTCATTCAGACGGTTGAACGTGACAATGAATATATTGCCGCCCTTGAATTTGAAGTGATCAAGTTCTTGGATGAAGTTGAAATTAAAGAAAAAGAATTGCGCCGCATTCTGGAGTCCAAGATATGAAGCTGGCTTATGGGGTCTTGGTTGCCAAGATTGAACGGCTTTTGCGCCAGCACGGTGAATTGACTTCAGCCGAAATCTGCGATGAATTGGATATTGATCGTAGACAAGGCGGCGCGGTGCTTTCTCGCATGAACAAGGAATCGCCACATCTTCCTAAGCGGATTTACAAGGTTAGATACATCCATGAGCATGAAAACCAGCGGCGGTATCCCCGCTCTGTTTATGCCTTGGGTGATCTGCCTGATGTCAAAAAGCCAAAAGCAAATCCTCATGCCAATTCAAAACGGTACAGAACACGGGTCAACAAAAAAGTGTCAAGTGTTTTTCATCTTGGCTTGACTCGTACTCAAAAACGCGAAATGAGGGTTTGACATGAAATATATTTTGCTTTTATTGCTGGTCGGATGCGCGAACAAGATCATCATTGATCCAAAGTTCAGCACAACACCCGGCAACATCTACCTCGATCAAATGGAATGCGAACGCATTTCAGAGGAAGTTCATGTCCCTACCGAAATGGCAAAGTCAGCCGCCATCCAAGGTGCGGCATCAGCCTTGCTCAGTGCATGGATTGCCAGCAAAACAGGAATGCCTGTCCATAACGCCGCTGGCGCAGGACTCGCGTCAGGCGCAATTGTGGGCAGTGGCTCAGGCGCATGGTCAGCTTATCAACGCCGACAAGCAATTGTTAAGACTTGCCTTAACGGTCGCGGTTATAAAGTATTGGAGTGAACATGAAAAATTTTGATTTGTTTCAAGCATCCACTGAAGACGTTGCATTTGAAAACAAGGATCAGTTTAGTGCCGAATTCCTTGAATGGCTTCCTGAGAATCATCATATCTGGATGGCCTTTGAAGCTGAAGCCTTAAAAGTACTCAGGAAAGGCTTTAAACACTATTCTGCGCGAGTTATTGTGGAAGTCTTGCGCCACCATTCAGCACTTGCAGAAAACCCCGACACGGGCTGGAAAATTAACAACAACATCATTCCTTACCTTGGTCGGTTGTTTGCTCTCATCAACCCTGCTCACGCCAGTTTCTTTGAATTTAGGCAAGCATTCAAGCCAGCACGGGATAAGTTTCTCAAATGAGACACGCAATCACAATCTTGACTTCCTTGTTTTGGGCTATTGTTATTGGCATCATTTGCAAGATTTACAGTTTCTTTTTTATGTTTGGATGGGGATTGCTATGAGTGAATTCAATAAACCGACAGAACCGATTGCGCCAAAATCATCACAAGAGTTTTATGATGATTTGCGGAATCAAGTCATTGATGAAGTTGTGCGTGAAACCATGAAGCTTACAAGTTTTGGCAAAGACACATTGGACAGTTTAATAATTACATATCAAAGGATGAAAAAATGAGTAACTGGATGCAAAGCAGAACTCAAGAAGAACGAAAAGCGATTGCGGCAAAATCTGTAGCAACTCGACAAAAAAATATACAAGAACGCAAAGCAATTGAGCTTTTAGACTTGGATAAAAGAAATATTTTGAAACAGGAAATAAAAGCATTTGAAGACCGTTTATCAAAATTGAAACGTCTTGAGCTTGTCAATACAACTGCAATGACTTTGACAAATAAAGCTTTGTTAAATGAACAAGAAATTGTCAAAGCGGCAAATACTTGGTCAATGGCAATAGGTATTTATTTTTTGATTGATGGCAATAGAGTGGTTTACGTTGGTCAATCAGTCAATGTCTATTCAAGAATTTCATCGCATCAAGACAAAGTATTTGAAAGTTTTGCATTTATACCTTGTGAAAAAGAAATGCTTGATAAGCTTGAATCTTTGTATATTCACATATTGCGCCCTCCTCTTAATGGAAATCATGTTCATGGAGCAAAACACGCTCCAATATCTTTTAATAAGTTAATGGAAGTATCCTTATGAAACAAGATGAAATCAACGCAGTCAAAAAAGCTGCTGAAAAAATGAGAAAGCAAGAATCTGCTCAAGGTGAAATTATTCGATTTGCAATTCAATGCCGCCTTGTGAC
>RFYV01000082.1 GCA_009921265.1 Betaproteobacteria bacterium | reverse complement strand
TCAAAAGATTTTGACCAGACTCATCAAACTTAACGCCTGCCCATGGCAAGATCACATCTTTAGCTTGCAGATTTGTGGCAGCTAGCGCAGCTCTAATTTTATCGGGTGCAGTCGATTGAGCCCGATTGATTGCATCTGCTAATACCATCATCGCTTGAAAAGCTCGCGCAGGGGTTCCATCCATATCTTTGCCAAAACGGGTTTTGTACAGTTTTCCAACTTGATCAACCACCGGGGAGCGAGCTGCAAGGTCGCGTGACCAATGATCTCTTACTAAAAAGTAATTGGCATCTGCGCCTAATGCGTCTCTAAAGGCACTAGAGCCAAAAGCCGCACCAATTGCTAAGACGCCGCGCGGTGAAAAATTAAATTGTTTATAGGTGCGCGCAAATAAAATGGCTTCAGCATCATAAGAAGCATGAAAAACTACATCTGGTTTTGCAGCAATGAGACGTTGGACTTCACTTGTTACATCCGGAGTTCCTTGCTGGTATGTAATATTTAAGACAATCTTAAAATCCTTGAACTCGCCAAGATACCCCTCGACAGACTTGGCAAATTCTTGTCCCCATAATGTGTTTTCATGGACGATGGCAATTGTCTTAATGGGTTGTGAAGAACCTTTGTTCAGGTCAACTAAAAAAGTGAAAAAGTCTTTGGCCTGCGTTTTTGAACTTGGCGTTGTTCGGAAAAAATTCTTAAAACCGCGTTCAGTTAAATTAGTGGCTTCGGATTCACCTGAAATATAAGGAACACCCAAACGTTCGGCCACTTGACTTGATGCTGCTGCAACACTACTATGGAACGCACCAATCAAAGCAACTGTTTTTCGTTGCGTGATTAATCGCTCAGCCTCAGCAGCACCAATTTCAGGAGAGCCTTGATGATCTGCAGCAATGATTTCAATCTTGGCACCACCAAGATTCGGCATACCTTGTGCAGAGGCCATTGGCAACAGCATGCCTTTGTAATTGCCATTGATGATATCTGCTGCTAATCTGATTGCATTGAGAGTGTCTTCGCCAGACTTGGCAACTTGCCCTGAAAGAGGGTAGAGAGCACCGATTTTGATTGTTTCTTGCGCTCGAACCAAACAAGTGGTAAAAATTAATCCTAATAACAATAACCAACGAGTCGACATTTTGATATGCATCATGATATAAATCTCCTTTAAAAATGGTTCAAATACAAACCGAACTTAAGAACTGAAACTCAACTCAATGTGTGGTCTTGGACTTTCGCCTAAAGCAACTTGTACGTCAACTAATCCTGCGCAATGGGGACAACACAAATGCCTTAACTTGAAACGACCAAGATCATATGACTCACCTCGAACAGGGCCAGCCGAATCCAAAGCAAGTGTGAATTCTTGCAACTTGGGCATTAAGTTCTCATCTGTTTTACCGATCACTTCTTCGCAATTGATGCATTGAACAATCCCTTTATCCCCATCAATTGACAGCGCTTGTCCATATTGATGTTGCCCAGTACCACTGAATTTCATTTGGCCACCCTCAATCGGTTTCTTAGCTATTTTCAAGCGACCTTGTCTTAAATCAGAACGAGTGGTCAATGTTTTTTTACCATCAACGCTTCCGTCTGAGTTAAGTGCAACTCCATATACTTTAGTGGCACAGGTTGCAGAAACAGCTTGACGCGAAACATCTAATGCGACTGCGTCAGGGTTTCTAAGAAGTGGATCGCCATATCCGCCACCTGCTTGCCAACTGTGATACCAAACGTCTCCTGTGCCCATGGGTGTTCGTTCGTGTTTAGGTGCCAATATACAAATTTCACCATTAATGTCTTCTAGCGCAGAAGGCAAAGGTAGGGTTTTATCGATGCGTTTTTGCAAATCAGTTTTGATCACTCGTGCAACTCTAATGGCAGCGCCTGGAAGGCCGCCACAAAGTCCAATTGCATTGGGCATTTCAGCACCTGTTCCCGCAAATAACCCCTCTAAAATATTTCCTGGTGCTTGATAGGCCAAGTAGGCCAACTCACCTGACCGTCCACCCCTAAAAATACCGGGTCCACCAGAGTCCTTTAGATGCCTGCGAAATAGATATAAAACAGGATACTCGGCTTCTTGATCCTCGATGTTAGGCATGTTGGGCGTAGTATTAAAAACAATACCTGCCGTATCTACACCGTCTGCATAAGTACGTGCACCGCCTCCGCCACCAAAGTGACTCATCTCTGTTGCTGCAAATGGAAATCCATGTTGACTTGTACCTGCAAAAATCGGTGCCATTGAAGTGCCTGACCAAACAGCCATCGCTTGGTCGCGATATTTTTCACTCGACACTAACATATGGCTTAGCGCACGCCATGTTGCATCAATTGTGACAATCACAGCAGATATCGTGGCCATTGCACATGGCGCAGGGTATGTTGAATTATTAACGGTGCCTGGTTGTGTGATGATATCGATGCAGTCTCTGACACCTCTATTCCATGGGATGTCCCAACACAAGTTGATGTAAACCGATGAGAGAACTGCTGCCTGCAAACCTGCGTATGTCGAGTTGATTAAACCCCGCGCATTGGGACTCGTACCCGTAAAGTCAAAACTTAATTCCTTGCCTTTTTTCTTAAGGGTACAAACTATTTGGTAAATATCCTTGGTATGTCCGTCGTGATCAATGAACTGAACTTCTCTCCATTGCCCATCGGGTAATTCACTCAATCGCTGTTGTAATTTTTCACGAGCATGATTGATCGACCCCTCCATCACCGCGGTGACAGCTTCAATTCCCCATGTTTGTATAACTTCAAGAATTTGCTCTCTGCCCGTATTGAGCGCAGCAATCTGACCTTTAACATCCAAGGCAACAAGAGGGTCTCGTACTTGGTTTCGTATCCATGCCAATACATCTTCACGCACACGGCCGCCCTCTACAATTTTAACCGGAGGCATTCGGATTCCCTCTTGGTGTATGTCCACTGCTTTTATTGAAAAGCCACCAGGATCCATACCGCCTGTATCGAGCTGATGCCCAGATGCACCAATCCAAGCAACGATTTGATCGTTATGGAATATAGGAGCGACAGTTGCAAAATCTGGTGCATGAATTGCACCTAAATAGGGGTCATTACAAATAAAAATATCACCATCATTTATCCCAACATCTGGATGAATCAATTTTTGAGTGCTATTGACAATCAAAGGCAATACATTGCCTTGCGTCACAATGTATGGACCAACGGCAACCAATGCGCCATCAGGGCGCATGATGGCTGTAGCTGCATCGTTACCAGTTATAAGAACATTTGAACCTGAACATCGCATGTATTGGATTCCCATTTCCTCAGTTATGCTGAGTAAACGGTGGTTTAAAACTTCAAAACTAACAGGGTCGATTCCTTTAATCGATTCATTTTTCATGCTTTTTCTCCACGTCGAGTTTGACGAATAATGGTATGGCGTTGCGCATTGATCTGTGCGGCTTGACCCGTATGAACCACGATACTTGTACCAGGGTGCTCAATCACAGCAGGGCCCTCAATCATCGTATCCATCTCGAGAGCTGTTCCATCAAAAACTGGCGTTGAAACCATGGCCATCACTTTGGGGCACCAGGTCATTCGTTCTTTGAGATGACGTGCTGTTTGCTCAGCGGCCCAAACATGTTCAAGTGGCGCTGGTGTAATACCAATAGCGTCAACTCCGTAGTTGACCAATTCAATACCTGCATCCTTTAGCGCCGTTCCCTTTCCATATAAGCGCTCGTACTCATTTGCAAATTCTTCAGACAATTGGTCCATTGCTTTGGCGTTGATCAAAGAGCTCACAGTAATTCGTACATGATGAACTTGACGTCTGAAACGTGCATCAACCCATCGTTCAAATTTTTGTAAATTTTTTGGAATATCTGCATTACGAAGTAATTGAGCACCGTCGTGCTCCATTTTTGAATAAATCGCTTCGATTTTTTCTGGTTTTACAGGCAGAACAATTGGATCAGAATGACGCAAACTAAATCGCATATCTGACAATGCAGCCCCATAAGCAGAGTGAACCGTTGCAAAATAAGGAATGATCACTTCGTCCATACCTGCTTCATGCCCATAAGCAGCTGCGTGAGCCGGACCAGCCCCACCATACGCCATCAGTGAAAACTCTCTTACATCATATCCACGCTCAAGCGTGCATTTGCGAATCAGGTCAGCCATTTGACTATCCACGACACGTCGAATACCAGCGGCAGCAGCTAGAACATCCCCACCAAACAATGGGTCTGCTACATGCTTCTTGATTGCTTCGTGTGCTAAGTTGACATGCAATTTCATTCTGCCACCCAAAAATCGTTCTGGGTTGTAATAACCAAGAACGAGATCGGCATCCGTTACTGTCGGTTGCTCTCCACCAAGCCCATAGCAAGCGGGCCCAGGCCGCGATGATGCGCTTTGTGGTCCTATTCGAAGACGTCCACCATCAACCCAAGCAATAGAGCCGCCACCTGCACCAATGGAGGCGATATCAACCATGGGTAATCTCAGTTGATATTGATTGAGGATGGTCTCTCTAGCATGTCGCCAACGACCGCCTTCAATCACGGCCACCTTGAAAGTTGTTCCGCCGACATCGGTGGCGATGACATTTTTATTACCTAAAGACTGGGTGATAACTGCTGCACCTACAACACCAGCCGCAGGGCCAGACTCAATAGTGAAAATTGGAATCGTTTGCGCGGCTGTGTTGACACCTCCGTTGGATTGAACAACCAAAAGTGGTTGAGTCAAGCCGGCTTGTTTGAGCGAATCCTCTAGTCGACGCAAATAAGATTGAATAACCGGTCCAACATACGCATTGAATAGTGCAGTCGCACTTCTTTCGTATTCACCAATCTCGGGTGCTACCGAATTTGATGTGGTGATAAAGGCCGTCGGCATGACCTTTGTCAAAATTTCAGCAACTCGATCTTCGTGCTTTGAATTTTTATGGGAGAATAAAAATGCCACTGCCACAGCTTCATAACCTTTTGTAGCAAGTTGCAATCCAAGTTCCTGAACCTGGTCTTCTTGCAGAGATACAACCACATTTCCGTATGCATCGATTCTTTCATTAACTTCAAAAATATCGCGTTCATCTGCAATCAATTGCGGTTTTTGAGTCATCCGATAGTGGTGTCGCTCAAACACACTCAGTCCGGCAACGCGACCTGTCGCTCGCATAATGGTCAATGTATTTGCAAAACCTGACGTAGTGACTACAGCAGTTTTTGCACCACTAAATCCAAGTACAGCATTGCTCGATTGTGTCGTTGCATGAACAAGTCGACTGCATTTGGTAAGCAACTCTTTTACTGACAATCCCAGATCAGAGCCGGCGTTTTCAATTCCATCAAAAACACCTTTCTGAAGATCATCTGGAGTTGTGAGCGCCTTGCCCGCTGTGATACGACCATCGGAATCTCGAATGACAATCACATCCGTGAATGTTCCGCCAATATCAATTGCAATAGAATACAAAATACACCTCTTTATTCAATTAAAGAATTCGAGCGAAGATTTGATTAAGCAGAAAAAAATAAACTCAACTGCTTTTTAAAATTGCCTGAATCAACTCTGCTGCACCCGGCGTGCTTTGCCCAAATGAATCCCAAACCGGACGGACAGCATCAACCCACTTACTGCGATCGATCAGATCAATCATTTGCATCCCGTTTTTCCGACAATCCTCTGTTCCAATGGATAAACGATCTTCAAAAACTTTGCGCTCATAGACTGCAGACTCGCGAGCTGCAGTTGCTAGTACGTTACGTATATCAGTTGGCAATCCTTCAAAAAATGTTTTTGACATGATCAATGGACGAGGCTCAGCCACATAGCCAGACCATGTGAAGTGTTTTGCAACCTCATATAACTTTAAAGATGAAACCGATAGAACGTCATTCGCGGAAGTGGAGCAGGTACTGCACCAAGTGCTTTAAATCCATCAACTAACGCACGATTTTCAATAACTCTTATTTTTTGTCCTTTGATATCAGCTAAACTTCGAATTGGCCGTTTTGTCGTTTGAAAATGTTGGTCTCCTGCGCTGTAATAAGCCAATACCTTGAATCCTTTGGCCTCAGCTTGAAACGCGATGCGTTGACCTAATTCACCATCAGCTAATGTGTACATTTGCTTTAGATCGCGAATAAGGAAAGGGAGTTCTACAACGTTGTAAGCTGGCACATAGCCAGCCCATGCACCGGCGCCGACACCCGCGTGAACAAATCCACCCAATATGCCTTCATTAGTGGTTCTCTCATCGCCCAATTGAGCTGAATGAAAAATTTGTAATTCAACAGTTCCAGCCGTTCTTTCCTCTACCAACTGCTTCCATCGACGAAGGCCATCAACATAAGGGAAGCTCTCTGCAACGATGGTTGCACACTTTAAAACAATTTTTGCGGGTGCCTTGACGATCGCAGGCGCTTGTCCATGGGCAAACCATGGCAAGCTACTGACTGCCGCAAGTCCTGCCAATGCATGACGACGATTGGGTTGTTTTTTTATATCTAATTTTTTCATAAAAACTCCTTTTAAGATTCTTGATTAACGATTAAGAACAGCTTGTGGCAAAACAAGCACGAGCCAGGGGAAAGCAATCAGTATGAGTATTCCAAGAAACAATGCGCATAAGTAAGGCATCATGGCTCTGGCAGTTTGATCAACTCGAAGATTGGCAAAAGAGCTTGCTATGTACTGCCCAATCCCAATTGGAGGTAAAAATAGCCCCACACCAATCGCAGCTACGACAATGGTTGAGTAATGCAATGAATTGATTCCTAATTTAGTAGCAATGGGTAAGAAAATTGGCAAGCAAATAATGACCGCAGGCAAACCTTCTAATAGCGCACCCAAGACAACAAATACACCAATACTCACAATATAAAAAACCCAGTAAGAAGGTGATTCACCAAAAACTACACGTGCTATCGTGGCCGGTACTTGTTCGGCCGCCATAATCCAAGAAAAGATAGAAGCAGCCCCCACCATGAAAATAACAACGCCGCTCGTAATCGCGCTATCAATCAAAATGGTGGGCAAATCTGACCATTTGATTTCCTTATAAACAAATACACCAATAATGAAAGAATAAAAAACTGCAAGAACGGCAGCTTCAGTAGGGTCCGCAATCCCACCTAAAATTGCACCGAAAATAATAACTGGCATTAACATCGGTAAGACTGCACCCTTAGCAGCAGACCATACCTCTTGCCAAGTTGCTCTTTTTTCTCCACCAATGCCATCACGTTTGGCTTGAATCCAAATTAAAAGCATAACTGCTAATGCGAGAACAAAAGCAGGAATGAATCCTGCAAGAAACAACGCACCAACAGATATTCCAGCTATTTGTGCAATGATGACCATCAACAAACAAGGTGGAACCAAAATACCCATAGCCGAAGCAGCAGAAACAATAGCCACAGCTTGATCGGGTTTATAGCCAGCCTTGATCAGTGAAGGAATCATCAAAGAACCAATCGCAGAAACATCAGCAACCGTTGAGCCAGAAATTCCAGAAAACAGCATTTCTGCAACGACAACCACCATGCCCAAGCCACCTCGAATATGACCGACCAGAACTTTTGCAAAATGAACCAATCTGGCTGATATGCCACCGGTTTCCATTAGAGCTCCAGCCAATATAAAAAGTGGTATGGCTAATAGAACAAATGAATCAGCCCCGCCAAATAATCGTTGCGGAACTACCATCAAGGGAGCAACTCCAGATAGAAGCAATCCAATGATTGATGAAACCCCAATCGCAAAAGCCACAGGCACAGTCAAAAGAATCATGACGATAAAACAGATGAGCATCACAAGTGTGATCATGATTGCATTCCCTTAGTCGATTCACTTGAATGCAACTGTTGATTTAAAACAAGAGTGTGGCCTGGCAAGGATTGACCCCGCATGAGATTGAATAAATGAATGAAACAAAAAATAAGCATCAACGTGCCACTCAATGGAGCTACTAAGTAGAGTTGCCCAATGCGCCAACCCATAATAGGAGAGGTCTGTTCCCATCCAATTTTTGTTATGTCAATACCATGAACAACCATGACTAAGGCTAAAATACAAACTATAAAAATAGAAAATGCTTGTAAGGGTTTTTGTACGCGATCAGGCACCCACTGATTGACAATCGTTAACTGAAAATGCCCCCAACGCTTAACAGCAACAGCAGCCCCAATGAATGTCATCCATACCTGCAAATACCTAGCAGCCTCCTCAGTCCAACCAAGGCCGATTTGCAGGAAGTATCGCGCAAACATACCTGCAAATAAAACTACACAGATTGCAATGAGCATGCTTGCAGCGATATATTCCAGGGAATTCGCAAACAATTTGCGAATGAGCGGCTGTCGATCTGCTGATTCATCTGTCGCACTTGTATTAAGTTTTTCAGAATTTTTGTGTGACATATTCATTTTCAGGCCTTATGCATCAAGAACTACGGCTTGATTGCCCTGTTGATGTGCAATGACTTCCATTTGCATTCTTTTAGTGATATTGATTAGTCCGCCCGATATGGTCGTGCGAGGTGGATAAGGGATACTGACATTAGCCGCATAACCTGAGTTGAATTGCGCGTAGTCTCGCCAATCAACCAATAAATTGTGCGTTCGTAAAATAGTTTCTGTTGTCCATCCAATACTTTCTAAAAGTGAGTTGACTCGACTCCAGGCGCTTAAGGTCTGCGTTTTGACGTCTTGAATTGGGTTTGTATCAACACCTTCACCACTGATACCGCCAGAATAAAAATGCTCACCCGCAATGACTGCCATCGGGGGTGAATCCTCAGATTGATTTTTTTCATAAAGTGGAGAGCCCCCGCCTGGAAAAGCCACGCACTCAAATTGCACCCAACTGGAAATGCGAGATAGCGGTGTAATAACAACGCCTTTTGCAGGCCCCGGTTTAGGCATTCTGCTAGCCCAGACTTGGTCTAAATAGGTAGCTTGCTCTTTGTCATCAAGAACAACATGAACATGTATCAGATCTTTTAGAGTCAATTTTTTTTGTTCAAGACTCAATTGGAGTTTGTCAAAAAAACGATTGAAGCGTTTAATTGATGAGTGAGCATCTATGGATTGCTCTTGTGATTGATCCAAGACGCTCAAATGAACAAGTTTTGAAGCCTTGGCTAATTGCGCGACAGCGTCAACTTCTACTTGTGCTTGTGGGAGAGGAAAGCCGATAGATCCAACAAAAATAGTATCAACCTCAATACCTTGTAACCATTGATTGACCATAGACTGACATATTTGAAAATCTCTCACATCGGTGACATAAGTTTTAAATCGAGTCAGTTGATTTCTATGTGCACCAAGTTTTGTTAAAACAAAATCAACATTGGCGAGCATTTTTTCAATTTGAATCTCCACATCACATAAACCGGGTCGTACCCCAGCTAATCGCCTTTGTGAGTCCGTGCCAGCCGTTGCACCTAAATGAATCAAGCCACCAACTTGCGTCGCGTGCGAAAACGTGGCGATGGGTTGCATCAATTCATCTGTACGGATTCGCGTTTTCATTCGCAACTTTCCTTCAGTTGATGGATTGGCCATCATTTAACTAATCGGTTTACATTCGACGTCTTGCTTCAGTTTCTAATTTACAGTGTTTACAGTGTATAAAAATAGTTCGGCTTGTCAACAGTAAAAACATCAGTAAGCATTTAGTAGATAAGTAAT
This sequence comes from Betaproteobacteria bacterium, assembly GCA_009921265.1. Classification (GTDB taxonomy): domain Bacteria; phylum Pseudomonadota; class Gammaproteobacteria; order Burkholderiales; family Burkholderiaceae_C; genus Limnohabitans. The sequence goes on along the minus strand of RFYV01000082.1, from coordinate 369 downwards.
GGTAAAGAATTCAAAAATTCTTATGGCCACCCAATATAGATGGCGATAACAGCGCTTCTTCAAGAAATGAAGAATCAACATATTCATTCGCCATTCCTAGTTTTTTCTTTGGAATTCCAAAGCGTGAACGAAGTTCAACAACAAGGTTAAACGCTTCCAAATCGATTTTTCCATCAAGAGGAAATCCTCGTTCCTGGTTAAAGAGAACCTGAAAGGCAGTTGCTGCTGCTTGTGGGTCAGCATGTGGTTGGCGATCTCGAAAAATTTTATATGCATGCTCCCTGTTCGCTTCGTCATAAAGCCAAGCGAGGGCAATAAGAAAACTCTTTATGAATCCTATAACGCGTTCTTTGTTTGAATTTGCCCATG
>RFYV01000081.1 GCA_009921265.1 Betaproteobacteria bacterium | reverse complement strand
GACATTTTTAAAAATGTCCAAAATGCAATTCTGAAAAACAAACCCAGAAAATTCGGATTTTTTGGTAAATAGTTTATAATTTTTTGGTAAATATTTATAATTTTTTTGATTTATTGTATTCTATTAAACAACACTCTCCGCAATACATTAGTCCACATGAACTGCCATTGGTATTATGTTTAGCCTTGAGCAGGGTCACCATGGAGGGTTCTTGACAAAAGGAACACTTGCACATTGGGCATTGGTGTAAACCTTCTTTTATATGGTCATCGAACAAGACATAATCGGGGCGTAAGTTGCGCCATTTGCCATTGGGCGTTATTTCCACATCGTAATTCGTTAAGGCAGACATCGTTGGTTTTATTCGTTGGTTATATTTAAAAAAGCAATTCAATTTTTTTTAAATAAAAAGAAATTTAGTTAATTATAATCTGTCGCAAATGAAATGGCAGAAGCAAATGAAATGGCCGTCGCAGTCGAAGCACCCTGGTCCTTTTATATCATTCAAAACCACGGCTGTACCTACGCAGGCGTCTCGCCCGACCCTGTCAAACGCTTGCGCAAACACAACGGAGAAATAAGCGGCGGCGCCAAATACACCCAAAGCAAAGGCCCCGGCTGGACCCATGTCTGCCTCGTGCATGGCTTTCAAACCAAAAACCAAGCGCTCCAATTTGAATGGGCTGTCAAACACGTGCCGCCTCGCGATAGTGGCGGCCTGCTAAACCGTGTGAAGAAATTATATTGCGTGCTGAATAAACCGCACTGGACCAGCAAAGCGCCGGCGGCACCAACTGTTCCCCTCCAACTCGAATGGTCCATTGCCAAGCCGGCGTTTTTTCATGACCAACCACTGCCAGCCTATGTGAGCGAAATTCATCACAACGAAATCTAATTCAACTGCTCTTCGACAATTAAAGAAAACGACCAATCGTTGTCATACAAGTTCACCAAATTGCCTTTATCGTCGGTTAAACTGACAGAGAATCGCTGTAGATTCGTCGGTTTTATATAGTTGCGGTGGCACATATACAAATCTCCACCAAATTTAATATACGGGTTCGGCCGGAGGGCGGTTATCCCCTCCAGCGGGATAACTGCGAAAGTGGCACTCGCGGTCGGCCCGGACAAGGTGTTAAATCCGGTGGGACCGTTCAGGTTGCTATTATTCTGGGTAATCGCATTGATGGAATAAAGCTGCGCCTGTGTTAAAGTACCTTCCCGCAGCTTACACGCAACATTAATCGTATTGTAGTAATCCGGCACTGTTAAATTGGCGTATTTTTTCGTATTGGTGATATTGTAGAGCCCACTCGATAAACGCTGATTGCTGTAATCTTCAATCGATAAAGTGAAATAGGACGGCCCGTAGGTCTGTGGTGGTACATCCGAGTAGGCGGTTGCGTTGGGTGGCAAAAAAAGTTCAATATCACCGGTTGTCGCGTTCGCCGGTGTGCGAAAACCAAGCAGCCACCCGAGCGTCGTATTCGGCCCCAAGGTCTGGAAATTGCCTAAAATAAAAGTGCCACAATTCGAAAAATTGACCATATTCGAATGAATAAAAAAAATGACCGTTACTGTATTCAGTAGCGCATCGGTATTTGTAAAGGAAATTCGATTGGTCACGGAGTTATATGCGACGACCAAACCCGCCGTCGCGGTATTTAGCGCAGCTTGGGCATTTAAGGCGGCGACGAGCGAACCAGGTGAATAATTGCCATCGGGTATATTCAGTATAACACCGTTATACAATAAAAAGGTATTGCCTGCTTGGGCATTAAAAGCGTTCCAGGATGTGGGAAGCGTATACGAATACAATTTCATGGATATCGCTTTCGTGATGGGACTCGTTAAATCAAAAGTAAAATTCGTATTAAAAGTCGTCGCATTGGGGTTCGAGCTGTAAGGTAATATATTCGAGCGAAATTGGCTGTCGATGACCACCAGCTTGGTGGAAATAATCGGCGGACCCGTGGACACCGTGGTTTGTATTGGCACAGCCGTCACCCGCGTCCCTTCATTATAATAATTCGCAGGGTTTTCGGGTATATTTTCGGTCAGCCTATTTCTGGACCAAACGCTTTGAATCGATTCCGTGAGTTCATTTTCGACGGGTTCTTTGCCGAGATTTTCTAGATAGTCCAGCACTTTATCACGCGCCTCGGCGAAAAAATCCATCATTTCCGGCTTCCCCTCGGTTTTCATCTTGGCAATCAGCGTGTTCGCTACATCCGTCACGTTAAAGACCGTGGGGTCTACAATATTAAAAATAAGCAAGATATCCTCGACAGTATAATGTGTTATATCGGTGTCCGCCATTGTAGTATAAAACGCTAATATTTTTAAACCTTTTTTGCGCCAGTGCCTTTTTCTCGGTGCCTTTTTTTCAGTCCGGCTTTAAAAGTTTTAAAAAAAATTGAAATAGAAAGAAAGAAACAATTTTATTCTAACCTTATCAAAATGGCTGCGAAAAATATCTCTCCAGATACTATAACGAAGAATACCATGTCGAAGAAAGCCGCCGTCGAAGATTGCCTCATTTGCTGTGAGCCCTTCAATAAAAGTTGTCATCTGCCAGTGGAATGTGAGCAAGTAGGCTGTAAGTATAAGGCCTGCCTAGAGTGCGTCCGCGCCTATTTGTTGACGAGCGTAAATGAGCCGCACTGTATGGAGTGTAAAGTGAATTGGTCGGCGAAATTCATGCTGGTCTTGAAAAAAGGGTGGTTAAGCGATACCTATCGTCCGCATCGCGAAAAATTCTTGTGCGATATAGAACTTGCTAAGCTCGCGGAAACAATGCCGGCAGCGGAGAACTATAAAGCATGGAAAAACCAAGAGGCCGTGGTGGAGGCATTGCGGCAAAAATATTTAGCCGTCAAGCGGGAACTCGAGGTAATTAGCGATGAATTAACGAAGGCGGCGCGGCTATCGTCGCAGCTTAAACACGGGAAAGAAACCAAAGAAGAGAAGAAAGAGTTCTTTATGCCTTGCCCGGCCGTCAATTGTAATGGGCTCTTGTCGACCCAGTATAAATGCGGCATTTGCGACATGTTCACCTGCGCGGATTGCCACGAAGTGATTGGCACCAGCAAAATGGAAGCGCATACTTGCGACCCGAATAATGTCGCCAGTGCTTTGGCTATAAAAAAAGAGACGAAACAATGCCCAGGCTGCCACAACCGCATCTACCGCATTGAAGGCTGTTCGCAAATGTGGTGTACGGGTTGCCATACGGCCTTTGATTGGAATACCGGGCGGAAAGTGGAAACAGGCCAGCTTCATAATCCACACTGGCTCGAATACCAGCGGGGCTTAGGCACCGTGCCACGCGCACCGGGGGATGTACCCTGTGGTGGGCTGTGTTCGTATAGCGAGTTGAATCGAAACATTCTGGTCAAAATAAGAGCGGCAAGAAAACCGAATGATGGTCTAGAAGAAATTCATCAGGCCAACGAGCGTATATGTAATACATTGCGGTATATTCATCGCCTCGTAGAAAACATTACGAACAACGACGTGCGGGAAACACGGGAACGCAATCAAAGTTTGAGTAATTTCAAAGACCAGCGGGTGAAATATATTGTGGGGGAAATGACGAAACAACAATTCTCGGCATATATTTTCCGCAGCGATAAAACCCGCCAAAAAAATACGGAAATGTTAAATGTGTATGAACTGCTGAGCGCGGTTGGCATTGACTTCTTTAATAAGCTCACGGCGAATCCGCATGACGGCGATTTATTCGTTGCGGATGTGAATGAACAAATTGCGAATTATGATAAATTACGGAGTTATTGTAATGGGCTTTTTGCGGTTATTGGCAATACCTATGGGATGACGGTGCCCCAATTCGCTCAAAACTGGTCGCGCCACTCGGGAAAATTCAATAGTAAAACCCTTAAAATGATGGCGGAGGATGAGGTGTCTTGCTAAAGTGTCTTGCTAAAAGTGCCTTTATTTCTTTCAAAAAATCCACCCGCTTGTTATGCATAATCCAATTCGGCACCACGGTTATACCTTGCGCGCGTTTCAAATGGCACGCGCCTTTAAATAATAGCTGATTAAATATAGCTATTATTTTTTTCTCCATCGGCAACAATTCAATCTGGTCTAAAATTAAGCGGTACATACTCTTGTAGATGTAGCGGTTATAGTTGCGGTCAGTGTAAATTTGATGCGCTTTGTCGGTCGGCAGGGCCTGGGCTTTCACCAAGCCAATCGCCTTTACTTTATTCTCGTCATTGTGCATTTCGAGCACAATAAGCATACCACTGATTTCATCGCGCAGGCGAACAGGTGTCCCATAGACGGCTCCAGGCCATTGGTTCGCGTCTAGCCAGCGCTGCCGCTCCAGCCATGTTTGTGTATTAAAGCGAGTGGTCATCAGTGTATACATTGCGGTTTAAAATCACCTGTCCCGAGAGATGAAAATCAATTTTTATTTTAATCTTTAACGGGGGGGTGAAGCGGTCACCGGCATCGGTGGCAAAGCCGGCGTCACTCTCAGGGTCACCAAGATAAAAATACTCTGGGGCACAATCGCCAATAGCCAGGCAATGGATGTATAGCCGGCTACACATAATTTATTCAACCCAAAGCACCATATGATAAATAAAACCGCTTTTATAATTATCCAGATAAAAGCTTGTTCGATAGATACATAGTAAATCAAAGTCAGCAAGGCGACGATTAAATAGAATTTGGCTGGGGTACAAAAATCCATAAAGACAAATTTGCTTACCACACCGGTGTTGTTTTTCGTGGGGGTAAACTGTTTTAATAATAAGTTTTTGCCTAATTTAGCACTTGGCAAATCGAGCAAGCCCATATATAAAAGACTTATATTTTTATTAAAGAAACCGCCCATAATTCTTCTGGCGCATGATATGGCTTTTCGTCGCCGTGTCCAACCCGAAAAAGGCGGCAATAGTTTCATCGGTTATCTCCTGGGGAAAGCCACTCAACCGCGTGATATCTGGAATGAATTCAAAAACGTATTTTTCTAGGCACTGCATTCGGTAGCGGCCGGCCGCGAAAAGGTAGCGCACAAAGTGGGTGGAGAGAAAGGCCGCCAGCTGCGCCAATTCGGCGTCGGTCTTGTGCCAAATGACATAATTGTCGCGGTTCGCGATGCCGTAGTGGCCGTCTTTATCCCAATAGGGCAGCCCGTACATTTTATGCGCCAAGACCAGTTTCTTTTCGCCGTGAAAAGCTTGCGGCGTGTCGCTGTAATTCACCACGAGGCGCGGCTCTAGTCCGTCTAAAACACAGGTGGTTATATTCGCATAAGTATAAGTAGGACCAAAGCGGCTTTTCTTGGATGGCATATTGGTTTTCTCGACCGCGATGGGACCGGCCAAGGCGAGCCAGGGCTGTAAATGCTGTATCAAGTGCGCCGCAAACATTGGCAAGGGGTGGCCATGGCGGTGCGAAAAGGCGACATAAGTTTTTTGCCGGTTATCATAAAGCTGAATGGTCTGTGGCTCGGGGGCACTGGTGTTGGTTAAGAGGAAAAAACATGTCGGTGTTTGCGCCGCGCCCTTGAAGAGCGCATTGGTTTCGTTGCTGGAAAAACACTGAATTTTCTCGAGGGTGTAGCGGGTTAAACGCTGGTGGAGGCCGCTTTTATCGGGTTTTAGCCAAAGGGCCGGCACTATCAGGCAGAGTTGGCCGGTGGTGGGTTGTAAGAGCGTGAGCGCTTTGTCGATAAATTGTACCCACACGGTCTCCCCGTCCTTTTTTTTATCACGCACTTTATTGGTGGGCACTTTTTTTAGGCCGTGCGCATTATAGGGTGGATTGCCGATAATATAGTCGTACTGCTGGGGCTCGGCGTAGGTCAGAAAATCCACCGCGCTAATATTCGCCTGGTCGCCAAACATTGCGCGCAAGGCGGCAACATTACTCGGTTTTAATTCGAGCATATACAGCATTTTTTCGACGATATGTTTTTTGCGCACAGTTTCATCGGGTTGCCATGTGGCCAAGCCGGTATTTAAACGGGCAAAAACACACATTGAAAAATAGCCTTGGCCGGCGCCGACATCGAACCAGGTTTTGCTGGGGTCCTGAAAGACGGTGGGCGCAAATAAATCCAACATTTGCTCGATGAGTGCGAAAGGGGTATAAATTTCGCCATATTCGAGTTTATCGGCCAGGCTAACCTTGACCTCTTGCTTAAACGTAGACAACGTATAAATAGACATCCGATTTATGTATGCATATACATAAAACAGTAAGAGGTATCGCATATTATCGCATCGCCTTTAATAAGACCGCTTCGTGCGCCGCCAATTGGTCGAGCATGGGCTTATAATAGTGGCGAAAGTGGGGGCGTTTTTCTTGGATATCCGCGAGTGTCATCCATTTTATCTGCCGTTTTTCAAAGAGGCCATTTTTGCTAATCAAGTGTGGCAAATGGCTTTTGATAAATTTATGGTGGTTATTGAAGTAAAAAGGGAGGTTGGGGTCATAGGCCACTTGGACCAGAAAAGACGTATATGTCGTAGTACCGGTGCTTGCTAAATGTAATTTCATGCGCAAATTGTTTTTCAACAGTTGCTTGAATTCATTGCAACTGCCGAAAAAACCATTTAATTCTTCGCAGCCTTCACGGATGGCGGTTTGTAAAGGGCTTTCGCCGGCCTTGGTACCACCGCCAAAATCAATCCATTTATGCTCGTCCGCCTCTTCCCCGAAGAGGAAGCAGAGTTGACCTTGGTGAATCGCCACCGGTAAAACACCTGCGCCCATTTAATATATAAATATAATATAAAAATGGCCCGCTGTTTTGATTCGGCTACCAGCATTTTAACTGCCAGCGAATTATCTAGTGAAAAACGCCAGCAAACGATTTATAATGAAATTCGGCGCAATGTCCAACAACTTAACACAGGGAATCCGGTCAAGCAAAATGGGCAAAAATACAATCGCAATACCCAAATAAATACGACCTGCGATATCTCGAGTGGGTATGTGGAAGTCGCGGCCAGTTATGAAGTCTTGACGGATGTCCAGGACGGGGCGGCCTTGTGCTATCCGACGCCAGTCATAACCTCGACACCCGCGCCGTCTTGTAGCAACCTGTGTGCGAATACATTTGAGGCCGGGTTTCAAGATACCAGCGGCGAAAATAGCGAAGCCGCGCTGGTTTTTGATGCTTCCGCCAATGCGACGCTGCAAAAGCTAGAGACGAATGCGAATAAAGATTCTTTCGTGGCAACATTGACTGCGGGGCTTTATGCGGCGGCAAGTGCCGGCGCGAGCTTTGATTTGGGTCTGGGGGCCGACCGCTACCGCAATGCGACTTTTTTAGGCAGTTGCGATACAACCACGTATACAAATCCGATGTTTGTAATTCAGTATAGTACGAATGGTACAAATTGGTTTAGTGACGGGATTGAGCCGGATTTTTTCTCGCTCAATGCGACGACCCTCCAATTTTGCTTTCAACGGAGCAATGTGCCTACGCGGTATGTTCGGCCGTATTTTGTGACAAATGTATCCTTCAATCAAATACAAATTATTCTCACCAAAAATTAATATGTGGCTGTAAACTTGAATAGAGTATATAATATATGCTCTATATATATGTCTTGCAACTGTAATTATGCTCTAGCGACTAATACCCCCTGTATTTCATGCGTCAATGGCGCCAATAGTGTGGCCACACAGACGATTATACAAAAACGCATCTGGGGCCAAGTACGCACCGATTCGGCCCAGTATACCATGAATCTCGCGGCGCTAACGAGTGGCGCTGCGCTTTTAGCCACCACGACAAATTGGAATCAAATGAGCGACCGGGTTTCCGCTGCTGTACAGCCACCACTTCACCCCACGCGTGGCAATTCCTTGCGCCGGACCTTGACGAGTGATAGACCGGGGGCAGGGAATCCTGGCGGCCAAGGGGTCGACGTGAAGCACGATTCTTATGCGCGCTATTTGAATAAGAAGAAAGCCTCGACACTTAAAACACAAACACAGATTAGTGTCCCCGTCTATGGCAATAAAACCCGCATGACGGGCTTACTCGCCAATAGTGTGAATTGTTGTAATTCTTTTTCCACTTAATACTATAAAGATGCCGCAAAAAATCGGTATGGTTTTTATTGAGAGGCAAGCGAAGCAGGTCCAAGCGCAGCGGGTCCAAGCGCCAGCGAAGCAGGCCCAGGTCCAAGCGCCAACGCAGCAGGTCCAGCAGAGACCGGCCTATGCCAAAATGGGCATTTTTCAACCCCATTCCATCATCCACACCCCGCCGGGCAGTTGTGGGTCGTGCGGGCATTAAAGGTTCAAACCAATATAAAAATTAAACCAGACCAATATATAATGGAAGCGTTAAATTTAAGCAGCGAGGCTTATACCACCAAGGAGATTGAAAAATTATTACACTTAACCAAGCCCTATAGTATAAACGAGATTAATAACTCCAAGCAACGTTTGCTCAACCAATTTTCGACAGTGTCTAATTTAGGAAGTGAAAAACAGCGGGAAATTGTCAATTTTATCGACGCAATTACTTTGCGGGTGAAATTCGACGTGGATACACAAGATATTCACCAAGTCCTCCAAGAAGGCAGTAATTTTATTATTGAAAACGCCGACCGCATTGTCGGACGCACTGCGAAGATTGAAAATGGCCGCATGACACTCGAATCCAAAAGCGCACCACCCGGCTATTTGAATCCTTTAAATGTGCGGACGATTACCCAAGCGATAAGCATTGACTCGCGCTTCCGCCCGAACTATGCTGGTACGAAATCCACGAATTACGATATGGTTTTGCCTGCGATACAAAAAAATGTCGTAGGTCTGCGTGTTGCCTCGATTGAACTGCCCACCACCTATTACGCGGTCTCTGGCTGTAATGGCAATTCCACCTGTGTTGTTGTAGACCTCAGTAATATCGGCCAAGGCTGGCTCTTGACTTTACCGGACGGTAATTATGAGCAATCCTGGGCCAAAAATAGCAAGGCTTCGTACATTGAATTGGCAATGAATGAAACGATTAGCAATGCGCTGCCGGCGACCATTGATGCGAGCGGCCGCCTCACACCCAACCCCCTGGGGCCACCCTTAACAGCGGCGGATTTTACCTTTAGTTTAGACCGCATTAGCGGGAAAGCTTTTTTCACGGCAGTGGCGGGTGGCGTCTTGTTTACCCATGGTTTTGTCCTAGACTTCAATATTGATGTGGCGGGCAACACAACGAATGATGCCAATCTCCAGATGCGGTTAGGCTGGCAGCTGGGGTATCGGTTACCACAATATACTGTCGCTAACCCGGCGGTCAATGCTCGCTGCGTGACGGAAGGCATCTGTCTGGTGTGCGGTCCCCGCTACGGGTTTATCTCGATTGACGACTATCAAAAAAATACCGGTCCGGCTTATATGGTGGCCTATGCCAACTCGATATTACAGGACAATATCATAACACGAATTAATTTGGCGGAATTACAGGCAGATGTGGGTGTCTATCAAAGCAGCAGTGACCCAGGCTTAAGCACGCAATTGAACCGCACCCGTGAATATTTTGGGCCGGTGGATATTCAGCGGCTCCATATTGCGTTGTACGATGAATTTGGCCGGATTATTGATTTGAATTATATGGATTGGTCGTTGACCTTGGCCTTTGAGATTTTGTATAATTAGCAAAGCGTTGAATTAGCAAAGCGTTGAATAAAATTCCTGTACCTTCTTATTCACCTTTATTTTTTGCGGATTAAAAGCGGTCAAATAGAGCCCATCCAAGCTTTTAATGCGCGACAAGGCGACATACGTTTGCCCACACTCAAAGATATTACTGCCCGCATCGATTTGCGCCATATCAAGCGACACGCCCTGGGCCTTGTGGATGGTAATCGCCCACGCATAGATGAGCGGAATTTGTTTCACACCGAGCGACGGATACGTTTCGCTGTTCCACGTATGATAGCCGACGGTTCGCCGCGCCCCACTGTTGAACTGCACCAGCGGCAAATTGCCCACAAAATCTACAACAATGCCTTGGCTGCCATTCACAATCGGCTCCGTGCTCTCCATGTCAATATTCGCAATACACATGACCTGCGCACCTTTCTTCAAGACGATTTCTTTGTCGGCCATAATATTGTTGGTGAGAAAGGTATGTTCAATTTCCCGCTGCTCGGGGCTGATTTCTTGGGCCTGCTTCGCTTGTGCTTGGCTCTGCTTCGCCTGGCTCTGCTTCGCTTGCGCCTGTTCCGGTACAATTTCCACCCGTGTTAAGGTAAAACACTTTTTCTCGCTAGGTAATTTCTCCAATTCCATGGCATTTATCAGCTCAGCCTCCCGGCGGCGTGGTA
>RFYV01000009.1 GCA_009921265.1 Betaproteobacteria bacterium | reverse complement strand
TGTTCGATGATTTCTAAGGCGCAGTCCATCATGGCTGGTGCGATTAAAAAACCATGTCGATACAAACCATTGATTTGCAATACGCGTTGTCCTATTCGTTGAATCGCTGGTAAATTATCCTTTAATGTGGGCCGTGCTTGAGTTGCGTTTTCTATGATTCGAGCCTCACCAAATCCTGGATGAACCGAGTAGGCGGCGCTGAGCAATTCCAATGTCGAACGTACGCTGGCTGGCGATACATCGTCAGTTTCAATTTCTGTGGCGCCAACCACATAAACATGATCGGGCTTCGGCGCAATATAAATCGGGTATCTAGGATGAATCAAACGAGTGGGGCGTTGCAATTGAACGTCGGGCGCATAAAGTCTGATCACTTCTCCTCTCACGCCTCTTAATCCAGACCACTGTGGTTTTGCACCCAATCCTCTGCAATCAATAATCCAATCGGGTTGCTGTATTTTTAAATTTTTAAAATAATCGGGCTTTTGTAAACTATTCCAATCAATTTCAACTCCTTGTTCAATCAAACTCTGAAGCAATGCATCGAGCAACTGTCGATTATCCAATTGGCCTTCTTCGGGCAGATAAAGTGCTTGCATAAATCGATCCGACAAACTCGGTTCATACAAAGCCAATTCTTTTTGCCCCAACTTTTGTAACTCTGGTAATTGCGGTGTTTGTTTTTGATTATTAATCAGCAATTGTTCAAAGCGTTTGGCTTCACCCGCATCTTGTCGATGCCAAACAATCAGCGTTCCATTTTGTTGAAAGAAAACAGGCTTACTCAGTGCTGACAAAATGTGAGGCCAGCGATTCAATGCATATTGCCCCATACGCACCACAATGGGTTCTGTGATCGCTGATTCGGCCAATGGAGCCAGCATTGCAGCGGCCACTCGTGCAGCAGAGCCCATGGCGTCTGCACCCAGTGCCTCGTGTACTACAACACGATGTCCTGCGAGTGAGAGTTGATGCGCCATTAATCGACCCATTAAGCCTGCACCTAACACAACACTGTAGGGTTTTGCTGACATCAAAAAGCGCCTCGTGGAAATGATTGAAGATAATAGGGTCTATGAATAAAACAATTCAAAGACATTATCCTCGCGTATTGACGATTGCAGGTTCTGACAGCGGTGGTGGTGCAGGTATTCAAGCCGATCTCAAAACTTTTTCTGCATTGGGTTGTTATGGCATGACGGCGATTACTGCATTGACTGCGCAAAACACCATGGGTGTTCAAGCGATTCATGCCGTGCCTCCCGAATTTTTGAAAGCGCAATTGCAATCGGTCATTGAAGACATTGGCGTGGACGCAGTCAAAATAGGAATGCTGCATTCTCCCGAAATTGTTGAAGTTGTAGCTTGGGCTATCCAATATTACCAATTGCCCCATGTGGTATTTGATCCTGTGATGGTTGCAACATCGGGTGACCCGTTGATTGCCAAAGACACTATTTCTGTGTTGATTGAAAAAATATTTCCATTGGTCAGCATCATCACACCCAATTTGGATGAGGCTGCTTTGTTGCTTTGTCACGCCATCGACAATGAATCGGAATTGATTCCTAGTGCTAATGCTTTGTTGAAGTTGGGCGCTCGCGCTGTGTTGCTCAAAGGTGGACATTTGCCGGGTGACCAAGTCATTGACGTATTGACCCAAGCAACGCAACAACCCGAATTGAAATTGTCGAGTAAACGTATCGCAAGCGACAATGTGCACGGCACGGGCTGCACTTTGTCGTCTGCCATCGCTGCGCATTTGGCATTGGGCCAACCCTTGACGCAAGCCGTCAAGATGGCTCGCGAATATATTTTGGGCGCAATTGAAGCGGGCGCGCATGTTAAAACGGGAGAAGGACACGGCCCTTTGAATCATGGGTACGCTCCCAAAACCATGTACAAGATTTAAACTTTTTTTCGCATCAACCATGCGAGCACAAAAGTAATCAGCAAACTAGGAATGCTCGAACCCCATTGAGGCATCCAAATCGCTAGCGAATGAAACACACCAATGCCAATCAGCCATATCACGGCGGATTGCCAACGAACCGTCGGTGTGTTTTCTTCTAATTGATCGTTAAAGACCAATGTTCCTAATATCACGCCGTACAGTGGAATAAAAACAGAACTTAGTTTTAATAAAAACGGTTCTAAATCGTGCATGGGTAAATACAAAGCCAATATGGTGCAAACAACCGCAATACCAACGCCCCATGTTTGAATTGAAATGCGAGACAACAAAGAGTTGCTTGATACGGCCGCAGAATAAACGTCACCATAGGCGTTGTCCATCTCATCAAGCAAAATCAAACCCAATGCAATCAATCCACCTTGTGCAACTAGCAAAGCCGTCACCAAGTCTGTTCCAGGCTCCGTGACGCTCGCAATCAATACACCCAAGGCATAACACCAAGCGTTGGCAATGGCATAGCCCAGCCACGTTCCTTTCCATGAACTTGAGCCTGATTGACCATGTCTTGCGTAATCTGCAATCAATGGCAACCAAGATACAGGCATGGCCATCACCAAATCAATGGCCGATAACAAACCCATACTGCCGTCACCACTGCGTTGCCAAAACGCTTGAGCACCTTTGGTTTGCAAAATGCCCCAAAACTGATAGCTGATCCAAATCAATGAAGCAATCACCAAGGGCAACCCAAATCGACTGACAAAATTTCGCACGAGCCCGAGCATGGAGCCGCGCATCAAGGCCGTCAAAACAATGCCCCATAGCAAGGTAGCAAACACGGCTGTACTCAAGCTGGGTAACCATCCAAATGCCTGTGTACCCATGGCTTGTGTGCCGTCGCGCATCACTACCAATTCGAATGTGGTCCAACCCACGAGTTGCGTGATGTTGAGTAAAACAGGAAGCTTGGCAAACGCACTGCCGTACACATGGTGCATCAAGCCCGCACTATTAAGTCCCGTATCGCAAGCAATTTTAGCGGTCCATGCCAAGAGCGCGGAGCCCAGTACAGACCCGACTACTATTGCCAAGATGGCGTCGGATGTACCCACTGCAGGCACCAAATAGGCGCCTACTTGCATGACCAAAAGACCCACGCCCAAACTAAACCAAAGTGACGCGTGTGCGCGAAAATCAAAAACGCGATCGGCATCGTTGATGCGTTGTGGTGGTGATGTAGTTGCCATTTCAATTTCCTATGTGAATGGCAGTTCGGCTTTGCTAACTGTGATTCGTGTATTTTGACGAAACAAAACAATTGGCATGCTTCCCTGCGCGAGGATTACCTCAATCAGGTTCAAAGGGACTTTCTCAGCATGACACTCAGTTATGAGTTCAGCACCCCCAGCGGCTTGCACATGCATGCAAGTGATGTGTATTATGACACTGGATTAAACACCGAGGCGCTGATGGATGCGAGCAGAGGCGGTGGTGTATTCAAATGGAATGGATTGATTAGGGTTGAGATATTGGGCAATACCATAGGCGGCGAGGGCTGCTTCATGAAAGGCGCTGAGTATTAATTTTTTCTTACCAGGATAACCAATCACGTCGCCAATCGCAAAAATACCAGGCGATTGCGTGGCAAAGGTTTGCGTATCGACTTGGAGTTGTTTGCGATCCATGGCTAGACCCCATTGGGAAATCGGCCCGAGTTTGGGCGACATTCCCAATTTTTCAATCAAGAGATCAACCGTTATAGATTCAAACAAGCCTTCGGGAGTTGCCATTTGCAAATGCGTCATGCGCTGGCGGTCAACAATGACATCTGTGACCTGTCCTAATTTGAATTGAATTTTTTTGGCGTCACAAGCCAATTTAAAGAGTTGTTGCAAATCTAAATCGGCATCCAAAACTTCTCGTCGATGAAGCAAGGTAACGCTTAGAGGTGGATCACTACTTTGAGTTAAATCGAGACAGGTTTGAATCGCTTCGTTATGACTACCTACAACGACGATGTGTTGATTTTGTATCGAAGTAGGAACTACTGAAAAAACTTGCATGCCTCGCAATGCATCAAGCGCTGGAACTTGCAAACGTCTTTGCACAAAGGCACCTACACCTGCTGCAATGATCACACATCGTGCTTTTAACTCAAAGCCCTGATCGGTACCGAGTTGCCAAAGCCCATCGGTATTTTGTGAAAGCGTTTGTATTTGATGACCGCCATGAAACGCAGGGGCAAATGGTTTGACTTGTTGCATCAAACGTTCAATGAGTTCGCGCCCCGTGCAAAAAGGCAATCCAGGAATATCGTAAATGGGTTTGTCTGCATAAAGAGCGATGCACTGACCGCCGGGTTTGGGCAATACATCGACCAATTGAGCAGTGATGCCCAATAAACCTAATTCAAAGACTTGAAATAAGCCCGCGGGACCTGCGCCTACGATCACCACATCGGTTTGTTGTGATTTAGAAGCAGTGCTTGGGGGCATTAGCGGGCGAGTTCGGAGAGTTTTCCGGTTTTTTCTTTCCAGTCATCCGCATCGGGCAAAGGAGCTTTGCGTTTGGTGATGCTGGGCCAACCGATGTGCGAGAGCTCGACGTTAAGTTTGACCATGTGTTGCTGGTCTGCAGGCACATCTTCTTCTGCATAAATGGCATTGACGGGGCACTCTGGAATGCAAACCGCGCAATCAATACACTCATCGGGATCGATGGTTAAAAAATTGGGGCCTTCGCGAAAACAATCAACAGGACACACATCGACGCAGTCGGTGTATTTACAGCGGATACAAGATTCGGTAACAACATGGGTCATGATTTAGCGCCAAACAGATTTGCTTTTAGATGGATGTATTTTAAACACAGGCTGAAGGGGGCTGGAAACGCCCGACTGTAGCCCTTTGGGTGGGGATGGGTTTTGTTGCGTATTTAGGCCTGGACCATGACAGCAGCGGATGTCGTGTGCTTGACTGGATCGATCAAAACCATGGCACCCAAAGAGCGGGAGTTGGCGAAGGGCGCTGTCACCAACGATTGTTGGAGTTGAAGGAGAACATCACCGATTGTGTTGGAAGGCAACTCGCTGGCAGGCATTTTTGACAAGTCATGAATATCCAAGCGATGAATAATTTGTTGAATTTTGACTTTGACGCTTCGGTGTCCGTGTAGCGCCAAATATACCCGCCCACTGACCAAAGGCGTATCGTCTAACCAAGCCATCGTAACTTTGAGTTCTTTGTTTTCTTGAACGGGCGCTGTTGGCGACAAAATCCAATCGCCTCTGGATACATCAACTTCGCGGTCAAGGATGAGGCCCGCACTCAAACCTGCATGAACGTCAGATTCTTCTCGTGTGTGATTGAGCACTTGAACAATTTGAGAGCTTTGATCACCAGGAAAAATTCGAACGGTTTGTCCCACCTTTGCGACGCCCGTTGAAACACGGCCCCAGTAAATCCGACGACCCTGTGTAATCACAGAAGAGTCGTGATATTTTTCGACCCATTGCACAGGAAAAGAAAAATCTAAATTTGATTCGCCTGTGGTTGCGGGCAGTTTTTCTAAGAGTTCCAACAAACTGGGTCCGTGATAGCCACACCATCCGTCTTGAGCGGTCACAACATTAAAACCAACAAGTGCTGAAATAGGAATACATGTGCTGGTATGAATGTTTGCACGAGTCATAAAATCATCCAATGCCAGTTTGATATTTTCATAAGCCAAGGTGGAATCGACGACTGCATCGAGTTTGTTGATGGCAAAAATAATGGACTGCACTCTTAAAAGTTGAAGCAACAATGTGTGCCTGCGTGTTTGTGGTAACAGTTGGAGATTTTTTTTCTGCCATTCCAACTTGGTGGCATCAATCAATACGACGGCCGCATCGGCACTTGATGCAGCCGTGACCATGTTGCGCGTGTATTGCTCATGACCGGGCGCATCGCCAATAATAAATTTGCGTTGCTCAGTAGAAAAATAACGATAAGCCACGTCGATGGTGATGCCTTGCTCGCGCTCGGCGCTCAGTCCATCAGTTAACAACGCTAAGTTTGTAGCGCCGTGTCGTTGTACGCCCGTCAAATGATCTTGTAAAACAGATTTGCTATCGACCAATAAACGACCGATAAGCGTGCTTTTACCATCGTCAACGGATCCGCATGTAATGAATCGAAGAGCGGCGTGTTGCTGTGTCAGATTGATGGTGTCCATTAGAAGTAGCCCTCTTTTTTACGTTTTTCCATCGATGCATCCGACGTTTGATCGTCCATGCGAGTGGCACCGCGCTCGCTCACATCTGCACGAATGGTTTCTAGGATGATGTCTTGAGGCGTTGTGGCATTGCTCTCAACGGGGCAAGTGCAGGTGACATCGCCCACCGTTCTGAAACGCACTTGAATCATTTCGGATTGCTCACCCGCGCGCAAAGGCGTGAGAGGCGAGAGGGGCACAAGCAGCCCGCGTCTTTTGATAATTTCACGCGAGTGCGCGTAATACAATTGCGGCAAAACAATATTTTCTCTTGCAATGTATTGCCAAACATCCAGTTCGGTCCAATTAGAAATTGGAAAAACTCGAAAGTGTTCGCCAGGATGAATGTGTGTATTAAATAAATTCCACAACTCAGGTCGTTGCGATTTGGGTTGCCATTGTCCAAAACTGTCTCTGTGCGAAAAAATTCTTTCTTTAGCGCGTGCTTTTTCTTCATCGCGTCTTGCCCCACCAATGAGTGCGTCAAAACGAAATTCTTCGATCGCTTCAAGCAAAGTGACTGATTGATGCACGTTGCGTGATTCATCGGGCCTGGCGAGTCGAACGGTTCCTTTTGCAATCGAGTCTTCAACGTTACGAACAATCAATTGAGCGCCTAATTCTTTGGCGCGAAAATCTCGAAAATCGGTGATCTCCGAAAAATTGTGACCCGTATCAATCATTAATAAGGGATAAGGAATTTTTCCAATGCCAAAAGTTTTTTCTGCACATTTGAGCATCACCAACGAATCTTTGCCACCCGAAAAAAGTAGGGTAGGTCGCTCAAAAGCAGCAGCAACCTCACGCAAAATAAAAATCGTCTCTTCTTCAAGCGCGTCTAAGTGAGACTGGTTGAGTTGTTCCAAGACATGATGGTCTAAGCGAGCGTTCATGCGAGTTCTTTCTTAGCAACAAAGGGGAGAGATGAGGTGTTGAGATGAAGTCCGCATTCTTTGGCGGTTGCTTCCTCCCACCACCAGCGACCCGCGCGAAAATCTTCGCCTAAACTGATCGCACGCGTGCAGGGCGCACATCCAATACTAGGATAAAACTGATCGTGCAAAGGGTTGTAATCGATTTGGTAAATACCGATGTAATGCCAAACATCTCCCCATGTCCAATCCACCAATGGATTGACTTTGCTCATTTCTCTTCGGTTCTGAATATCAACTTGAATCTGACTCACTTGCGCTCTGTTGGTGGATTGCTCACGTCTCAATCCAGTTATCCACGCTTGTTGGTCTTTAAGCGCGCGTTGCAAAGGCTCCATTTTTCGAATGTCGCAGCATTGTTTGCGGTGATCCATGCTCTTAAAAATAGAGCGTTGCCCTTTGTCGCGTACAAATTGAATCACAGACTGATGGATTGGTTTATAAACCTCGATCAATTGCTTTGACGAAGCCTGCAATCTCTCAATTAATGCATAGGTTTGCTCGTGCAATGCGCCCGTATCCAATACAAACATGGGGATGTTTAAATCCAATTGATCAATCAGGTGCGACACCACCAAATCTTCTGCACCTAAACTGGAAGCTTGTTTGATGGTTTGAAATTGTGTGCTGACTTGTTGCAGCAATTGCTGACTGGCCTGAACTTTTTGCAAAAAATCAGAACTGGGTTTGTCGTGCAAACTAATGGCTGAATGGGTGTTATTCATCGGGCAAATGCGGGCTTGGGTTGAACAACGTCACCTTGGTAAAACTGGGTGAAGTGATTTAAAAGTTTTTCCCCAACAGCGCGATCTTGGTCGCTGCGCAAAATAGCGCTGGTAAATCCTGTGCGTGCCATTTGCGCCAATTGATCCACAAGCACATCGCCCGTTGCGCGAATATCGCCATCAAAGCCCACACGCCTGCGCAACATCATTGCTTGGCTATAGGCTCTGCCATCGGTGAATTTTGGAAAATTTAATTCGATGATTTTTATTTCAGAAAGATCGAATTCCAAAGGATTGGCCTCATTGGGCAAACGCAAGCTGTGCGGCAAGGGATCGTTGCTGCCCTGATCTGTGAGTATGTTGAGTTTCATCATGAATCCATTAAGACAAAAGATGCGATGCACCCGTTGTCAATCGAGCAGAATTGGCCGCCGTTTTAAAAATATCAATACCCAAACGTTGCAAGGTTTGCATAAAGGTTTCTTTGGCTACACGTTGCTGGGCGTAGGTGTCTAAAACGGCTTCAATCACACCCACTACTTCGGCCGCTGCAAATGAGGGACCAACCACTTTTCCTGGTTTTGGAGTTCCGCTAAGCGTAGATCCGTCCGAACCACCAAGGGTGACTTGATACCATTCTTGACCGTCTTTATCGACACCCAAAATACCAATATGACCGCTGTGGTGATGGCCGCAAGAATTGATGCAACCACTGATATGTAAATCAATTTCGCCGATATCAAACAATTCGTCTATGTCGTTGTATCGCTCGGAAATAGCCGCAGCAATGGGAAGAGCACGCGCATTGGCTAAAGCGCAATAATCACCGCCAGGGCAAGCAATCATGTCGGTGAGCAATCCAATATTGGCTTTTGCAAGGCCTGCTTTGCGTGCATCACGCCAAAGTTGCGTTAATTCTTCGCAAGACACCCAAGGCAATAATAAATTTTGATCGTGAGTGACGCGCGCTTCACCGCTTGAATATTGATCGGCCAATTGTGCGGCTTGTTCTAACTGCTCAGCGGTTGCGTCTCCAGGCGCGAGTCCGAGGCGTTTGAACGACAGAGTCACCGCGCGCAAGGCTGGATTTTTGTGTGGAGCAACATTTTGTTGAACCCATCTTGCAAACTCCAAATCGTCTTTAGCTGATACATCCAAAATGCGTTGAACTTTGGCGTCAACACTCAGATGTGTTTTGTTTGGCTCGGGCGCCACAAAACTAGCGCTCACGCGATCGAGTTCTTGTTGAGTGATGGTGTGTGGCGCTCCGTCTTGAGAGATGATGAACTTGTATTCCTCTTCGACTTCGTCGATGTAACGCTGACCTTCGGCTTTGACCAAAATCTTAATTCTTGCTTTGTAGATATTGTCGCGACGCCCCCATCGGTTGTAGACACGAACAACAGCTTCTAAAAAATTAATGATTTGATGCCATGGTAAAAACTCTCGAATCACCGTGCCGATCACGGGTGTGCGACCCATGCCACCACCCACCAAAACGCGAAAACCTAATTCATCCGCATCGTTTTTGATCAATTGCAAACCCACATCGTGCCAAGCACTGGCCGCACGATCTTCGGTGGCACCTGTAATGGCAATTTTGAATTTACGCGGTAAGAAAGCAAACTCGGGATGAAAGGTGCTCCATTGGCGCAAAATTTCGGCGAAGGGACGGGGATCGGCCACTTCGTCGATCGCAATACCTGCGAGTTCATCGCTGGTGATGTTTCGAATGCAATTGCCACTGGTTTGAATGCCATGCATGTTGACGCTGGCTAATACATCCATCACATCAGCACTTAAATGCAAAGGAATCCAATTGAACTGAACATTTTGTCGCGTTGTAAAGTGTGCGTGACCTTTTTTGAGACTGGGCGCAGGAAAATCACTGATTGCGTTTTGCTTGTGTTGTGCTTTTTCAAACAATGCTGCGTCGGGTTGATCGTATTCACGTGCAATACGAGCCAAAACACGCAATTGTTGACTCGATATTTCTCCATAAGGAACGGCCACTCGCAACATCGGTGCATAGCGTTGGATATACCAACCATTTTGAAGACGAAGTGGTTTAAAATCGTCATCGGTTAAATGACCCGTTAAATTGCGTTGCAGTTGATCACGGTACTGCGAGGCGCGTTCACGCACCATTTGTTGATCATGCGATGTGTATTGATACATGTTTAAACCAGAACGAGTTTGGTGCCGGCCCATGCCAGTAGCACCGATAAAAAAGACCGAATGAGTCTCTCGGGTGCTTTTGATACCCAATGCGAACCCAACCAAATACCAGGCAATGAGCCTGTGAGCAAAAGCCCCAACAAAGTCCAGTTGACCGAACCCAAAGAGGCGTGACCTAAGCCCGCAACCAAGGTGAGCGGCACGGCATAGGCGATGTCAGCGGCAATGATTCGATGCAATGAAAGGGCTGGATACAAAAGCATGAATGCAGTCACACCGATGGCGCCTGCTCCGACGGACGTGAGTGTGACCAAGGTTCCAATCAATGCGCCAAATAAGATGGGCAAGAAAAATGGACGGTGCTTGATGGAACTCAGCTCCGTTTGCGTGTCCTGAATCAACGGATGACGTACACCACGAATCGCCTTGTAAAGTGTTGATGCTGCTGTTAGCAACAATGAAATGCCTAGTGTGAGTGTGATCATTTTTTGTGTTTGAGGATGTTGAGTGCCCCAATGATTCAACACATACAACGTGGCTAAGGATGCAGGAATACTGCCCAAGCTCAAATGAAACACCACGCGCCATGGCACGCGCTTTTGACGAACGAGTTGAACCAAGCCTCCCGCTTTGGTGCCTGCAGCAAACAGCAAATCGGTGCCCACAGCCAAGGCGGGTTGAATACCAAAGCCAAAAATAAGGATGGGGGTCATAAGCGACCCGCCACCCACGCCAGTAAGTCCAACGATGAGGCCAACGGCAAATCCAGTAGTAATAAAAGCGATTTCTTGCATTGCTCACTACTGTAGTTTTTTATTATATAAAGCCCAACTATTTTTTAGTTTTAGTTATATGCAATATAGGCATATAGATGCAGTTTAAATCGTAAATATATGATTTATATGGAATATTTATTTTATATATCGAATAGGATTCAAAGCCTCCAGTAATTTTATTTCAATGGGTGAGGGGTCGTTATTTAAATGACTGGCTAAAACTTCCGCGCAAATGGGGCCCAAACACAAGCCCCTTGAGCCCAAGCCCGTTAGAACATACAAACCGTTGAGGCCTTCAGGGTCGACAGAACCAACGACGGGCATTCGATCGGGAAGTGAGCAACGCACGCCAGCCCATCCTTTGAGAGTTGGTGCAATTGATTCATCGATTGCGTCTGACAAACTTGGAATGAGTTCAAGCAAATGTTGAATATTTTTCAAATGATCGTTGTGTAAAACACCTGCAGTGATGTTGCTACGATCAAATGTAGAACCCGTAAACCACTGCATCTGACCTTGGTATGAAATCTGTGGAATAAAACTGCAATGGCCACTCACGGGATGAGTCGGCGCAAGTGAGCTGATGCCTTCAGTCATCGAGCCCCAAGATATTTGTCCCCGAATCGGTGTGTAGGGAAGAAAAAAATCGGGGACTGCGGTTTGAATAAGAGGAACAGAAGCAGGGCCGCAGGCAATCACCAAATACGGGGTTTTTGAAACGATTTCATGGGTCATTGAAAACAAATCCCAACCGTTGTCATTATTTTTTTGTATGCGTTGAATCGACGCATTGAGTTGCAAGGTGATGAGCGGGTGATTCAATAAAGCGTCGATGAAATGTTTGGGCTTGATCCATCCTGCCTCTGAATGCCAACGAGGAAAACCCGCTTGTCGTGTTTTGCCTTCGATTCGATTTTCCAACACACCTTTGACCAACCAACCATCATCTTTTAATAATTGATGAGCCACAGCCAGCGTTTGACGCATACCTGCACGCGAGAGACGAGAAAAGTCATTATCATCAGCAGACACATGAGGGGTGAGCAAACCTACGGGAACGCCCGAGGCGCCCTGTGCCGTTGCAGAACCACTATCCATTACATGGACGCGCCAACCGCGTTCGGCCAAAGCGTAAGCAAGCGAAGCGCCGGCCAAACCGCTTCCCAATACAGTGCAATTTTTGTCGATGCTGGTTGGTGATTTTTTTTGTAACCAATGCGCTTGGTAACTTAAAAGTTGATATGAACGATCGGATTCAAGCGTTATGAAACCTTCTGCTTTTGCATGATCAAGATCAATCGGCGTATCAGAAACAACAATTTGCGCTGAAAACTGACACAGCTTCGCCAAGGCTTTCCAAATAAAAGGATCTTGATTGCAACTCCACTGATGAAGCAAGACATGATCGGCCTGTCCTTTGATTTGCCGAATCATTTTTTCGCGAGGGCCCACAGCTATGGTAAGTTGAATTTGCCCTTTGTCAAAAGACAGTCGGTGAACACCCGGTGTCAAATTCCATAATGGTGCTTCTTCTGCCAAGGCCATCACATTCAAACGCTGGGGTCTTAGCGGATCGCGTCTCCACTCATCACAAAGGAAGAAAAAATATTGACCTTGAAGAAAGTCGGTATCAAGAATGCTCCATTGTTGACGTTGTTGCCAGTGCTTGGCCTGCCAATCAAGGTGTGGGTGGAACATAGCCTTGGGCAGCATCAGCCCCTTCGCCAAAGAAATGTTTCTCCATTTGACGAGCTAAATATTGACGTGCGCGCAAATCGGCCAAATTGAGTCGGTTTTCGTTGACCAACATGGTTTGATGCTTCAACCAATCGGCCCAAGCTTGCTTGCTCACGCTCTCCCAGATGCGTTTTCCGAGTTCACCGGGGTAAGGAGGAAAATCCAAACCTACGGATTCAGCTCCTAATTTGATGCATTGAACGGTGCGTGCCATAAATTTCCTTCTATTTTTTGAAATGATTTCACATTAGGCATGACTTTAGCAATCTTTTTGAGTCCTTGCGAGCCAAAGGTCGATTGAAAGCGATAGACTTATTACGGAATAAGGAAAAAATGGATGTTATACGCAATTCGATTGCTTTTTGAACGCTCGCCAAGGCTGTTTTGGTGTTTAGTCGCCTTGGTTTTAACGGTCATGTTGGCTTTTGGCCTGTATCTTCAACACGTGGTTGGATTAGAGCCTTGCCCCATGTGCATTGTTCAGCGTTATGCCATGCTGGTCGTCATTATTTGGTCTACGATTGCGATTGTTTTTCCAACTCACTTGATTCATCGCTTATCAGTCGTTCTTACTTTGGGTTCATCTGCGTTTGGCGCATTCGTCGCAGCGCGTCAATCATGGCTTCAGTGGTTTCCACCCGAGGTACAAAGCTGTGGTCGTGATTTTTATGGAATGATTGAATCGTTTCCGTTGCAACGCGCCATACCCATGATTTTTAGGGGTGGAGGCGATTGCACCAAAGTGGACTGGACCTTTTTAGGCGGATCCATCGCGCGGATCCATCGCCAACTGGTCATTTGTTGTATTTTCTTTTTTGATTGTTGCAATGAGTTTGCAATTATTTTTTATATTTAAAAAACCAACAATACCATCAACTTAATCCTTTAACGAGCACGATGCTTTTGCGATCCCAGTTGTATTTTCTTTTGCGAGCCTCTGGAAGCCAATCAGGGTCGGTCTGAACAAAACCACGCTTTAAAAACCAATGCGTGGTACGCGTGGTTAAAACAAAAATACTTTCCAAACCTTTAAGTTTTGCGCGTTGCTCGATGCGCTTGAGAATTTTTTCGCCGTCGCCTTGGCTTTGCGAATTGGGAGATACCGTGAGTGCGGCCAATTCCGCTGTTTTGCTATCCATATATGGAAATAACGCAGCGCATCCAAAAATAACACCGTCGTGCTCAATCACCGTGTATTGACCCGCGTCGCGTTCGATTTCATTGCGATCGCGCTTGACCAGAGTGCCATCTTTTTCGTAGGGTTCGATCAATTGCAAGATGCCACCCACGTCGTCAGATGTGGCTTCACGCAAACTTTCTAATTTTTCATCCACCACCATCGTGCCAATGCCATCGTGCATATAGACTTCAAGCAATAAAGCGCCGTCCACAGCAAAGGGCAAAATGTGACTGCGCTCAACACCGCTTTGACATGCCTTCACGCAGTGTTGAAGATAAAAACCAATGTCGGTAGGTTGATCGGCTTGCGGCAGTTGTTGTAAGAGTTTTTGAGCGCTATCCAAGGGCAGTTCAGTATCGATGGGATTGTCTTCGCTACCAAGTTCTAGGGGTTTGACGCGAATACCAGGCACTTCGGTGACAAAAACAAGTTTGTCGGCTTTGAGTGCAATGGCCACCGATGTGGCAACTTCTTCCATCGTCAAATTAAAGGCTTCACCCGTTGGAGAAAAACCAAAGGGAGACAACAACACCATTGAGCCCATTTGCAAGGTTTGATGAATGCCTGTGACATCTACTTTTCTAACCAAGCCGGAATGTTGAAAATCAACTCCATTGACGATGCCAACAGGCTTGGCTGTGATGAAATTACCAGATATCACCCTCACAGTAGCCCCCGCCATGGGCGTATTGGGCAAACCTTGGCTAAATGCGGCTTCTATTTCGTATCGCAATTGCCCCGCTGCTTCCTGGGCACAATCGAGGGCTATGCCGTCGGTGATGCGCATACCCTGTGCATATTTGGGTGTGTGACCCTTGGCCGCGAGTTGTTCGTTGACTTGAGGACGAAAGCCGTGAACCAATACGATTTTGACGCCCATGCTTTGAATCAAAGCCAAGTCTTGAGCCAGATTGGGCAATTTGCCAGCCGCGATGGCTTCGCCGGCAATACCCACGACAAAGGTTTTACCGCGATGCATGTGAATATACGGAGCCACCGAGCGAAACCAAGGTACAAATGTGAAGGCAAACACGTTGGACATAGTCAAAATTCAATCAATGAAAAACACTTTTGAAAGAGACTGGGATAATTCCAAGTCTTCGCGCTTCATTGTGACGCAAGTTCGGCTATTTTTGCCCAGTTTTGTTTGAAAAGTTGTTTCTTTGTCTACACCCCTGACCATTGATTTTCCAGATGACTTGCCCGTCAGCCAACGGAGTGAGGACATCATGCAAGCCATTTCAACTCACCAAGTGGTGATTGTTTGTGGCGAAACAGGTTCTGGAAAAACCACGCAATTGCCAAAAATGGCGCTGGCCTTGGGTCGGGGCAAGCTTCATGCGCCGCCTGGCACTCGAGGTCGATTGATTGGTCACACTCAACCGCGAAGAATCGCTGCAACGTCGGTGGCCAAAAGAATTGCCGATGAACTCAAAACGCCGCTTGGCGAGGTTGTGGGCTATAAAGTTCGATTTCAAGATCGATTGAGTCATCAAGCTTCCATTAAGTTGATGACCGACGGCATCTTGCTTGCAGAAACACAAAACGATCCACTACTCAAAGCGTATGACACAATAATCATCGATGAAGCGCATGAACGAAGTTTAAACATCGATTTTTTATTGGGTTATTTGCGAGAAATATTACCGCGCAGACCCGATCTCAAAATCATCGTCACATCCGCCACGATTGACGCCAATCGCTTCGCGCAATATTTTACAAGTGCCAAAGGGCCTGCTCCTGTGTTGATGGTGTCGGGGCGCATTTTTCCTGTCGAGATGCGTTGGCGTCCCTTTGAAGAAAAAAAAGATCACGACCTCAATGACGCAATAGCAGATGCAGTGGATGAATTGTGGGCGGGTCAGGTTGGTGGCGATATTTTGATTTTCTTTCCGGGTGAGCGTGAAATTCGAGAAGCCGCCGATCATCTGCGTCAACATTTATCGCATCAAGCCATTACCCAAAATGTCGAGGTTCTTCCTTTGTTTGCGCGTTTATCGCAAACAGAACAAGAACGTGTTTTTGAAGCGCATGGACATGCCCGTATTGTGTTGGCAACCAACGTGGCTGAAACTTCACTCACCGTACCGGGTATTCGTTATGTGATCGATGTGGGTACTGCACGCGTCAAGCGATACAGTTACAGAAGCAAAGTGGAGCAGTTGTTGGTAGAGCCAATCAGTCAGGCTGCGGCCAATCAACGCGCGGGTCGATGCGGTCGAGTTGCTAACGGCATTTGTATTCGTTTGTACGATGAAAAAGATTTTCAATCACGCACAGCTTTCACCGATCCGGAAATTTTAAGAAGTTCCTTAGCCGGCGTTATTTTGCGAATGAAAGCGCTGCATTTTGGAGACGTCGAACAATTTGCTTTTTTGGAATCTCCCAAATCCAAGGCGATTACCGATGGCTATCAACTCCTGAGTGAACTTGGAGCGGTTGACGATCACAATGAACTCACGTCCATTGGAAAAGAGCTTGCAAAACTGCCTCTAGACCCACGCGTGGGTCGAATGATTTTGGAGGCCAAAAATCGCCAAGCTCTAAGTGAAGTATTGATCATTGCCTCTGCCTTAAGCGTTCAAGATGTTAGAGAGCGGCCTTTGGAACAGCAAGCAGCGGCCGATCAAGCGCATGCAAAATTTAAAGACGATAAAAGTGAATTCAATTCATTTGTTCGACTGTGGAATTGGATCTCTCAAGCGCGTGGGGGCGCCAATGGCACGCACCAATTGTCCAATCGACAATATGAAAATTTACTCAAACAAAATTTTATTAATGTGCGTCGCTTGCGAGAGTGGCGCGATGTCTATTCTCAATTGCTCACCGTAGTGACCGAACACAAATGGCCAATAAATACGAATCCTGCAAAAGATGAACAACTGCATTTGTCCTTGTTATGTGGTTTGCTTGGCAATATCGGTTGCAAACACGAGGAAGAGGAGGTTTATGTCGGTGCACGTGGTATTAAATTTTATAAACATCCAGGCGTGCATCTCAAAAAAAAGCCGGGACGGTGGATTGTTTGCGCAGAATTGGTCGAGACGACGCGTCTGTTTGGAAGGTGCATCGCCAACATCGATCCCAAATGGTTTGAGCAGGTGGGGGGGCATTTATTACGAAAGCAATTGCTCGATCCCCATTGGGAAAAAAAACAAGGCGATGTGATTGCACTTGAGCGCGCCACACTCTATGGCTTGATGGTTTACAACGGCAGAAAAGTGGTCTACAGTACTGTAGACCCTGTGGGCGCGAGAGAAATTTTTATTCGTGAAGCATTGGTGAATGGCGAGTGGCAAACGCGGTTGCCTTTTTTAGCAGCCAATCAAAAAACAGTATTGCAAGTGGAAGAGATCGAACACAAGTCACGCCGTCAAGACGTATTGGTCGATGACAGTTTGATTCAAGGTTTTTATGAACAGCAAATTCCCTCGCATGTATTCAATGCCACAACATTAGAAAAATGGCACCGCGAAGAAATGCGCGAGCGTCGCTCAAGGGGCAATCGCACCGACCCTCTCATTTTGACGCGCGAGGCATTGATGCAACACGAAGCTGCAGGTGTCACCACACAAGCATTTCCAAAAACAGTCAAGCTAGGTGGTGTAGATTGCTCAGTGAGCTATTTGCATGAACCAGGTGACGCAAAAGACGGGATGACGGTGATTATTCCATTGTTTGTTTTGAACCAAGTGAGTGAAGACGCCACACAATGGTTGGTGCCTGGTATGTTGAACGCAAAAATTTTGGCCATGCTCAAAAGTTTGCCGCAAAAACCTCGCGCGCGTTTGGTGCCACTGCCCGATTCAACTCAAAAAATGACCGAACGGTTGAGCCAGCCCGATATTATGGGTAAAGGATCTCTTACAGATGCTGTGTGGACAGAAGTTAAAAAAATAACCGAATTGGACGTCAAGCGTTCTGACTTTAAATTAGATACCTTGTCGCCGCATCACTTGATGAATTTTCGCGTTGTCGATGATCAGGGTCGGCAATTGGGGCAAGGACGCAGTTTCGGCGCCATCAAAGCACAACTGGGCTCACAAGCCAGAGGCGCATTTCAGGCCTTGGCGTCGCTAAAAAGCCAGGCCCTATCGACTCCACCTCAAGAGATCTCAGTTCAGAATTCAGGGCACAAGGCACAGGTTTTTCAAAAAAATACAAGCGCTCATGTGTCGTTCTTAGAAGCCGAAGAAAAATATACCGCTTGGGATTTTGTACAATTCGATGAAATGATGGAGATCAAAAAAGGCAATAAAACCTTTATTGGTTTTCCTGCCTTGGTCGATCAAGGCGATGGCGTTATGATTGAAGTTTTTGATGAGCCCACAACGGCAAAGGTCATGCATCAACAAGGTTTGAGGCGATTGTTTTCTTTGCAAATCAAGGATGCAATTAAATATTTAGAAAAAAATCTGCCTGATCTTCAAAAAATGTCTGTGATCTATATGTCCTTAGGTACATTGGACGATTTAAAAAAACAAATATTAGATCTTGCTTTGGATCGCGCTTTTTTAATGAACCCATGGCCGACAGATCAACAAGAATTTCAACAACGACTCGACGACGGACGCGGACGTTTAACATTGATTGCCAATGAACTGGCAAGGCAGGCCAGTCTTATTTTGAATGAATATGCATTGGTCGCACGCAAGATCAAAGACACCAAAGCTCAGCCTGACGCTGTGCAAGATTGTGCTGATCAACTCAAGCGACTCATAAGTAAAAAGTTTTTGATGGAAACACCCGCACAGCAATTGCAACATTTGGTTCGCTATTTAAAAGCGATTGTGATGCGAATCGATAAATTACGCACAGACCCCAGTCGAGACGCTACGCGGATGTCTGAATTGAAACCCCTTGAGCAAAAATTTTGGCGCTTGTGGGCAGATCGTAAAGGCGTGACCGATGAGCGAATGAGTGAATTCAGATGGTTGCTTGAAGAGTTGCGCGTGAGTTTGTATGCGCAAGAATTGCGCACGCCTCAACCTGTCAGCATCAAGCGTTTAGAAAAAGCTTGGTTGCAGTTGGTTCATTGATTGGATCGAGCGACTGTTTAGAGTCGCGCCAATCGATCGAGTGCCAAGCCTAAGGTCTCGTCTTTTTTGGCAAAACAAAAACGAATCACGCGTTGATCAAAGGCGTCGGCATAAAAGGCAGATAAAGGAATAGCCGCAACGCCTACCTCGGATGTGAGCCACTGACAAAAATCTGCTTCGCTGAGATTTTTTTCTGCAACGGCGAGCTCGTCGATAAGCACACATTGAAAGTAACTGCCTTCACTGGGCAAAATTTTAAATTTAGTTTTAGCAAGACCTTGTCTGAATATATCTCGTTTACGTTGATAAAATGCTGGCAAATTCATATAAGGCGCAGGATCAGCCATGAATCGCGCTAAACCATATTGAACAGGCGTATTGACCGTGAACACATTGAACTGATGCACTTTTCTAAATTCATGTGTGAGTGAGGCAGGCGCGGCGCAATAAGCCACCTTCCAGCCTGTGACGTGATAGGTTTTACCAAAGCTAGAAATGATGAATGCGCGATCAGCAAGACCTGGAAAACTGGCCGCACTGAAATGCTGGAGGGGTTCGTACACCATGTGTTCATACACCTCATCGGAGATGAGCAACACAGATGTAGGGCATAATATTTCTTCGAGTTTGAGCATGTCTTCGCGACCCCAAACCGTAGCGCTTGGATTGTGTGGCGAATTAATCAAAATAGCTTTGGTTTTGGAATTAATCGCTGCAGAAATTTTTGAGAAATCGGGCCTGAAGGTTCCTGGTGTGAGGGGCACGCTCACCACTTTTCCACCCGCCAATTCAATGTTGGGGATGTAGCTGTCATAGCAAGGCTCCAACACAATCACTTCGTCGCCTGGATGCACGATGGCCAATACTGCGTTGATGATAGCTTGTGTTGCACCTGCTGTGACCGTGATTTCGGAGTTGGTGTCGTATTTTTTTCCGTACAGACGCTCTACTTTTTCTGAAATGGCTTTGCGCAACTCGAGTACACCCAGCATCGATGGATATTGATTGAGACCTTCGCGCATCGCATCAGTCACAGCATCGATAAGCTTTGTGTCGCAGGCAAAGTCAGGAAAACCTTGTCCTAAATTAACGGCTTTTTTTTCTGCCGCTAGAGCTGACATCACTGTAAAAATAGTGGTGCCTACATTGGGCAACTTGGAGACAATATCTGGAGTCATGATGGATCAGTTGATGAGTTAGTGGAATTGTTAATGACGTTCATGATGTCTTGTCGCGACAATTCGGGATTCAGAAATCGTGCAAATTCATACACAAAATTTCGCAAATAACTGCTACGTTTAAAAGCAATGCGCGCTAAGTTTTTACCAAACAAATAGCCAGCTGGTTTAATGATCAGTTCATCTTGATTGTCGTTTTGAACGGCCATCTCGGCAACGATGCCCACACCCATACCTAATTGCACATAGGTTTTAATGACATCAGAGTCGATGGCCTCTAATGCAATTCTTGGCGTGAGTCGTTGATGGGCAAATGCTTTATCAATTCGGGTTCTACCCGTAAAAGAAGGGTGATAGGTGATGATGAATTCTTTGGCTAACTCTTCTAAAGTAATCGTTTCAACTTGGGCTAACCGATGATCTTGTGGCAGAACCAAAACGTGTTGCCATTCGTAACAAGCAAGTGTGACCAATTCGGGATAGTTGGCCAATGATTCGGTGGCTATTCCAATTTCGGCCGTTTCATTGATCACCATTTGAGCTACTTGATCGGGCGCACCCTGATGAAGGCTGACATTGACCTGCGGGTAGACCTTGCGCAATTGGGCAACGTGCGGAGGCAGCACATATCGCGCTTGCGTATGCGTGGTTGCAATTGATAATGTTCCCGTATCTTGTGCGCTGTAATGATCGCCAATTTTTTTGAGATTCGCGACTTCGCGCAAAATCACATCAATGCTTTTTAAAACCTGCTCGCCAGGTTCGGTCACTCTTTTGAGTCGTTTGCCGTGGCGTCCAAAAATCTCAATTCCCAATTCTTCTTCCAATTCCAAAATTGCTTTGGAAACGCCAGGTTGCGACGTATGCAAAGCTTTGGCAACTTCGGTGAGGTTGAGTTTTTGCCTCACCGCTTCTTGCACAAATCGAAATTGATGAAGGTTCATATCAATAAATGTATATCAAACGTGTTTCTTATGCGATTTTGACAGAAAAACCTAGTTTGTAGCAATTTGAGCCAATGTAGAGAGCAGTAAAGGGTGTTCTCCCACTGCTGGCAAACATTCAAACGCAACATTTGGATATTGGCTTTTGAGTTGATTCATCAACAGGGGCAGATCTTCACGTGCGTGTTTGCCTACGCCTAAAAACAAAGGGATCACTCGAATTGATTGACACGATTGCAGCGTTAAATCATGAACCGCAGTCATTAAATCAGGTTGACACAGCTCCAAATAAGCGCACCTCACTAATATTTGGGGACATTGTTGTTCAATCAACTTTTGCAGTGACTGCATGGGCTGATGCCAAAGTGGATCTCGCGATCCGTGTGCGAATAAAACAATAGCGTCCATCAATGCCTCAAGACCAGCCAGCCAAAAATACTCAATGAAAGCGCGGTGTATATCAGTCCTGGAATAGCCGCAGCCAGCCAAGGTATCCACTGATTAATCGTGCCCATGAATCCAAAGACATTGTTGAGCAAGAAATAACTAATACCCACCAACACGCCAACAAATACCTGTGTGGCAATATTGCCGCTTCTAAAGTGCAAATAGGCAAATGGTAGGGCTAATACAACCATCACCAAACAACTGAGAGGATAAAAAACTTTGCGCCAAAATTCAATTTCATAGCGTTGCGCCGTTTGTGCATTGGCTTCCAGATGGCGAATGTATTGAAACAAATCTAAGGTGCCCATGCGATCGGGTCTGAGCAAAGCAACTGAAACCATCTCTTGCGTAATGGTGGTGGGCCATCGTAATATATCAGCTTCGATGCGATTGGATGGCGTTGGGTAATTGGGATCTTGGGTAAACTCATCGCGCATTATTTTTTGTAAAATCCATGCATCGTCATCAGGCGTAAAACTGGCGCGTTCAGCGCGTGTCACAGTTTGTAATTTGCCCAAATTGTTAAATTCAAAAATACGAACCTTACGCATCACACTATTGCCGTCCATCGCTGCAATGTTGACGGCGTGGTTGCTGTAGGACTGCCGCTCTTTTAGCCATGCACCCGTCATTCCTACGGTGATTTGCCCCATGTAACGAGACTTCATGAGTTGCGCGTGCCTTTCACTGAGTGGCGCCAAATAATCGCCAACGATGAACGTACACAATGCAAATGCAAAACCAAGCCCTATTAAATTGCGTAAAGCCAATACGGGGCCCAGACCACTCGTTCTGAGAATCGTGAATTCAGAAGTTTGTGCCATTCGTGACATCACAAAAATTGTGCCGATCAAGACGGCAATGGGTAGCAATTCATGGAAATGATTGGGCACCATCATGGCAACGTAGGCAAAAGCATGTTGCGCCTGATAACTACTTCCAAGTTGCCTTAATTCTTCAATCAAATCAAAGAAAAAAAACAAACCCAAAAAGCCGATCTCCACAAATAAAACAGTAGATACCACTTGCTTATAAATGAGCCGTTGAAATGTTTTCATAAGGATTTCACGTCAGGGTCAGTGACAACTCTTTTGCCCAGCGATTTCCAACTGAAATTGAGGTTTCTTTGAGTGAGCCACAAGTAAGCCATTAAAAATACACAGCCGTTTAGACCTAAAATTTGAACAAAGATATTGATTTTTCCAGCCGATACCCAAGCCTGGCATAAATTAATCAGGTTAAAGTAAATTAAAAATATCAACAGAGAATAAATCATTGAACTACTTTTAGCCGCACGCGGATTCATATGCGCTACTGCCAAGCCAATCAATAAAAAATTAAAAGCAGCAATACCGATACTGATTCGCCATCCCAACTCGCCCAAATAGGTGGGTCGCGGATTTTTGATCAAGTCCCATGTGGAGATTGCACTGGGCGTTTTTTCGTCAAACAACACACCTTTGTTGCTCACCTGCGTGCCATACTCAACAAATTCGCTCAACTTAAATTCTTGCGTTGCTAAATCGGTTTCTAACCGTTGGCCATTGTTCAAGATTAAATAATTTTCATTATTTATGGTCTCTATGCGGCCACTTTGAGAAGATGTCATAGACTGTTTATTTTTTTCTGTTGACGCGATAAAAACATTGCTTTTGCCAATGTCGCCCACAATGTGTTTATCAATGAAAAAAACGCGAAGTCCGTTGGCAGACTCTTGAAACTCACCAGGACTCACCCGTTCTAAATCTCCTCTCTTTTCAAATCGTTGTCTTAAATCTTGAATTTGAAAATTAGCCCAAGGCCAGACCAACAAAGCCATGAGCGATACCGTCAACACATAAGGCCAAGCGAAATGAAGAATGGGCTTTAAAAAGCTCATCAAGCCATTGCCACTCGAAAACCAAATCACCATTTCACTGTCGTTGTACATGCGAGACAAGGTCCCAACGCAAGAAATAAACAAGGCCATAGTCATCAGTGATGGAAAATATCCCAAAATCGTGTATCCCATTACCAAGCTGACTTCTGTGGGGTTGACTTGTCCACGCGATGCTTGCCCAAAGGTTCGGATCAAAATAATGGTCATGACGACGGTCACCATGACCACCATGGTGGCCACAAATTGACGACTGAGCTCTTGACGAATGGTGGAATCGAATAACATATTGGAATCTAAGAAAGCCATCATTATGAACTTTGAACTCAAGTCCCTTTCACAGCGTTCAGTCAGTGAATCAAAATTGGACGCGCTGGTTGTTGTGTTAACTGCTGATTTTCACTCTGATCAAAGCGTTTTGGGCCAATTGATTCAGAAAGTCCTTGATTCTAAAGAATTGTCAGACAAGGGTGCATCACTTAATTTTTGGCATCCTGCAGGACTTAAAATCAAACACTTATTGCTGGTGCAAGCCGAACAAGCACAGCCTGAACAACTCAAGACAGCCATGCAATCGGCTGTATCTTGGGCCAAAAAGCTCAAAGTTAGCGATGTTCATGTGGTGATGCCCAAAGTGGGCGCGCAAGGCTGGTCAGCTGCACTTCAATCTGCGTCTGATGCAACTTATCTTTACCAAGCCACCAAACCCAGCGCTGAATCCATCAAACTCAAACGTTTGATTTTGTGTGTATCTGCAATCAAAGAGGCGCAAGCGCACTTTGATCGTGCCTATGCCCGTGTTCTTGGCACTCAATTGGCACGAGAGTGGGGAAATAGACCTGCCAATCACGCAACGCCAACCTTGCTGGGCAAAGCGGCACAAGAATTAGCCAAATTTCCCAACATCCGTTGCGAGGTGATGGGCCCCAAAGAGGTTGATCGACTCAAAATGGGCTCGTTTATGTCTGTGGCACAAGGTTCGGTCGAGCCCTTGCGTTTTATTGTGCTTAAGTACAAAAGTCGTGCTGTTAAATCGGATGCCGCACCCGTAGTATTGGTGGGCAAAGGCATCACCTTTGATACGGGCGGCATTTCTCTCAAACCCGGTGCGGGCATGGACGAGATGAAATTTGATATGTGCGGTGCTGCCAGTGTTCTTGGAACTTTTCGCGCATTGGCCCAACTGCAACCCGCTATTAATGTGATTGGCCTGATTCCCACTTGCGAAAATATGCCCAGTGGCAATGCGATCAAACCAGGCGATGTAGTCACCAGCATGAGCGGTCAAACAATTGAAATTCTCAATACCGATGCCGAAGGCCGTCTTATTTTGTGCGATGCACTCACGTATGCCAAGCGATTCAAAGCTAAGGCAGTGATTGATATTGCAACGCTCACAGGTGCCTGCGTCATTGCATTGGGCCACGTGCGGACAGGCATGTTTTCCAGTGACGATGCATTGGCCTATCAACTATTAAAAGCGGGTGAAGATTGGCAAGATTTGTGTTGGCGCATGCCGTTAGATGAAGAATATGCAGAGGGTCTGAAATCTAATTTTGCAGATGTAGCAAATGTGGCCGATCGATCGGGTGGAGCAATAACGGCGGCTAAGTTTTTGCATCGATTCTCTAAAGATTTTCCTTGGGCACATTTGGATATTGCTGGCACCGCCTGGAAGAGTGGCGCATCCAAAGGGGCCACAGGAAGACCTGTCGGTCTATTACTCGGGTATTTGTTGTCCCAAGCCAAGGGCGGTTCAGGTAAAAATAAAAAATAACATGACAGAAATTGCATTTCATTTCAACGCAACAGACAAAAATCATTATGTTTGTAGATTGCTCAGAAAAGTTTGGCGCATGCAGCAACGTGTGATCGTTTGTGTACCCGATGAAAGACTCAAAGAGTTGGATGCGCAGTTGTGGACATTTGAGCCAACGGGTTTTTTACCGCATTGCCATCGCAACGATGAACCCGAATTGTTAGCTAACTCCGCGATTATTTTGACCTCTGATTTATCAGCAGTTGAAACCTTGCCGCATCACCAAATTTTGGTTAATTTATGTGATCAAGTACAAAACGGTTACGAAACTTTCGAGAGAGTCATCGAGATCGTGACTCAAGATGAACAGGACAAACTCTGCTCACGACAACGTTGGAAACATTATTCTGATCGCGGCTATCCCATTGTTAAATATGATCTAGCACAATCAAAGGCAAAGTCAAATGAATAGACCCCCGATTCCAGAAGCTGATTTACCCGTTTTACTCAACCCTGTGCAAGTCGAAGTAGCAATCCGTCCAGCGCGCATGCCTTGGCAAATGGATTCATCGGTTGATCGACTCGATCAAAGCTCAACTAATTTTGATCACTTGTCGGATTTAGTTTTAGAACGCGTTCAACTTCAATTGGCGCAAGTGATGCCCGAGATGCTCAGGCAAGCCGTCGACCAGATCCTCAAAGAGCAAGGATATATCAAAACCAATTCATAATCTTTTCAATTTCTCGTAAACTCTGCAAACTCAAACTTATCTGGAGGTTTTCTCATGAAAATTGCATTAACACTAACAGCGGCATTGGTTTCACTGATGATTGCAGGTTGCTCCAAAGAGCCAGCCGTCATCAAAATTGGGCACGTAGCGCCGACCAGTGGTGCCATAGCTCACTTGGGCAAAGATAACGAAAACGGTGCCAGCCTTGCGATTGAAGAACTCAACGCCAAGGGCGTCACTATCGATGGTAAAAAAGTTAAATTTCAATTGGTTGCTGAAGACGATGCAGCCGATCCCAAGCAGGGCACAGCCGCTGCACAAAAATTGGTAGATCAAAAAGTCAATGGCGTGATCGGTCACCTCAATTCAGGCACTTCCATTCCCGCTTCAAAAATTTACAGCGATGCGGGTATCCCACAAATTTCTCCCTCTGCAACCAATCCCAAATACACACGTCAAGGTTTTAAAACAACCTTCCGCGTGGTTGCTGATGACGTTCATTTAGGTGGCACATTGGGTCGTTATGCAGTTGCTGAAGTCAAAGGCATGAGCATTGCTGTCATTGATGACCGCACCGCCTATGGTCAAGGTGTTGCTGATGAGTTCGAAAAAGCAGTCAAGGCCGCCAACGGCAATATTATCGGTCGTGAATTTACAACCGATAAATCCACAGACTTCACCGCAATCTTGACCACACTCAAGGGAAAGAAACCTGACGTGGTCTTCTTTGGTGGAATGGATGCCGTTGCAGGTACCATGATTAAACAAATGAAGTCATTGGGCATCAGCGCCAAATTTATGGGTGGTGATGGCATTTGCACATCAGAATTAGCCAAGCTCGCTGGTGACGCCATGACTGACGGTCAAGTGGTCTGCGCTGAAGCAGGCGGTGTCGAAGGCGCGCAGAAAAAAGGCATGGATGAATTCAACGAAAAATTCAAGAAACGTTTCAATGCTGACGTTCAAGTTTATGCACCCTATGTGTACGACGCTGTTAACTTGATGGTGGACGCCATGGTTCGTGCCAACTCATCTGAGCCTGCCAAGTATTTACCTCAATTGGCTCAAACCGCGAGCTACAAGGGTGTAACAGGCGACATTACGTTTGACGAAAAAGGTGACGTCAAAAATGGTGCTTTGACCTTGTACACCTACAAAGGTGGCAAACGCGACGCAATTGCTGTTGTCAGATAAAAGTATCTAGTTCGATTAAAAGGCTCCAATAGGAGCCTTTTTTTATTGAAGGTGATAATAGGCCTATTAGTCTGGAATTTTTAAGGATCAATGATGAGCGCGATTTCCCGTTTTTTTGGAAGCGAAAAAAGTACGACAACCAGTACAGTTTCAACCAAATCCAATATCGAATCTTTTTATCATGATGTTCACAAGGACGAAGCCTTGAATCAAACCGACTATTCGCCTTATTCGATGTACCTTAATAATGAGACAGAAAAGGTCAAGCCCATCAATAACACCTCATTCAATCCAGAAATTATTAAAAACATTCAATTAGAAGCAAGAAATGAGATGCCCACTCAATTGTCTTATGACGAAAATTATGAACATCTCAAGAAAAAAATAGAAAATGTAGAGATTTATAAAATTTTTGAAAATTTAGAAAAAATTGTCGATTCAGTTCAAAACCTGCAAAAAGACAATGAAAACCAAGATCATCAACTGGAATCTTGGACGCCACTGATGGAAAGTATTGAAGACTTTTCGCAGAAAAAATTGATTCTTCAAGATTTAGAAAATCAATATAAGCAAACGCTGTCTGAAATGCGTTCGATTCACCTCAAGATGTTTGAAAACCTCAAGCAAGTCAAACTTTATAACGCGCAGCGTGAAGCTATTTAT
Source organism: Betaproteobacteria bacterium (assembly GCA_009921265.1). GTDB lineage: Bacteria > Pseudomonadota > Gammaproteobacteria > Burkholderiales > Burkholderiaceae_C > Limnohabitans. Next base: position 44,772 of record RFYV01000009.1, on the reverse strand, counting down.
GCGGCCAGAGGAAAACTGGCGAGTGATTTAGAAAAGAGACTGCAATTATTTGAAAACAGCTTGTAATACAAGTTTATTGGCGGAGGGGGCGGGATTCGAACCCGCGGAGGGCTATTAACCCTCACACGCTTTCCAGGCGTGCGACTTAAACCGCTCATCCACCTCTCCGAAGCATGCTATTGTATCAGTGGCCTTAGGAGTTACACTTCGCCTCTTGTTATGAACCCATGCGCCTTCGAGGCGGGAGTTATCAATGAAGTTTCGCTTTCCCATTGTCATCATCGACGAAGACTTTCGCTCGGAAAATACCTCCGGTTTGGGTATTCGCGCCTTGGCGCAAGCCTTTGAGTCTGAAGGCTTTGAGATTTTGGGTGTAACCAGTTATGGTGACCTCAGCCAATTTGCACAACAACAATCGCGCGCCAGTGCGTTTATTTTGTCCATTGACGATGAAGAATTCACGCCGGGGCCTGATTTGGATCCTGCAGTTTTAAATTTACGCATGTTTATCGATGAAGTACGTCGTAAAAACGCCGACGTTCCCATTTACGTGTATGGCGAGACTAAAACATCGCGTCATTTGCCCAACGATATCTTGCGCGAATTGCATGGCTTTATTCACATGTTTGAAGACACGCCTGAATTTGTGGCGCGTCACATAATCCGCGAAGCCAAAAGCTATTTAGAGGGGGTACAACCACCATTCTTCAAAGCACTGCTCGACTATGCTGAAGATGGCTCTTATTCATGGCATTGCCCTGGGCACTCGGGTGGTGTCGCGTTTTTAAAGAGTCCTGTGGGGCAGATGTATCACCAGTTTTATGGTGAAAACATGTTGCGAGCCGACGTTTGCAACGCGGTCGAAGAATTAGGTCAATTGCTGGATCACAACGGGGCGATTGGTGAGAGCGAGCGCAATGCGGCGCGTATCTTCAATGCCGACCACTGCTTTTTTGTAACCAACGGCACCAGTACCTCAAACAAAATGGTTTGGCATCACACGGTAGCACCTGGTGATGTGGTTGTGGTTGATCGAAACTGTCACAAATCAATTTTGCACGCCATTATCATGACGGGTGCGATTCCAGTTTTCCTCAAACCCACGCGCAATCACTTTGGCATCATCGGACCGATTCCGCAAAGTGAATTTGAGCAAGACGCGATTCGCGCAAAAATCAAAGCCAATCCATTGCTCAAAGGTGCGGACTTCTCCAAAATTAAACCACGCGTTTTAACCTTAACGCAATCAACCTACGACGGTGTTTTGTACAACACAGAAACCATCAAAAAAATGTTAGATGGTTTCATCGCCAACTTGCACTTTGACGAAGCTTGGTTGCCGCACGCGGCCTTCCATCCTTTCTATGGCGTTTACCACGCGATGGGGAAAAAACGTGAGCGTCCTGTTCACTCCATGGTTTATTCAACGCAATCAATTCATAAATTATTGGCAGGTATCAGTCAGGCCAGTCACGTCTTGGTACAAGAGTCGCAAACCGAAAAATTGGATCGACATCTATTCAACGAAGCCTATTTAATGCACACCAGCACCAGTCCACAGTACAGCATTATTGCAAGCTGTGATGTGGCTGCAGCCATGATGGAGCCACCTGGGGGCACTGCGTTGGTTGAAGAAAGTATTTTGGAGGCCTTGGATTTTCGTCGTGCCATGCGCAAGGTTGATGATGAATACGGCCAAGATTGGTGGTTTAAAGTTTGGGGCCCCGAAGATTTGATCGAAGACGGCATTGGTCGCGCTGACAAATGGATCATCAAATCAGAGAAAAAAACATCTTCTAAATCCAAATCAGCTTCACTCAATTGGCACGGCTTTGGCGGTATTGCCGATGGCTTTAATATGTTGGACCCCATTAAGGCCACCATCGTTACACCAGGTTTAGATCTGGACGGCAAGTTTGACAACAGCGGCATACCTGCAAGTATCGTGACCAAATTTTTAGCTGAACACGGTGTGATTGTTGAAAAAACAGGGCTCTACAGTTTCTTTATTATGTTTACCATCGGCATTACCAAAGGTCGTTGGAATTCATTGCTCACTGCTCTGCAACAATTCAAGGACGATTACGACAAGAATCAACCGATGTGGCGCATCTTGCCCGAGTTTTGCCAAAAGTATCATAAGTATGAGCGCATGGGCCTCAGAGATTTATGTCAGCATATCCACACCTTGTATGCCAAATACGATATTGCACGCTTAACTACCGAAATGTATTTGAGTGATTTAACGCCTGCGATGAAACCAAGCGATGCCTATGCTCAAATTGCGCATCGCAACACCGAACGCGTTCCAGTTGATCAACTCGAAGGGCGCATCACCACCAGCTTGGTAACGCCTTACCCACCAGGAATTCCTTTGTTGATTCCTGGCGAAGTGTTCAACAAAAAAATTGTGGATTACCTTAAGTTTTCGCGTGAGTTCAATGCGCAGTGTCCTGGTTTTGAAACCGATATTCATGGTTTGGTTGAAATCAAAGACGAGCAGGGCGTGACCCACTTGTTTGCCGATTGCGTTAAATAAACCGCATTGTATTTAGGCCGCGGCCTTGAGGCCATTGCTAAAGTGTTTCTGTGTGCGCAATGCGGCCTGTTTGGAATTACGTTCTAACAATGCATTCAATATCCTGTGATGCTCATTGTATGACTCTTGAATACGCCCCGACTTAAATAAAGAATTGTGGCGATTGAGTTTCATCACCTTGCGCAAATCTTCCACCATCTGAGTGCGCCATTTGTTATTGGCAACATCCAAAACAAGCATGTGAAACTGCTCATTGATGGCGAAGAATTTTTCGGGATCTTTGATAGCTTTGCCCAATTGCGCATGCAGACGTTGCAATTGCGCCAGTTGCTCTTCAGTAGCGATTGTGGCCACCACGCTTGCCGCGTCGGACTCTAATAAAGAGAGCACGTGGTAGACGTCGCGCAGATCTTTTTCATTGACCTCCGTCACGTACGCACCGCGCCTCATTTTCATGGTGATGAGGCCTTCTGTGGCTAAAACCTTGAGTGCCTCGCGCAGTGGCGTGCGGCTGATTCCATATTCCTCGGCAATTTTGAGCTCATCGATCCAACTGCCAGGCAAGAGTTCTTGCGAAAAAATTCGCAAACGCAGGCGCTCAGCTACTTCTACATAGAGTGCACGTGGGATTAAAGTAAGAGCTGTAATGGGTTTATTGTAGACGTCATTCATAATTTTGAATTCATAATTATGAATGATATAATGAATCCCATCGGTCATCAACCCCCAGAGTGACGAATGAACAACAACAAAGCCCTTTTTTACCAAGCCAGTATGCAAGAGTGGGTCAAGGCGGCTCAAAAGTCTGCGCCGCAAGGCAATATGGACGCGCTTCAGTGGCAAACCCCCGATGGTTTTGCATTAAAAGCCTTGTACACCGCAGAAGATACAAAAAATCTTCCGTATACCCACACATTGCCTGGTTTCGAACCTTTTTTGCGCGGCCCGCAAGCCACCATGTATGCGGTACGCCCATGGACGATTCGTCAATACGCAGGTTTTTCTACGGCAGAAGAATCCAATGCGTTTTACAGAAAAGCTTTGGCCGCTGGTGGCCAAGGCGTGTCGGTTGCTTTTGATTTGGCCACTCACCGCGGTTATGACTCCGATCATCCACGCGTCACTGGCGATGTGGGCAAAGCAGGCGTGGCCATTGATTCGGTTGAAGACATGAAAATACTCTTCAATCAAATTTCTTTGGACAAAGTATCGGTATCGATGACCATGAATGGCGCTGTGTTGCCTGTATTGGCAGGCTATGTGGTGGCCGCAGAAGAGCAAGGCGTTTCTCAAGAGTTACTCAGTGGCACCATACAAAACGATATTCTCAAAGAATTCATGGTGCGCAACACTTATATCTATCCACCAGAGCCATCAATGCGCATTGTTGGTGACATCATTGAATACACGGCGCAAAACATGCCCAAATTCAATTCAATTTCAATCTCTGGCTATCACATGCAAGAAGCAGGTGCCAATCAATCCTTGGAATTGGCTTTCACATTGGCCGATGGCAAAGAGTATGTCAAAACAGCCATGGCCAAGGGCTTGAATGTCGATGATTTTGCGCCTCGCCTGTCGTTCTTTTGGGCCGTGGGCATGAATTTTTATTTAGAGATTGCCAAAATGCGCGCTGCACGACTGCTGTGGTGTCGCATCATGAAAGATGTAGGCGCTCAAAATCCGAAAAGTTTGATCCTGCGCACGCACAGTCAAACATCGGGCTGGTCTCTGACCGAACAAGACCCCTACAACAACGTGGTGCGCACCACGATTGAAGCCATGGCGGCTGTGTTTGGTGGCACACAATCTTTGCATACCAATAGTTTCGATGAAGCCATTGCATTGCCTACCGAATTCAGTTCGCGCATTGCACGCAACACGCAACTTATTATTCAAGAAGAAACCCACATCACCAATGTGATCGACCCATGGGCGGGCAGTTACATGATGGAGAAAATCACTCAAGAAATGGCCGACGCTGCGTGGACCATCATTAAAGAAGTTGAAGCGATGGGCGGTATGACCAAAGCAGTGGATTCGGGCTGGGCCAAGCTCAAAATTGAAGCCGCCGCCGCTCAAAAACAAGCGAGAATCGATTCTGGCAAAGATGTGATTGTGGGTGTTAACAAATACAAACTCAATACCGAAGACGCCGTTGACATCTTACAAATTGACAACGTTAAAGTGCGCGACGGTCAAATTGAGCGATTAAAAATAATCAAATCACAACGCGATACGGCGGCTGTGACCAAAGCTTTAGAAGCAATCACGCAAGCCGCACAAAACAATTCGGGCAACTTACTTGATTTATCCATCAAAGCCATGCGTTTACGCGCAACTGTAGGAGAGGTGAGCGATGCACTTGAAAAAGTTTACGGCCGACACCGCGCCGATACACAAAAGGTAACGGGGGTGTACGCCTCCGCATACGACTCAGCCGACGGCTGGGATCAACTCAAAAAAGAAATTGCACAGTTTGCAACCGATCAAGGTCGCAGACCTCGCGTCATGATTTCTAAATTAGGACAAGACGGTCACGATCGCGGTGCAAAAGTAGTGGCCACTGCATTTGCAGATTTGGGGTTTGATGTGGACATGGGTCCGTTGTTTCAAACACCCGAAGAATGCGCACGACAAGCCATTGAAAACGATGTGCACGCAGTGGGCGTATCAACATTAGCCGCGGGTCATAAAACATTGGTCCCCGCCATCATTGAAGAACTCAAAAAACAAGGCGCCAAAGACATCATTGTTTTTGTCGGTGGTGTGATTCCAAAACAAGATTATGAGTTTTTGTATGAAGCAGGTGTCAAAGGTATTTATGGACCTGGCACACCGATTCCTGCCAGCGCCAAAGATGTGCTGGAAAACATCAAAAAGGCATTGGCTTGAATCCAACCGATTTGCTCGATGAGATTGTGCAAGGCGACGCGTTCGTTCAACGACGCGCGATGGCCAAGGCCATCACTTTGCTCGAATCGACGCGTGCGGATCATCGAGTGCTCAGCGATCAACTCTTAACGGGTTTGTTGCAACACACCAAACCTTCTTTTCGAATCGGTATCAGTGGTGTTCCTGGTGTTGGCAAAAGTACGCTGATTGAAGCATTGGGTTTGTATTTGATTGAAAAAGGACACCGCATTGCCGTGTTAGCGGTTGATCCATCGTCCACCGTTTCTGGTGGTTCGATTTTGGGTGACAAAACCCGCATGGAACAATTATCGGTTCATCCCAACGCTTACATTAGACCGAGTCCCAGCAGTCGCAACCTCGGTGGCGTTGCAGAAAAAACGCGCGAAGCCATGTTGGTGTGTGAGACCGCAGGCTATGAAATCGTCATTGTTGAAACCGTAGGCGTTGGTCAAAGTGAAGTAGCCGTTGCAAGTATGACCGATATGTTTGTATTGATGCAGTTACCCAATGCAGGCGATGATTTACAAGCCATCAAAAAAGGCGTGATGGAGCTCGCAGATTTGGTTCTTATTAACAAAGCCGATATCGACAAAGATGCCGCCACGCGCGCGCAAGCCATGATCACATCTTCCTTGCGATTGCTTGGATTGCATGGCAACCCCGAACACGTGCATCACGATGAAACCCAATGGCATCCGCAAGTGATGCCTATTAGTGCACTAAAGGTGACTGGTGTAGATGCTTTTTGGACTCAAGTGATGCAATTTAAAAAATTGCAAAAACACAACGGATATTTTCAAAAGCGCCGTCAAGAGCAATCCATTCATTGGATGTGGGAGCGCATTCACGTGGGGCTCGAACACGCATTTCAAAACAACTCACAAGTTCAAATATTGTTACCCAGTCTGATCGACCAAGTATCAAGTGGCCAATTGGCCGCATCCACTGCAGCGCGTCGTCTTTTGGATCTTCACCAACACAAGACCTAAATATTTTCGGAGAAGTTCATGCAACAAATCATTCAACAACTCGAACAAAAGCGAGCTGCGGCTCGAATGGGTGGCGGTCAAAAAAGAATCGACGCTCAACACGCCAAAGGCAAGCTCACAGCGCGCGAGCGTTTAGAAGTTTTATTAGATGAAGGCACGTTTGAAGAATGGGATATGTTTGTTGAGCATCGATGCACAGACTTTGGCATGGAAGAGAACAAAATTCCAGGTGACGGGGTGGTGACAGGTTACGGCATGATCAATGGTCGCTTGGTGTTTGTATTTAGCCAAGACTTTACAGTTTATGGCGGTGCGTTGTCAGAACCTCATGCAGAAAAAATTTGCAAAATCATGGATCAAGCGATGAAAGTTGGTGCGCCTGTGATTGGGCTCAATGATTCGGGCGGTGCGCGTATCCAAGAAGGCGTTGCGTCATTGGGTGGATACGCAGAAGTGTTTCAACGCAATGTGATGGCCAGTGGTGTGGTGCCGCAAATCAGTCTCATCATGGGCCCTTCTGCAGGCGGTGCGGTGTATTCACCTGCACTCACCGATTTTATTTTCATGGTCAAAGATACTTCATACATGTTTGTGACTGGCCCCGAAGTGGTCAAAACAGTTACGCACGAGGAAGTCAGTGCAGAGGATTTAGGCGGTGCAGTTACACACACCACCAAAAGTGGTGTGGCTGATATGTCTTTCAATAATGATGTGGAAGCCCTGTTGATGCTTCGCAGGCTTTATAATTACTTGCCACTCAACAACAAAGAAAAATCGCCCATTAGAAGAAGTGGCGACCCAACCGATCGCATCGATTTGAGTTTGGACACCTTGGTGCCTGAAAATCCCAACAAGCCTTACGACATGAAAGAGTTGATTCTTAAAACCGTTGACGATGGTGATTTTTTTGAATTGCAACCCGATTACGCAAAAAATATTCTGATTGGTTTTTCACGTATGGACGGTCAAACCGTTGGAATCGTTGCTAATCAACCCATGGTACTCGCGGGTTGTCTCGATATCAAGTCCAGCATCAAGGCCGCGCGATTTGTGCGCTTTTGTGATGGATTCAATATTCCTGTTATCACGTTTGTCGATGTTCCTGGTTTCATGCCGGGTACATCCCAAGAATTTGGCGGCATCATCAAACACGGTGCCAAATTGTTGTATGCCTATGCCGAGTGCACGGTTCCTAAAATCACAGTGATTACTCGCAAAGCGTATGGTGGCGCCTACGACGTGATGGCTTCCAAGCATTTGCGCGGTGATGTTAATTTTGCGTGGCCTCATGCAGAAGTTGCAGTTATGGGTGCCAAGGGCGCGGTTGAAATTATTTTTCGCGAAGACAAAGGTAATCCAGAAAAACTCGCCACCAAAGAGGCCGAATACAAAGCGCGCTTTGCCAATCCATTTGTAGCCGGTGCACGTGGCTTTATCGATGACGTGATTCAACCGCATGAAACACGCAAACGCATTTGTCGTTCTTTGGTGATGCTCAAAGATAAAAAAATTGAAAATCCTTGGCGCAAACACGGCAACATTCCTCTTTAAGGACTCACCTTTATGTTTACAAAAATTTTAATTGCCAATCGCGGTGAAATTGCCTGCCGTGTGATTGCAACAGCCAAAAAAATGGGCATTCAAACCGTGGCTGTTTATTCAGAAGCCGATAAAGATGCACGTCATGTGGAATTGGCCGACCAGTCGGTCTTAATTGGCCCTGCGCCTTCACGTGAATCGTATTTGGTGGCCGACAAAATCATTGCCGCTTGCAAAGCAACAGGTGCGCAAGCCGTGCATCCCGGTTATGGATTTTTAAGCGAGAACGAACAGTTTGCTAAACGCTGCGAAGAAGAGGACATTGTTTTTATTGGACCCAAACACCATTCGATTGCAGCGATGGGCGACAAAATCGCATCCAAAAAATTAGCCAATGCGGCTAAGGTCAATACCATACCTGGTTACAACGAAGCCATTGAATCTGCACACAAAGCAGTTGAGATTGCAAAAGGCATTGGCTACCCTGTGATGATCAAAGCCAGCGCTGGTGGTGGCGGCAAAGGTTTGCGCGTGGCTCACAACGACAAGGAAGCGTTAGAAGGTTTCACTTCTTGCACCAATGAAGCACGCAACAGTTTTGGTGACGACCGTGTGTTCATCGAAAAATATATAGTAGAACCGCGTCACATTGAAATTCAAGTCATAGGTGACAGTCAAGGCAATATCATTTATTTAAATGAACGCGAGTGCTCTATTCAACGTCGCCATCAAAAAGTGATTGAAGAAGCCCCGTCACCCTTTATTAGTGACGAAACCCGAATTGCTATGGGTGAGCAAGCCGTTGCACTGGCCAAAGCGGTTCAATACCAAAGCGCTGGCACGGTTGAGTTTGTGGTGGGCAAAGATCAAAGTTTTTATTTCCTTGAAATGAATACTCGACTTCAAGTGGAGCATCCCGTGACCGAATGCCTCACGGGATTAGATTTAGTTGAGTTGATGATTCGTGTCGCCGCTGGTGAAAAATTACCCATCACCCAACAAGACGTCAAGCGTGATGGATGGGCCATGGAATGTCGCATCAATGCAGAAGATCCATTCAGAAATTTTTTACCTTCAACAGGTCGATTGGTGCGTTTTCATCCACCCGAGCAAAGCATGCATCAATCCAATACCGATGCACTCATGGGTGTTCGCGTGGATACGGGCGTCAAAGAGGGCGGTGAGATCCCCATGTATTACGACTCGATGATTGCCAAGCTCATCGTGCATGGTCGAGACAGAAATGAAGCGATTGCCAAAATGCGTGAAGCGCTCAATGCGTTTGTGATTCGTGGCATTAGCTCCAACATTCCTTTTCAATCGGCATTGCTCGCGCATCCCGATTTTGTTTCAGGAAATTTCAATACAGGTTTTATTGCAGAAAATTACGGCAAAGGCTTTCATGCCGAAGACGTACCGCACAACGATTCTGATTTTTTAATTGCATTGGCGGCCTTTGTGCGACGCAAATCGCGTGAACGCACTGCAGGCTTGAGCGGTCAACTGCCTGGATATGACGTGAAGGTTGGGCAAAACTACACCGTCATTACTTTAAAAGCAGATGGAAAAAACCTGCATACACAAGTTGCAGTAGACGACGCTGGCGGCGTTCATGCGCCTGCAATAATCCAAGTCAATGGCAAAAATTACGCCATCGAGAGCCGATCACGTCTGAACGATATTTGCATTGAAGGAACGGTCAATGGGCAAGCTTTTGTTGCACAGATCGAGCGCGGCTCGTATAAAAATCCATTAGCACTTCAAGTTCAACACAATGGTACGCGTATCGAAGTATTGGTCATGTCACCCCGAATGGCCGAATTACACAAACTCATGCCATTCAAAGCGCCGCCCGATTTAAGCAAATTTGTTTTGTCACCCATGCCAGGTTTGTTGGTAAACGTAGCTGTGCAGATCGGACAAAAAGTTCAGACGGGTGAACGCGTGGCCGTCATTGAAGCCATGAAGATGGAAAACGTTTTATTTGCTTCGCAAGACGGCGTGGTTAAAAAAGTAGTCGCAATTCAAGGTGAATCTTTAACCGTGGATCAATTGATCGTGGAGTTTGAATGAGTCAACGTCCTTTTCAAGTACTAGGCATTCAACAAATTGCCATTGGCTCAACAGATAAACAACGTCTAAAAAAAATATGGGTTGATTTGCTGGGTCTCGAAGTAACGGGCACCTTTCAAAGCGAGCGTGAAAACGTTGATGAAGACATTTGCGCCATAGGCACAGGTCCATTCAAAGTCGAAGTCGATTTGATGCAACCCATGGACATTGACAAAAAACCTGCGGTGCACACCACGCCACTCAACCATGTGGGATTGTGGATTGATGATTTACCCAAGGCAGTTGAATGGTTATCTGCTCAAGGCCTGCGATTTGCACCAGGCGGTATCCGTAAAGGCGCTGCAGGCTTTGATATTTGCTTCATCCACCCCAAGGGTAACGATGAATTGCCCATTAGCGGCGAGGGCGTTTTAATTGAATTAGTGCAAGCCCCCTCAGATGTGATCCAAGCCTTTGCTACATTGGCTCGTGCCTCGCAAACCTTCACGTAACATTAATCTTTCAATTGCTTGGTTTGAGCACGTGCTATTGCAGCTTCAATGATGGCTTTTTTTCTTGATCTTTCTTGGTCCTGGTCGGCAAAGGGATTCATTCGCGTCATACCGTCTAAATCTTCTAATTTGGCGCGAGCTTTGAGTTCGTTGCGTTTGGCGTGCGCTATTTCTTCTTGTGCTTTGCGAATCTGACGTGATTCGTAGCGCGTGCGCGCCATGAGGGCTTGCTCATCGCTCCACGCTTGCCAACCTGTTTTGTCACCCGTTACGTTTTCTAAATGCATGCAGTCAACGGGACATACGGGCAAACACAATTCACATCCTGTGCAATAAGGCTCAATCACGGTGTGCATGCGTTTGTGCGTTCCAACGATTGCATCAGTGGGACAGGCGTCTAAACACAGGGTGCAACCTATGCACCAGTTTTCATCGATCCAAACAATACTTCGAGAACTCTCTGTGCCGTTGATTGGGTTGAGTGCTTGAACAGCTTGCACCGTGAGTTGTGCGAGCCGCTCAATGCCTTCTAGGCCCCCTGGAGGGCATTGATTGATAGGAACTTGTTCTTGGGCGATGGCCTTGGCATAAGAGGCGCAATCGGGATAGCCACAACGGGTGCATTGTGTTTGTGGCAACAAATCGAGAATGGCTTGCGTCAGACTCACTGGACCCATTAACGCGTTTTACGCGATGCTTTTTTTGCTGGCGCTTTTGCGCGAGTGATTTTTTTCTTGGCCATGGGTTGATCTTCGCCAAATTCAAAATCTTCAGCAAGCAAACTGGGCTCGCGCTTTAATTTGGATTTGCTTTTTTGTTGGGTGTCGTTATCCAAAATAAATTGCGTTACCAATGGATAGACTTGTTCACGCCAACGACGACCGCTAAAAATACCGTAATGACCCGCACCTTTAACCTCAAAATGCATTTGTAATTTGGATGGAATCGAATTGCACAAGGTATGTGCAGCTTTGGTTTGTCCAGAGCCCGAAATATCGTCTAACTCGCCTTCAATAGTAAGCAAGCCGACTCCCTTGATGTCTTGGGGTCTAACGAGTTCTTTTTTGCCATCAACAGACATCACTTGCCAATTTCCATTCATCAATTTAAATTCTTGAAAAACGGTTTGAATAGTTTCTAAATAATAGTCAGCGTCCATATCAAGAACCGCGTTGTACTCGTCATAAAACTGTCGGTGTGAATCGGCGTTGGAATTGTCGCCCTTGACTAAATCTTTGAAGTAATCGTAATGACTCTTGAGGTGACGATCAGGATTCATGGCAACGAAACCCGAGTGCTGCAAAAATCCTGGATAAACGCGTCGACCTGCACCTGCAAAATTTTGTGGCACGCGATAAATCACATTGTTCTCAAACCAACTGAGGCTTTTGTTCATCGCCAAATTGTTCACCGCTGTGGGCGATTTACTGGCATCGATCGGGCCGCCCATCATCGTCATTGACAAAGGAATGTCTTCACCTCGTGTGGCCATCAAAGAAACTGCAGCTAAAACAGGTACTGTGGGTTGACACACGCTCATCACATGGCAGTTGCCATAGGCATTTTGAATGTGACGAATAAATTCTTGAATGTAATTGACGTAGTCGTCGAGATGAAACTCACCATCAGACATGGGAACAAGGCGTGCATTTTTCCAATCGGTGATGTAAACCTTGTGCGATTGAAGCATGGTGCGAACGGTATCGCGCAACAAGGTGGCGTAATGACCCGATAAAGGCGCAACAATCAAAACAACAGGTTGTTTTTTGAGTTGAGTGAGTGTGGATGTGTCATCTGAAAATCTTTTGAATCGAATCAGATCACAAAAGGGTTTGTTAATTTCGATGCGCTCGTGAACCGCAACATCGACATTGCCAACAGGAACCGATTGAATTCCAAATTGTGGTTTTTCGTAGTCTTTGCCCAGTCGGTACATCAAATCGTACGTCGCCGACATTCGATGCGACATCGGGTATTGAGATACGGGAGAGAGCGGATTACTCAACATTTTGGATGCCGCAAGGGCGAAATCCGCGAATGGCTCCATTAAAGAGCGTTGAGTTTCGTAGATTTGATAGAGCATTTGGATTGAGTCAATTGAGTTTGATTAATCAATATAAAGCAATTATCTCTTGTAAATTGGAGAGCGCACTCCAATCTAGCATCTGAAAACCAAGATTTTTGTTGTAGATTATTAACTAATTGGTTACTGGAGACCTCGATGAATCAAAAAAACGAGCCGATTCAACTCAAAGGCTTGCACTTCACCCGCCCAATGCCCGTCATTTTTGTCGGGCATGGAAGCCCGATGAATGCGATCGAAGATAATACCTACAGTCGCTATTGGCAAACGCTGGGCCATCAATTTGGGCAGGGCAAACGTTGGCCTAAACCACAGTTGATCGTTTGTATTTCTGCGCATTGGCTCACCGAGGGCTGGGCTCTTACGGGTATGCAAAACCCTCCCACCATTCACGACTTTGGTGGGTTTCCGCCTGAACTTTTTGCACAACAATATCCAGCGCCTGGTGCGCCAGATTTGGCCACTCAAATTGCAGAACAAATGATTCAACCGAATGATCAACAAAAAGCTCATGTAGATGAACATGAATGGGGCTTTGATCACGGCACATGGTCAGTGCTCAAGCCTATGTTTCCCAATGCAGATATTCCTGTGATTCAACTCAGCATGGATTACAGCCGCCATCCCAGGGAACATTTAGCGATGGGTGCACAACTCGATTTTTTAAGAGAACAAGGTGTATTGATTTTGGGCAGTGGCAATACGGTACACAATTTATCAGCCATGCAACGCAACGCAAAAGACGATCAAGCTTACGAGTGGACTGTTGCATTTGACCATTGGGTTGCTGAGCAAATCACAAAGCGCGATCATTCGGCATTGGCTGATTTTTTAAAATACCCGCTTGCAAGACAAGCGCATCCTGGGCACGATCATTTTTTGCCGCTTTTATATGCAGCGGGTGCATCTCGCACACGTGATGAAATTGAATTTTTTAATGATAGATTTCAATTGGCGTCTGTTGCCATGCGATCCATTATTTGGGATTCAAAACTGCATTAAATCACTTTGGCAATCGATTGACACACGTGCGCGATGTTTTTGCTGTTCAGTGCTGCAACACACATACGCCCCGTGTCAGTACCATAAACACCAAACTCCGAGCGCAAACGAACCATTTGGTCTTTGGTGAGGCCAGAATAGCTGAACATGCCGATCTGATCGGTGATGAAGTCCATGTTTTGTTGAATGCCTGCAGCTTTCAGACCTTCTACTAATTTTTGACGCATGACTTTGATTCGGTCACGCATTTCACCCAATTCTTTTTCCCATATCGCGCGCAATTCGGAATTGGTTAAAACTGCGGCAACAACAGCACCACCGTGTGTGGGTGGATTGGAGTAATTGGTACGAATCACAATTTTGAGTTGCGACAACACACGATCGGCTTCTTCTTTGCTTTGACACAAAACCGATAAGGCACCGACACGTTCACCGTATAAACTAAAACTCTTTGAAAACGATGTAGAAACAAGGGGGTTGAGTCCAGCAGCAACAAACTTGCCCACCACAGCGCCGTCTTGCGCAATGCCATGGCCAAATCCTTGATACGCCATATCTAAAAATGGTGTGAGGTTTTGGGACTTCACCACTTCAATCACGCGATCCCATTGCGCTGGTGTGATGTCGTAGCCCGTCGGGTTGTGGCAGCAAGCATGCAACACAACGATTGTTTCAGCAGGTGCTGCTTTGAGGCTCGCAAGCATGCCGTCAAAATTAACGCCACGTTGGACGGCATCGTAATAAGCATAGCTTTCAACAATAAAACCCGCTGAAGTAAAAAGCGCGCGATGGTTTTCCCAACTCGGATCGCTAATGAGCACCTTGGCTTGGGGTAATAATTTTTTAAGAAAGTCTGCACCGAGTTTGAGTCCGCCTGTCCCACCAAGAGCTTGCACAGTAGCAACACGGCCTGACTGAACGGGCTCAGATTGCGCGCCAAAAACCAATCCCTTGACGGCGGTGTCATAAGCTGCGATGCCATCGATCGGTAAATAGCCACGAGCCGTGGGCTTATCCATCATTGTTTTTTCAGCCATTTGTACGCATAGCAACAATGGCAGTTTTCCTTTGTCGTCAAAATAAACGCCAACACCTAAATTGACTTTATGGGCATGGGTATCGGTCGAAAACTGTTCATTCAACCCCAAAATAGGGTCACGTGGAGCCATTTCGACAACGGTAAACAATGACATCTTCAGTCCTTTATGGGATTCAAAACAAAAAAGATCAAAAAAACAGCGCAGACTGAGTTAGGCTACGCGATTACCCTATATTCTAACGGTTGTGACAGCCAAAACTATTTCTCGAACATGAACGCACCTGCACAGTCCTTCGAAACTCAAGAACCTGGAAAATTTGTAAGCTATCCAGGCTCGCCCTTTGAGTTGTATCAACCGTATCTCCCTGCGGGCGATCAGCCTAAAGCCATAGAAGAAATGATTGAAGGATTTCACGACGGTGAAATGTTTCAAACCTTGTTGGGCGTGACAGGATCTGGCAAAACATTCACCATGGCCAATGTGATTGCACAGATGGGTCGGCCTGCCATTGTTTATGCGCCCAACAAAACATTAGCAGCTCAACTGTATTCAGAATTCAGAGAATTTTTTCCAAAGAATGCGGTTGAATACTTTGTTAGTTATTACGACTATTACCAGCCCGAAGCTTATGTTCCGCACCGCGATTTATTTATTGAAAAAGACAGCGCAATTAATGAGCACATTGAACAAATGCGATTGTCGTGCACAAAAAGTTTGTTAGAGCGTCGTGACGTGATCATTGTGGCCACTGTTTCTGCCATCTACGGTATTGGTGAGCCCGAGAGTTATCACCGGATGATCATGACATTGCGCGCTGGTGACAAAATTGGTCAGCGCGACATCATTGCGCAATTGGTTCGCATGCAATACGAGAGAAACGACATGGATTTTGGGCGTGGTAAATTTCGTGTGCGTGGAGATACGATTGATGTTTTTCCTGCTGAGCACAGTGAGTTAGCGGTGCGTATCGAATTGTTTGACGATGAGCTCGATAGCTTGCAATTGTTTGATCCCTTAACGGGGAAAATTCGTCAAAAAATTCCGCGCTTCACTGTTTATCCATCGAGTCATTATGTAACCCCAAGAGACCGAGTGCTTGCTGCAGTAGAAACCATCAAAGTTGAATTGGCCGATCGACTCAAAGAATTGGTGGGTATGGGCAAATTGGTTGAAGCGCAACGACTGGAACAACGCACACGTTTTGATTTAGAAATGTTGAGTGAAGTCGGGCACTGCAAAGGCATTGAAAATTACACCCGACATTTATCAGGCGCTGCCGTGGGTGAACCGCCCAGCACTCTGACCGATTACTTACCCAAAGACGCGTTAATGTTTTTAGACGAGAGTCATGTGCTTATGGGTCAATTTTCTGGCATGTACAACGGTGACAGATCTCGTAAAACAACCTTGGTTGAATATGGCTTTCGATTGCCCAGTGCATTGGATAACCGCCCACTCAAATTAGAGGAATTAGAGCGTCGAATGCGGCAGTTGGTGTTTGTCTCTGCAACACCTTCGGATTATGAAAAAAAACATTCTGGAAAAATTATTGAACAACTGGTGAGACCCACTGGCTTGGTTGACCCCATGGTTGAAGTTCGTCCTGCAATACATCAAGTTGATGATGTGTTGCAAGAAATTCGCATTCGTGGCCCGAAAAACGAACGCGTATTAATCACCACCCTCACCAAACGAATGGCAGAACAACTCACCGATTATTTAAGCGACAACGGCGTCAAGGTTCGTTATTTGCATAGCGATATTGATACAGTTGAACGCGTTGAAATTATTCGCGATTTGCGCTTGGGTGCTTTTGATGTTTTGGTGGGTATTAATTTGTTACGCGAGGGCTTAGATTTACCCGAAGTGTCTTTGGTTGCCATCTTAGACGCCGACAAAGAAGGCTTTTTGCGCTCTGAAAGAAGTTTGATTCAAACCATTGGACGTGCCGCTCGTAATTTAGAAGGTCGCGCTATTTTGTACGCTGATCGTATCACCGATTCGATGTCGCGTGCGATTGGTGAAACCGAGCGTCGTCGCAACAAACAAATCGCTCACAATTTAGAACAAGGCATCACACCACGCGGTGTCTTTAAACAAGTTAGAGATTTAATCGATGGCGTTTACAGCGAGAAAAGCGATCGTCTGGCGCAGCAAACTGCGGTTGAACAAGCGCGCATTGAAGACATGTCTGAAAAAGAAGTGGCAAAAGAAATCAAACGCTTAGAAAAACAAATGATGGAACACGCCAAAAACTTGGAATTTGAAAATGCGGCGCGTGTGCGCGATCAACTGGTCAAATTGCGCGAAATGATTTTTGGCGCACCTGGCAAGGACAATATCGCACCATAGAGTACTTTTTTATTATTAAAATAAATAACTCCCTTGTCTTAAAATTGTCATGGACAACGCGATATGATTCAATACCCGAGCAAATCGTTCGGCTATATGTTATAGTTGACTGATCTAGTCGACTAAGCCCCAAAGGAGCTTCTCATGCGTCTCACAACCAAAGGTCGTTTTGCTGTTACTGCCATGATTGATTTGGCTCTTCGCCAAAACTCAGGACCTGTCACGTTAGCTGCGATCAGCCAACGCCAACAAATTTCCTTATCCTATTTAGAACAATTATTTGGCAAATTGCGTCGCCACGAATTGGTCGAATCCACACGCGGCCCTGGCGGCGGATATACGCTGGGCCGTAAATCATCTACCATTACAGTTGCTGACATTATTTTGTCAGTTGACGAACCGATTGATGCCACACATTGCGCTGGCAAAGAAAATTGTTTGGGTGAATCAGGACGTTGTATGACCCACGAACTGTGGTCCTCGCTCAATCAACGCATGGTTGAGTTTTTAGATTCGGTTACTTTGCAAAAGTTGGTTGATGATCAACTCGCAAAAGGTGTCCTGATCGAAGACAAACCCCCCCTCAAACGTGCCATCTATAGCATGCCTGTTGTCAAGCCTATCTCTGTCAATGCTCCCAATTCAGTATTTGCTTTAGGAAATATCCTAGCCAAAAGCTGATTTCATTTTTGTATCGTTTTAATTAATTGAGGCAGCTCGTATGGACATGACACCGCATTTCCCCATTTACATGGATTACGGAGCAACAACGCCTGTTGATCCTCGCGTTGTAGATGCCATGATTCCTTGGTTGCGTGAGCATTTTGGCAACCCCGCGTCTCGCAGTCACGCATGGGGCTGGGAGGCTGAGGCCGCTGTCGAAAAAGCACGTGTTCAAGTTGCCGAATTAATCGGTGCTGATCCACGCGAAATTGTGTGGACATCGGGTGCCACAGAATCCAACAACTTGGCCATTAAAGGTGCGGCACATTTTTACCAATCAAAAGGCAAGCACCTCATCACGGTTAAAACAGAGCACAAAGCGGTTCTTGACACCATGCGTGAGTTGGAGCGTCAAGGTTTTGAAGTCACATACCTTGATGTTCAAGATGACGGGATGCTTGACCTCAATCGTTTGCAATCGGCCATTCGGCTCGACACGATTTTGATCAGCGTCATGTTTGTCAACAACGAAATTGGTGTCATTCAAGATATTCCTGCCATCGGAAAACTATGTCGCGAAAAAGGCATTATTTTTCATGTGGATGCCGCACAAGCGACGGGCAAACTCCCTATTGACTTGCAAACATTGCCAGTCGATCTCATGAGTTTGGCTTCACACAAAACATACGGTCCTAAAGGTATCGGTGCTTTGTACGTGAGACGAAAACCTCGTGTGCGACTCGAAGCGCAAATGCACGGTGGTGGACACGAGCGCGGTATGCGCAGTGGCACATTACCTACCCATCAATGCGTTGGAATGGGCGAAGCATTTCGCATTGCACGCGAAGAGATGGATCAAGACTTGACCAAAGCTAAAGCTCTACAAAAACGATTGCTCGATGGTTTAACTGATATGGAGCAAGTATTCGTTAACGGCAACTTGAAACATCGCGTTCCGCACAATCTCAATATCAGTTTCAATTACGTTGAAGGCGAGTCGCTAATTATGGGCATCAAAGGACTCGCTGTCTCTTCAGGTTCTGCTTGCACGTCTGCCAGCTTGGAGCCCAGTTATGTGTTGCGCGCATTGGGTCGTTCCGATGAATTGGCGCACAGCAGTTTGAGAATGACGGTGGGTCGATTCACCACGGAAGAAGAAATCGATTACGCCATCAGCACCATTCGTCAAAATGTTGCCAAGCTCAGAGACCTCAGCCCCTTGTGGGAAATGTTTAAAGACGGCGTCGATCTCAGCACCATTCAATGGGCTGCGCACTAAAATTTTTTGGAGTTACAAATGGCCTACAGCGAAAAAGTCATCGATCATTATGAAAATCCCCGAAACGTGGGGTCTTTCGAAAAAGGTGACGATTCCATTGGTACTGGTATGGTGGGTGCGCCGGCATGCGGTGACGTGATGAAATTGCAAATCAAGGTCAACCCACTCACGGGTGTCATTGAAGACGCGCGATTCAAAACATATGGTTGCGGTTCTGCGATTGCATCTTCTTCTTTGGTGACCGAATGGGTCAAAGGCAAAACACTCGATCAAGCGGCGGCTCTCAAAAACAGTCAAATCGCAGAAGAGTTGGCATTGCCACCCGTCAAAATTCACTGTTCTATTTTGGCTGAAGACGCCATCAAAGCAGCTGTTGAAGATTACAAAAAGAAACATACACACTAATGGCAGTTACTCTCACTCCTGCGGCTGCAAAGCACGTCACCAAATACCTTAGCAAAAGAGGCAGGGGCGTAGGAGTTCGTTTGGGTGTCAAAACCACGGGTTGTTCGGGCTTGGCCTATCAACTCGAATATGTCGACGAGTTGCCCCCAGAAGACGTTTTGTTTGAAGCGCACGGCATCAAATTGTTAGTCGATCCCAAAAGCTTGGCCTACATTGATGGAACCGAGCTTGATTTTGTTCGCGAGGGACTGAACGAGGGCTTTCGCTTCAACAATCCCAACGAGCGCGACCGTTGCGGTTGCGGTGAATCGTTTAGAGTTTGAGGTGACCGCAGATCACGCACCGCCCTTATTTCAGTTGGCGGATAACGACTTTCAAGTCTTTCAATTACCCGAACAGTTCGCCATATCTTTAGTTGAATTAGATGGGCGTTGGAAAAATCTTCAACGACAAACGCATCCCGATCAATTTTTTAGACAAGATATCGCGTCACAACGTTTGGCAATGCAATGGACCGTTCGCATCAACGAGGCTTATCAACGTCTCAAAGATCCACTCAAACGTGCTGCTTATTTGTGTGAGTTACGCGGCGCACCTATCGAAGCAGAAAACAACACGGCGATGCCCGCTGCTTTTTTGATGCAGCAAATGCAATGGCGCGAAGATCTTGATGATGCATCCACCATTGAGGCGATCGAACAATTACATACGCAAGTGATGCAAAGCCGCACACAATTGCTCAATGATTGCGCCCAAGATTTAGATCAACACAATCATCCTCAATCAGCCATGCAACATGTGCGAGCACTGATGTTTTTAGATCGTTTCATTCAAGATATTGAAAAACGTATCGACGCCATGACCTAAAAATACAAAGAATCAAGCGACAATACACCCATGGCATTACTACAGATTTCCGAGCCTGGACAAGCTCCCGATCCGCATCAGCGACGCATTGCAATTGGCATCGACCTTGGTACAACTCATTCCTTGGTGGCGAGTGTCAGAAATGGTGTCGCCGAATGTTTACCCGACGAACTCGGTCACGTGATTTTGCCCTCAGCCGTCCGCTACTTGGCCAATGGCGGTCGTCAAATTGGTGTTGAAGCTTTCAATGCGCAATCACAGGACCCTCAAAATACCATCGTGTCGGTCAAACGATTAATGGGCAGAGGACTCCACGACATAACCAATGCAACGCAATTGCCCTATCAATTGATTCAACGAGAGGGCATGGTTGGCATTCAAACAGTATTAGGAGAAAAATCTCCTGTTGAAGTCAGTGCAGAAATTTTGGCAACGCTGCGTTATCGTGCAGAAGATACGTTTGGTGAAGACATTTATGGTGCAGTCATTACTGTGCCTGCTTATTTTGACGATGCACAAAGACAAGCCACTAAAGACGCTGCGCAACTCGCGGGCATTGAGGTCTTGCGCTTAATTAATGAACCCACAGCCGCAGCCATCGCTTATGGTTTGGACAATGCGAGCGAAGGTATTTATGCGGTGTATGACTTGGGTGGCGGCACATTTGATATTTCAATTCTTCAGCTCACTCGAGGTGTCTTTGAAGTATTAGCCACAGGTGGTGACTCTGCATTAGGTGGCGACGATTACGATCGCGCATTGTGTGATTGGGTTTTATCTCAACACAAAAGAAAAGTACTCACTCCCGCTGATAGATCCTTTGTGATAATGGCTTCTCGTGCGTGCAAAGAAGATTTATCCCAGCATGAAAAAACTATTTTTAAAGTTCAATTCAGCGATGGAGCACTTGAGGTAGAAGTCACGCGTGCTCAATTTGAATCCGTTTGTGCGCACCTTACTCAAAAAACACTCACTGCCGTTAAAAAAGCCCTGCGTGATGCCAAATTGAGTATCTCTGATGTTAAAGGTGTTGTGATGGTGGGCGGATCCACACGCATGCCGCATATTCAAACCGCAGTGGGACAGTTGCTCGGACAAACGCCACTTACCAATCTCAACCCCGATGAAGTTGTAGCTTTGGGGGCGTCGCTACAAGCCAATCAATTGGCGGGCAACAATCCCAACGGCGAAATGTTATTGCTTGATGTGATTCCGCTTTCATTAGGCATTGAAACTATGGGTGGTTTGGTTGAGCGCATTGTTCCGCGCAATCAAACCATTCCTACTGCAATGGCGCAAGACTTCACCACCTATCAAGATGGACAAACTGCGCTTGCCTTGCATGTTTTGCAAGGAGAGCGTGATTTGGTTGTTGATTGCAGAAGCCTTGCCAAGTTTGAATTGCGAGGAATACCTCCAATGACTGCAGGCGCTGCACGTATTCGCGTGACCTTTACAGTTGATGCAGATGGTTTGCTGCAAGTGACGGCCAAAGAACAAATCAGTGGTGTGCAAGCACACATTGATGTGAAACCTTCTTATGGTTTGTCGGACGAACAGATTGCAAAAATGCTGCAAGATGGTTTTAGTACTGCTCAGTACGATAAAAACGCAAGGTCCTTGGCTGAAGCCAAGCTTGAAGCCGATCGGATGTGGATTGCAGCGCAATCGGCTTTGAGCGCCGATGGCCAGTTGCTCAGCGATAAAGAAAGAAAAAATATTGAACAATTGATGAAGGCCACATTAGAGGCCAAGCAGTTGGATCAACCTGCACCTATCGTGGCTGCAACAGACGCATTGGCCAAAGGGACTGAAGCCTTTGCTGCACTACGCATGAACCACAGTATCGCCAAGGCTTTGTCTGGCAAAAACATTGAGACCTTGTGATGACACGCATCAAAATTCTTCCGCACGTTGAATATTGCCCCCAGGGCAAAGAAATACAAGTTAAAGCTGGACACAACATTTGCGAGGCCTTGCTCGATAATGGAATCGCCATTGAGCATGCATGTGACATGAGCTGCGCCTGCACAACCTGCCATGTGATTGTCAAAGAAGGTTTTTCTTCTCTCAACGAGTTAGAAGAGACCGAAGAAGATTTGCTCGATCGTGCGTGGGGGCTAGCCCCGCAATCTCGCTTAAGTTGCCAAGCCATTGTGGCTCAGCAAGATTTGGTCATTGAGATTCCACGTTACACCATCAATCACGCCAAAGAAAATTAGGAGTTGATATGCGTCAAATTATTTTAGATACCGAGACGACTGGTTTATCTGCCGATAACGGCGACCGCATCATTGAAATTGGTTGCGTCGAATTACTTGACAGAAAACTCACAGGAAATAATTTACATTTGTATATCAATCCCGATCGCGATAGTCACGAAGATGCGCTCAAAGTGCACGGCATCAGCAATGAATTTTTAAAAGATAAGCCTAAGTTTGAGCAAGTTGCTGATGAATTATTAACGTATTTAAATGACGCAGAAATTATTATTCACAATGCGCCATTCGACATTGGTTTTTTAAATAAAGAGTTGGAGCGAATCAACCGTCCTCTCATGTCGCAGTACGTTGCCAAGGTCATCGACACGTTGGTGATGGCCAAAGACATGTATCCAGGCAAACGCAATTCTTTGGACTCTTTGTGCGACCGATTAGGTGTTGATAATGCTTCGCGTACCTTGCACGGTGCGTTGTTAGATGCCGAGTTGTTGGCCGATGTTTATATCAACATGACGCGCGGGCAAGATGCCTTAATCATCGAAAATGATGTGACTAATCAAAAATCGGATGCTTCACAATCCATCGATTTGAGTCATTTGGATTTACCTGTTTTAAAGGCAACTACCCAAGAATTGGGTTTGCATGAAGAGTTGCTCAAAAAGTTAGATAAAAGCAGCGGCAATAAAACCGTTTGGAAAAAATCAGCACCAAGTGCTGTGGCATAATTCCTTTTCCTAGAGGTAATAGGGTGATTAGCTCAGCGGTAGAGCACTGCCTTCACACGGCAGGGGTCACATGTTCGATCCATGTATCACCCACCACAATCTAAAAATTTGAAAGTAATCAATAACTTAAGTAGTTTTCAGAATTACTTTTCTAGATTTTTGAATTATGCTTCCCTAGGAAGCATTTTTTTCTTTTCTTTAATTTTCATTTTTCAGTGTGAATCTAAAGTTAAATCATATTAGCTTTTGTTTAATAAAATATATGCTCACGCATGTGAGCAAAGCAATATAGATTCAGTGTGTATGTCGCTAAAAGGAAGAAGTAGCTATTTTTAATGCATCTTAGTGCTTGCCGCAAGGGGAAATACGTATTGAACACCAAAGGTATATAGATATAAATTATCTGTGTATTCAAAATGATCGAGATGGGTGCGTTCGTATCATCTCGAAACGATTTATAAATTCAAAATGAAGGAGAACCCATGAGTCAGCATGATGGCAATTTAATTCGTAGAAGATCTATTATCCAAGGTGTAGGCGCAAGCGTCAGTTTAATTTCTTTCCCATTCATTAACTCAGCCATCTCGCAAACTCTAACGCCTATCACCATGGCCATTCAGTGGGTACCACGCGGTGAATATGCCACGTATTACATGGCCAGAGAAAAAGGATATTACAAAGAGCGCGGCTTTGATGTGACCTTTAAACACATGCTAGGCAATGCCTTGGCTTTTCAAGCATTGTCATCAGGCAATGCAGACATCATCCATGCAGACTTATTGCAAATGTTGATGCTCCAAGGTCGAGCACCTGATCCACAAATGCGCTCGTTGGCTGTTGTTGGCGACAAACTTAATATTTCTTTATTCTTCCAAAAAGGCAAAGGCATCAATAAACCTTCTGACTTGGAAAACAGAACCATTGTCGATTCACCTGGATCAACAGCGCCTGCCATGTATAAAATCTTTGCTAAGGCCAATGGCTTTGATCCTAACAAAACAGTTTGGAAAAATGCAGCAGGCAATGCCAAGGTTGCTTTGATGTTGCAAGGAGAAGCCGATGCTGTAGCGATTGGTTTGCCCGCTAAACCAAGCATTGATTCCAAGTTGCCTAACGGCCAAGAAATTGGTTTCTTTACCTTTGGTGATCATGGGGTCAATGTGTATGGTGATGGATTGATTACAACTGAGAAAAATTGGCGCGAAAGACCCGATGCAATGAAGGCCTTTGTTCAAGCCACCATGAAGGGATGCAAGGATGCATTTGCCGATCCCGTCGCAGGTGCCGCATCAATGGTTAAGCACTATCCAGAAATGGATCGTGCGCTCTCTGTCAAAGAACTCGATTTGATTCGCGACGTGGCCATTGGAAAAACACAAAAAGAAAAAGGATTGGGCTTTCACGATCCAGTCAAGTTCAAAGCTACGCATGATGTGGTCACAGGACTTTTGGGTCAACCGATTGCAAAACCATCAACCGATTTCTTCACCAATGCGGCGTTCACCTAATCAACTGTTGTTCGATTGGATTTAAGATTTTTTATCAGGGGCTTGTCTGTCAATTGGCAGCGAGTCCTTTTTTTAATGCAAAGTTCTCATGAAACTATTGGTTGAGTTGAAAGAAGTTGGAAAAATATTTCCAGCACGCAGCAGGATTGGAGATGCCAACCAGTGGAGAACTTCTGATTGAAGGCAAAAAAATAGAAGGACCTTACACTGGTTCGGGCATCGTCTTTCAAAAAGATTTACTCTTGCCTTGGCGTACTGCATTAGAGAATGTACTGGTGCAAGCAGAAGCTAGAGGCTTTGATCCCAAGGCCTACACCGATCGAGCGCAAGAATTACTCAAGTTGGTTAACTTGCAAGACTTTGCCAACTTTTATCCGCACGAACTGTCAGGTGGTATGCGACAACGCGTTTCTATTTGTAGATCCTTACTCCACGATCCAAAACTGGTTTTAATGGATGAACCTTTTGCCGCATTGGATGCCATCACACGAGATCAATTGGCTATCGATTTCGATAAGTTTGTTCAGGCGGGTCAGAGAACCGTTGTATTCATCACACATAACATGGATGAGGCGGTGTTTTTAGGTGATCGTGTGATGGTGATGACACCTAGGCCTGGTTTGATTGCCGACGTGATTGAGATTGATTTGCCTAGACCTAGACCTTTGTCGATTCGTGACACACCACAATTTACACATTACACCGCGCAAGTGCGTGCTTTATTCATGAAGCATGGCATTTTTCAAACTCACTGAATCAATGACGCATGCATTACTTTAAAAAACTATATCCGATCTTCACCGTCATCGTCTTATGTTTGATATGGGAGTTGGCCGTTCGCTTTTTTAAAGTGCCAATCTTGATCTTGCCAAGCCCCTCAGATATTTATTTAAATTTAGTGCTGCGACATGAACTTTTTTTGGCTTTTTCTATTCCAACGCTGATTGAAATATTCGCTGGTTTTTTTATGGCTGCAACCACGGGTGTTATGTTGGGCATCATGGTGTCATTCAGCCCTTTTGCTAAGTCAAGTATTTATCCCCTTTTAATTTCTTCACAAATGGTGCCCAAAGTTGCCATTGCACCCGTGCTTACAATTTGGTTTGGCAGTGGTTTGATGGCCAAAATGTTTATTGCTTTTTTAATCGCTTTTTTTCCAATCACTATTTCAACCATGGTGGGTCTTGAAGCGATTGATCCTGAAATGGTTCGCATGTTTCGATCCATGGGGTCTGGGCCGTATCGCACGTTTATGAAACTGCGTTTGCCTGCAGCTTTACCTAATATTTTTGCGGGCTTAAAAATTGGCATGAGTTTGGCGGTAGTGGGGGCCGTAGTTGCAGAATTTGTTGCTGCGGATCGAGGTCTTGGCTACTATTTGTTGTATGCAAACGGTCAACTCGACAGTCCTGGTGTTTTTTCTGCACTGGTATTGCTGACCTTGATAGGCGTGACACTGTATTACGCCGTTGAGTTTGCAGAGTATTTACTGGTACCTGGTGTTTTGCACAAAGAAACAGATTTGACCAAAGCATCCATGTAAAAAATCGAAAAAACATCATAAGGAATCTAAATGAAAAAAATAGGACTGATTGGCTTAGGGCGCATGGGACATGCCATGGTCAAGCGACTCATATCGCAAGGCGTTGAAGAGTTATATGTTTGGGATCGTGACACTGCCAAAATCAAAACAGCAAAAGACGCAGGTGCATTGCCTGCTGCGAATGCATCCGATGTGGTGACAAAGTCCGACATCACATTGGTGATGATTAATGATGATGCAGGTGCGCAAGTTTTATACAGTGGTAAAGATGGAATTGCAAGTGGTGCTACCAAGGACAAACTCATTATTGAGATGAGTACACTTCAGCCACAAACACTGCAAACCCTTTCGGCGTTATTAGAAAGTAAAGGCGCTAAATTAATTGGTGTACCCATGATGGGTAGTATTCCCACCGTTTTAGAGGGCCAGTTATTTTTACCAGCAGGCGGACATGCTGCTGACATTGAACTCGCTATGCCCGTGCTTCAATTGATTTCTAGAAAAGTAAAACACGTCGGTGGTGTAGGTCAAGCGCATGCGATGAAACTCGCTGTTAATCTAACCATGGCAGCCTATTTGCAGGCATTAGCTGAAGGTATGGCCTTGGGCACTGCGCAAGGATTAAAGATTGAAGATATGCTGGAAATATTTGCTCAAGCGCCTACTGCCAATGGCTGGTTGAACATGAAAACGGCTGTGCTAAAAGGCGGCGCGTCTGATACAACATTGGATATCAGTAGTTTGCGAAAAGATATGCTAAATGCTGTGGCAGCTGGTAGTTTGGCTGGTGTGCCAATGACTATGGCTTCAGCCATTGCAACGTCACTGTCAGGCGCTGTTAGTAGCGGAATCGGCGGTGAAGATCTAGCACAATTTCCCAAATTTTTTAGAGAACATTTAATCCAAAAACCCGCATAATATTTTTAATTTAATCAAGGAGAATTTGATGAATCAACCAATTCAAGAACGAAAAATTTCAAATGAAACCATCGCAGTTATTGACTTTGGTCCTGCCATGGCTGGTGATAGAAAAGCATTTGATGCTACGGTGAGAGAAGTAAAACACGCCAGTGAATATTTGGGGTTTTTCTTTATTAAAAATCATGGTGTTTCTCAAAATCTGATTGATCGTATGTTTGAGCAAACCGAACGTTTTCATGCATTGCCATTAGAAAAAAAAATGGAAGTCAAAGCGTTAACAACTTCGGTAGGTTATTTGCCCTTGGGCGGGCAAACACAAAAATCATATGCAGCACTTTACGGCGATAGCAAACATCCCGATCGCAGTGCATCCTTTTATATACGACGCGAATATGGTCCTGAGCATCCAGATAGAAAAAACAACAAGCCTTGGGCTTTGGACAATCATTGGCCCAAAGATTTACTAGGTTTTAGAGAAACTGCGCAAGAATATTTTGAAGCACTGACTCAGGTTGCACGTCGTGTTCTGGTATTGCATGCTACCGCTTTGGGATTACCACCCGACTATTTAATTGCGCATGACGCATTCAAGGATGGCAATCACACGCTGCGCTTGTTGCACTATCCCCCTGCGGATCCCGCATTGGAGGGGCAGTATGGCATTGGTCCACATTCCGATTACGGCTATGGCTCCTTGCTCGCACAATCCAAATTACCGGGACTGGAAGTCATCACCCGAGCGGGTGAATGGGTTCAAGCACCTGCACTTGAGGGATGTTTGTTATTCAACAACGGTGACATGTGTCAACGCTGGACCAATGAACAATTTCGATCAGCTCCCCATCGTGTGATTAATCGAACAGGCAAGGAGAGACACTCCATTCCACTGTTTGTTAATCCCAGAGAGGATGTTCAGTTTGATTGCTTCCCTGGATTATTAGATGCCAATCATCCACCTAAATACAAACCACAATCATTTGGCGAAGCTCTAGCAGAGAGAAAAAATAATTATAAATTGCCAAATTCTGATCAGAAATAAAACCTATCTTTTGCATTGCGTAATCAGACGATGTTTAAAGTTAATTCAATAATTCAATTAATCCTTGAAATATATTTCATCATATTCCAAGCTAAAAACCTGAAAATTTGTTGATGGAAAGTATTTCTGATTAATATCTAGCGCAGGTTACTGCTTTGCATACACCTTACAATCAATTACCACAAGCCATAACCGATCTGGTTGGCGGCCAGCACCTTTTTATGTTTGCTGCAACTTCACCAGTTACAGGCTTCATTAACAGTGGTCGATTAAAAGCATTGGCAGTATCGAGTCCCGAAAGATTAGCTAATTTTAAGGATGTACCTACGATGTCTGAGGAGGGTTTTCCTAATTTTCTTGTCAGAGATTGGCAAGGATTAGCTGTTCGTAGTGGCACTCCCGTTGATATTACAGAAAAACTGACTGATGCATTGGTCAGAGCCAGAGAAAGTACTGAAGTTAAAAATGTCATTGCAACGATGGGGGCATCACAGGCGAGCGGTGGCTCAGCTGATTTTGTAAAGCTTTTTTCGCAATGAGCTCAAACAATGGTCAGATTTCTCCAAAAAAGTAAAACTAGAGCTTTTTTATTCGCCGACTGCATGTTCATTGGTATCATACATTGCTCTTAAAGAAGCGGGCGCTCCATTTGAAGTTCATCCGATTAATCTCGGAAAAAAAGAGCACATGTCAGAGAAATATCTCGAAATCAATCCTAAGCACAGAGTTCCAGTTTTGGTGATTGATGGTGAGCCGCTCACTGAAAATATAGCCATAATATTATGGATCGATCAAAATTTTCCAAATGCAAATTTATTACCCAAAGATTCTATGCAAAGAGGGCAGGCTATATCTATATTGGCCTGGTGTGCGTCTGGCATACATCCGGCGTTAACGCCAAACGCACTGCCACAAAGATATTGTGATTTACCCAATACAGCCGAGAATGTGAAGCAGTGCGCTCAAAAATTACTGACCGAGTATTTTTCAATTGCTGAAAATATGCTGAGAAAAAAGACTTGGTTTTTTGATTCTTTTTCCTTTGCAGATATTTACTTTTTTTGGTGCTTTCGCAGGGCCAAGCAATTCGATATTGACTTGAATCATTTTATAAACTGTCAATCACATTTTGAAAACATGTTGACAAGAGAATATACACAAGAATTAATTCGTTTTGAACAAGACATATTGGAAAAATTTAATGCGTAGCAACTTTTCTTAAAAATAGTGTTTAAATTATTTTCTATCATTCCAGTTTTATTTATTTTGGGTTGTCAAGCCAAAAACGACCCTGCTAAAGAATTACAAGAATGCCTTCAGCTCAAACTCAACTCTAAATATAAATTTTGTGGTGGAACGGTCGTGCAAGAGTGCAAAGAAAAAATCAAAAGAGATTACTACGATCAATTCAAGCGCGACTGTCAAAAATACATTCAAAGTCAAAAATCATAAAATAACGTCTTCACTATCAAAGACTAACCATGACGAACAGACTGCCCTCCATTGAAATTGAAACCGCTCCCAATCCCCAAGCTGCTGTCATTTGGATGCACGGTCTAGGCGCTGACGGCAATGATTTTGCGGGAGTTGTGCCGCAACTTCGATTGCAAAACTGTCCAGCAATTCGTTTTATTTTCCCGCATGCACCCAGCATGCCCGTCACCGTCAATGGTGGCTATGTGATGCCTGCTTGGTATGACATTTTTGGCTCCAATCTGGTTGCTCAACAAGACGCCAAAGGAATTAAAAATTCCGAACAAGCTATTGCAGATTTGATTGCTCACGAAATTGAGCGCGGCATTCCATCCCAAAAAATTGTGCTCGCTGGTTTTTCACAAGGTTGCGCCATGGCTTTGCATACCGGCTTGCGCTATCCACAAACCTTAGCGGGCATCATTGCCATGTCGGGGTATTTACCGTTAGCCAATACCGTGTCAACCGAGAGAGGTCCAGCCAACTCAAAAACGCCGATTTGGATGGCTCACGGCATTTTTGACCCTGTTGTCATCATTGACCGAGGAATCGATTCACGAGATGCATTAATACAATTGAACTACTCTGTGGAATGGAAAACCTATCCCATGGAGCATTCGGTTCATCCGCAAGAACTTGTCGACTTGTCTCAATTTTTAACCCAAGTACTCCAAGATTAAAAAACATTAGAGCAATCCTTGTTTAAAACCTAGAATCGCTCCAAGCAAAGGAGAACAAGGATGGGACTCAGATTTTTAGAGCACTTACTCATACTCACCGACGACCCCGAAGGGACGCGCGATTGGTTTGTCAAAAACTTAGGTTTTCGAAACGGCTATCACCCCGAGTTTGGTTTTCCCGTTTATTGGCTTTATATTGGTGATCAAGATGTGATTCACATTGGTAAAGCGCGTCATTCAGAGCATCAAGACACGTATCTCAAAACACCCACCGACGGCGATCAAGATTATTCCGCTGCGGGCGCAATGGGTTCTGGACGCATCGATCATTTGTGCCTTAACTGTGACAGCATGCAAGAGTTTATCGATCGATTGACGCAAAACGGCGTTGAATTTAGTGAACGTAAAGCGCACAACTCCGATCTCTATCAACTCTTTATGCGAGAACCCATCAACGGTATCAAAGTTGAACTGAATTTTGCATGGGAAGAAGCTGTTCGTATAGGAAGAGTTCCTACCTATACAGATTCGGGCGTCGCTCAATAATTCATTCAAACAAAATTTAAAAAAGATTGGACCTATCATGCCAGCCTATTGGATTTCTCGTTGCATCATCAACGACCCCGTCAGCTACAAACGCTACACCGATCAAGTACCTAGCATCATCGCTCAGTACGGTGCCAAGGTGTTGGCAAGAGGCGGCAAATATCAAATCATGGAAGGCCCAGAAATTTTTAAACGATTTGTCGTTCTCGAATTTCCAACGTTTGAATCTGCTGTTGAATGCTTTCAGTCCGATGCCTACAAAGCGGCAGCTTCTCACAGGCGTAATGGGGGTGGCATTGTCGAAAATGTCATTGTTGATAGCGGTGAATTTACAAAATAACAGACAGGAGATCACATGAGCCACATATTAGGTGAGGGCGAATATCGCTACGAGATTGTTGAAGATTGGGCCAATTTGCCAGAGGGTTGGGAATTCAAAGATGTAGCCGCCGTTGCGGTTGATAGCAAAGACCGTGTCTTTGTTTTTAATCGCGGTGAACACCCCATGATGGTGTTTAACAGCGACGGAGAGTTTTTGTATTCATGGGGCGAGGGTCAGTATCCACGCGCGCATGGTTTGCATATCGACGCCAATGATATTTTGTATTGCACCGATGACGGTGGTCACTTCGTGCGTCAATGCACCACTGAGGGCAAAGTGTTGATGGAGCTCGGCGTGCCCAATCAACCCACACCGTATATGAGTGGCTTGCCTTTTCATCGCTGCACACATACAGCCTTATCGCCCAATGGAGATATTTATGTGAGCGATGGTTATGGCAATGCACGCATTCATAAATTTTCACCCGACGGTAAATTATTATTTTCCTGGGGTGAACCAGGGACGAGTCCTGGACAATTCAATATTGCACACAACATAGCAACCGATGAAGAAGGTTGGGTTTATGTAGCCGATCGTGAAAACCATCGGGTGCAAGTGTTTGACGACAAAGGCAGGTATGAAACGCAATGGGCTAATTTGCACAGGCCTTGTGGTTTGTTTTGTTGTGGTGGAAAAAAACCAACATTTATTGTGGGCGAATTAGGTCCAGCCATGGCCGTCAATCGCAACCATCCCAACATCGGACCTCGCTTGTCGATCGTCGACCAAAAAGGGGAGCTTTTGGCGCGTTTAGGCGGCGAAGCAGGCCCAGGCCTTGAACTTGGAAAATTTGTTGCACCACACGGCCTTGCTGTGGATTCAAAGGGCGATATTTATGTGGGTGAAGTGAGTTATACCGAATATCCAAGGTTGTTCCCTGAAAACACCGTACCTTGGCGCATGCGATCGTTGCAAAAATTAAAAAAGCTGCAGTCTTGAAATGATTAAAAAACCAAAGAATCCTCCAATGAAAAAAAGAAATTTACTTGTTGCATTTTTTGCATTATTTGTCAGTGCTTTTGTTTTTGCTCAATCCAATCAAAAACCACTTCGAATCATTGTGACATTTACAGCGGGTGGCCCCGTTGATTTTGTTGCACGAACCATTGCAGAACCTTTAAGCAAAGAACTCGGTCGCACGGTCTTAGTTGAAAACCGACCCGGTGGTAATGGCGCTATTGGTGCCGCCGAAATCATGCGAGCAGAACCTGACGGTTCCATGGTTTGGCTCAGCAGTGTGGGCGCGGTTGCGATCAATCAGGCTTTGTATGAAAAACTCGCCTACGACATGAATCGCGACTTTGCACCGGTATCACTTGTTGTTAACAACGTTGAATTATTGGTCGTCAATCAAAACAATTCAGCCAAAGACGCGGGCGACTTTGTTACAAAAGCAAAATCACAAAAAGATCCCACACCGATTGCTTCGTCAGGTACGGGCAGTATTCCGCATTTGGCATTGCTGCAATTACAAGAATCGACCAAGGTGGACTTTATTCATGTTCCCTACACGGGCATGTCGCAAGCATTAACCGACGTCATGGGTGGACAAGTTGCGGGTGTATTTGCCGATGTGCCTGCGGTGATGGGACAAGTTAAGAGTGGTCGTCTCAAGCCCATGGGTATTGCATCTAAAAATCGCCATCCTGGTTTGCCTGACGTAAAAACGTTTGAAGAATTGGGCATCAAAGCCGTAGACACCAACAACTGGTATGGCTTGTTTGTATCTTCTAAAACACCCAGACAACTGATCGATCAAATCAACAAAGCGATTAAAAATGTATTATTGGATCCTGCAACATCCAATAAATTACTTCAATCAGGCGCTGAACCTAAATCTTCAACACCTGAAGAACTCGGTGCTATTTTGAAAGCCGATGCTGACAAATGGTCTACATTGATTAAAGTAAAAAATATCAAAGCCAATCTATAAAGACTGAATAAATATAATGAAACCCATCTCACGTCGACACATTCTTACTCAATTGCCATTGGGTATTGCGGGGGCCGTATCGCTCGGCTTTCCTTTCACTTCACTAGCCCAATCGGCTTATCCAAACAGACCTGTGCGTGTGGTTGTGCCTTGGCCTGCGGGTGGATTGGTTGACATCCCAGCTCGCATTCTTTGCCAGCGATTGCAGCAAATATTTGGACAGCCCTTTGTGGTGGAAAATAAATTGGGGGCTGGCGGATCGATTGGTGCCGACGCTGTCGCCAAATCACCTGCTGATGGTCATCATCTTTTATTCAGTACCAGTGCTTTGTCGTTTAATGTGGCGATGAAAAGCAAAGTGCCATTTGATTTTTTAAGAGATTTAGAAGCTGTTTCTCATTTGGCACAAGCGCCTTCCATCTTGGTTGTGGGCCCATCGATACAAGCCAATAACGTGCAAGAGTTGATTCAATTGGCGCGATCCAAACCAGGTCGACTCAGTTATGGTTCTGCAGGCATTGGCTCACCCGCACATCTAACGGGTGAATTATTTAAATCATTGCAAAATCTTTTTATTGTTCATATTCCTTATACAGGTGCACCTGCTGCGATCAATGACCAACTGGCGGGCAGAATTGATTTTCAATTTGCCAACGCAGCAGTTGCATTGCCGCAGGTGAGGGCTGGAAAAATGAAAGCCTTGGCCGTGACGGGCAATCAACGATTTTCAGCACTACCGCTAGTCCCGACGATGGTGGAGGCGGGGGTTCCTCATTTTGAAGCCGATCAGTGGCTGGGTCTATTTGCTCCCAAGGGATTACCCAAATCGATTTCGGATCGATTGAACGATGAAATCAATAAATTGTTAAGCCAAGAAGATTTCAAAGCTGAAATTGTTAAGGCTGGAGTGATTGTTGCTTCTCCTATCAAGGCCAATGCATTTGATCAAACCATTCGCAATGAGATTAACAAATGGTCTGGCGTTGTTAAGACAGCCAATATTCAACCCGAATAAAAATCAATGAACCCGACGACTCAGACTCCGAATATTTTATTTTTAATGGCCGATCAGTTGGCCCCGCAAGCGCTTCCCGCTTATGGCCATGCACGAGTGATTGCGCCACATATCGATGCACTGGCCAAACGATCGGTGGTCTTTGATAGCGCGTATTGCAATTTTCCGATTTGTGCGCCGTCAAGGTTTTCAATGCTGAGTGGAAGGTTGCCTCATTCTATCGCAGCCTACGACAATGCGAGTGAATTTTCGTCTGCAACGCCAACGATGGCGCATTATTTAAAACATGCAGGCTATCAAACCATCTTGTGCGGAAAAATGCATTTCATTGGGGCAGATCAGTTGCATGGTTTTGAAGAGCGAATGACGACCGATATTTATCCTGCGGACTTTGCTTGGACACCTGATTGGACTCAAGGCCCTGCACACCGACCCACAGGTGTCAGCATGCGTCCTGTTGTTGAAGCAGGTCCCTGTGTGCGCAGCATGCAAATCGATTACGACGATGAAGTTGAATACAAAGCCAATCAGCGTTTGTATGACTTGGCCAGAACGCCGCAACAGCAACCTTTTTTTATGACTGTTTCATACACGCATCCGCATCCACCGTTTGTGGCGCCTGAGCGTTTTTGGAATCTTTACTCACACGAAGATATTGATATGCCGCGCGTTGCGGATATTCCATACGACCAACTCGACGTTCACAGTCAATGGTTGCACATAGCGCATGCACAAAATTTGTACGATGTAACGCCCGAGCATGTTCGACGCGCCAGACACGCATATTACGCGATGGTGAGTTATGTCGATGAAAAAATCGGTT
Organism: Betaproteobacteria bacterium; assembly: GCA_009921265.1. Lineage (GTDB taxonomy): Bacteria > Pseudomonadota > Gammaproteobacteria > Burkholderiales > Burkholderiaceae_C > Limnohabitans. The sequence goes on along the minus strand of RFYV01000009.1, from coordinate 9,724 downwards.
CTGTCTTAAAAACCCTGCATGAAACGGGGCTTGATCAAAATACCATGGTTGTTTTTGCGGGTGATCACGGCGAAATGCTCGGTGAGCGTGGCATGTGGTTTAAACAATGCTTTTTTGAGTGGTCTGCGAGAGTACCCATGATGTTTTCTTTGCCCACTCGCTTTAAGCCGCATCGCGTCAAGGCGCATGTTTCATTGGTTGATTTGTTACCTACTTTTTTAGATGTAGTGAGTCCTCGAGAAGTGGTTGAACCTGTCACCGCATTAGATGGAAAAAGTTTGATGCCCTTACTAGAAGGTATTGAAGACACGCACGATCGAACCGTGATATCAGAATACAGCTCGGAGGGTGTGTGCGCAGCGTCTCGCATGGTGCGAACGGGTCAATACAAATACATCTACACCTATGGCCTTGAGCCTTTGTTGTTTGATTTAGAGACGGATCCTGATGAACTCGTTAACCTTTCTGGAAAATCGATTCATGCAGAAATACAAAAACAAATGCATGAGCGTTTGATTCAAGATTGGGATCCATCCACCATCCATCAACACATATTACAAAGTCAAAAAGAGCGTTTATTTTTGGCTCAAGTGAGTCAATCGTCAGAGTTTTATCCCAATTGGGCTTTTCAGCCGTTTACCGATGAATCAAAGCGATTCATTCGTGGCTCGGGTGCAGCAGGTCCTACCAGTATCAAAGCACGCGCCAGGTTTCCATATGTGGAACCCGTGGCGCCCAACCGCAAAGATAAAAACTAAAACGCAGGTAAAAATCTGGGCAAGATAAACTGCCCTTCACCGAAGGCTTCGGTTTTTGTGATCTCACCCGATGCTACTTTCAAAACAGAATTGGCCACTTGTTGACCCGCTTGTGGCATGCTGATGTGACCTTGTATCAAGCCGCTGATATCGACATCAATTCCGTCAACCCAATTTTTAACTGTGTTGGGGTTGCCGCATACTTTGATGGTAGGTGATAAGGGGTTGCCTGAGGGGTTAAATACGCCCATGCTAAATAATGTGATTTGCGCGCCTGCAGCAACCATTCCTGTGATTGAACAAGGACTGAAAAAAGGAGTATCCATAAAATAAAGGCCAGGCTTGGTTGGCGTCTGTCCAAACTCCAAGCAACCCACAAACGACGCGCGTCCGATTTTACAAACCGCTCCCATGGTTTTTTCAACCAATGTGGTCAATCCTGCTTCAATATTTTCTGGCGTGGGATTAACACCTCGATACAAATCACCATCACCCGCCATGCGTTTTTCGGTGCGTTCAATGCAAGCGTTGATGGCGTCGGCTACGCCCGTGTTAATCGATTGTGCGCGCACAACGTCTTCAGCACCAATGAATTCAGCAGTTTCAGAAACAATCACGGTGGCGCCTTGCGCAATTACCCAATCAACAAACTGACCGATGGCAGGGTTGGAGCACACAGAACTAGACGCATCCGAGCCGCCACATTCCAATGCAAAAATGAGTTTGCTAATTGGGCAGTTAACGCGTTGTTGATCGTCAATTGATTGTTCTAAACGACCAATTGCAAGTGCTGCAGAATTGATTGCATTTTGAACGCCAAGGCTTTCCATCACCGCCAATGTTTCAATGGGTTTTTGAAGTGAGGATAAGTTTTTTTTCCATCCCAAGGCCGATGTTTTATCGTGACAAAGAATCAACGCCGCGCCTACGTTGCTGTTATTCACAATTTGCGTCAATATCAATTCTTGCAACTGCGCATCTTGGGTTTGAAGACCGCGTTGAAATTCGCCATGAATCAATAAACCAGAACCGTGTTGTGCGATAGCCAACTGAGCAATTCGATTGGAGAGGGCAACCGTTGAAACAACGGCGACATGATTGCGAACGCCAACGTCTCCATTGCTGCGTAAATAACCTTGAAATGTGGTCACGGGCTGGACAGTTTTATTTACAATTGTGGACATGAACATGCTCTCCCGTCGTAATAGTTTGAGTGGCGACGCCAATACGCACACCATATTTAATTATGTCTTGACCTATCTCGATGGTTTTTAATGCGAATTTATGACCAAAAGGAATCCCTGGGTCGATTAAATCCCCATTCATTGTCAGGGTATCTTGAGTCGCGACATCGAGCACAGTGGCGACATTGTCGAGTGCGTGAACAGTGAGGCTGATTCTTTTCATGGGTTGTCTTGATGGCTAAACTTGCGGTAGTATCTTATATTTAAAGAAAATAACAATGGGAGACAGTGTTTTGGTGAGTTTTAGAAAAATTATTTTGTTGATGTTGCCGTGGTTCTTATTGATTTTGGCTTGGCATCTGATTGCCACTTTTGGCCTCGTCAATGAAGCTTTAATGCCAACTCCCGCTCATGTGGGAGCCAAATTTTTTGATTTGTTGTTCAATGGACGGTTGCCCATGGATATTCTTAAATCAACGCAACGTGTGGTACTTGGCGTTGTATTAGGAATTGCTGTTGCTGTGCCTGTTGGTTTTTTAATCGGGTGGTACAAAGACGCACGCACTTTTTTAGATCCGTTGATTAATTTTTTTAGAGCGCTTCCACCCATTGCGCTCATTCCTTTGGTGATTGTTTATTTTGGAATCGATGAACCCGCCAAAGTGATTATTCTTTTTTATGCATCATTTTTTGCAGGTGTGATTGTGATGTACGAGGGCGTCTCGCAAATCAGTCCGATTTACATCAAGGTTGCAAAAACTTTGGGCGCCAATGATTGGGAAATTTTTACCCGTGTGATTGTTCCACTGTGCATGCCGCATATTTTGACTGCGCTGCGTGTTGCATTAGGAGTTGCATGGGCCACTTTGGTTGCATCTGAGTTGGTGGCTGCACAACAAGGACTCGGTGCTTTAATTCAAAGTGCAGGATCTTTCTTTCAAATTGACGTTATCTATGTGGGCATTATTTCAATTGGTTGCGTTGCATTGAGCATGGATTTAATGTTGAGATCGCTTTCTCAGCGTTGGATTCGTTGGCAAGAACGCGTGGAGAGTCCCGCATGAGTATACGTATCCAATTTCAAAATGTCGGTATGACTTTTCATACGGATCAAGGTGCGCTTCAAGTGGTTGATGGCGTGAGCTTTGATATCCACGACGGTGAATTTATATGTATCGTGGGGCCGTCAGGATGCGGCAAAACCACGCTCATGAATATGTTGGCTGGATTTGTCAAACCCACTACCGGACAGGTTTTGTTAGATGGACGATCGATTGAAGGACCTGGGCGCGATCGAGGTGTTATTTTTCAGGAGTATGGTGTTTTTCCATGGCTTACAGTTGAAGAAAATATCATGTTTGGCCTTCAATTGAATGCAAGTCAATCTGCATCCAAAGACAAGAAATCGATTTGTAATAAATACCTGCAACTCATGGGTTTACAAGACTTTGCGCATTCATATCCAAAAACTTTATCAGGCGGTATGCGTCAGCGTTTAGCGATTGCAAGAGCCTATGCTACGCAACCCCAATTGCTATTGATGGATGAACCCTTTGGTGCATTAGACGCGCAAACGCGAACCAAGATGCAAAATTTATTGCTTGATGTTTTGCAACAAGAAGGTAAAACCGTGATGATGATTACGCACTCGGTGGATGAAGCCATTTATTTAGCGTCTAAGATTGTTGTTGTCACTGCAAGGCCTTCGCGCATCAAAGAAATCATCGAAGTTCCATTTGGCTATCCACGATCAGAAAGCTTGCATGACGACAGTCGCTTTATATCGCTCAAAGCGCGTTTGCGTGAACTGGTGATGGCCGAATACGAAGCACAACAAATGTTAAGCGCCCCGACTCACTCATAAATTAACCAAGGAGATCCCCATGAAAAAACCTTTTCAAATCAGTCGTCGCCAGTTGGTAATTGGAACAGCCAGCGCTGGTCTTTCAAGTCTTTGTGCTGCACCTGCATTGGCTCAACAACGCACCAAAATCAAAATGGGCTACGTCGACACTTTGGCTGTGACGGGTCAACTCTGGACAGGCGTTCATCGCGGTCATTGGGATCAAGTGGGCGTGGAGTTTGAACCCATTAAGTTCAATACAGGTCTTGAATTGTTCAATGCCATGATTGGCGGCAGTTTGGATATGCTGTCAACGGGTGCGGTGATTTCTAATTTCCCTGCTCGCGGTCAAGGCAAAGCTTTTTTAATCAACAACATTGAATTTGCAACCGCTCAACTGTGGGTTCGTGAAGATCAGGGCGTCAAAACTTGGGCCGATTTAAAAGGTAAAAAAATTGCTACAACCGTTGGTACCACAGCGCACGTGTTTTTAGATGCGGCGCTTAGAGCCAATGGCATTGATCCAACCAAAGACGTCGAATTGGTCAATCAAGGCATGGCCGCAGCAGTGACTTCTTTTATTTCGGGTGCAGTCCCCGTGGTTGCCTTATGGGTGCCATTCAATGTGTTGGTCAAACAACGCGTTCCATCTGCAAAGATGTTGGTCGATGCTTCTGCCTATTTTCCAAAATCTGCAATCGTAGGTGGATGGGCGACACGCGCTGATTATTTCGAAAAAAATCGCGCCACATGCGCCAAGGTGGTTCAAGGTTGGGCTGCAGCCAATGATGACTTGATTAAAAACTCAAGCATGCTGTTGCCGATTATTCAAGCCAAAAATTATGATCAAGTGCCACTCTCGGACTTGCAAGAGCAATTCAAAGCATCCAAATACCACACGGCTGCAGAATGGAAAAAACTCTATCAAGACGGAACAGCTATCAATTGGTTACAACAAGTCACTGATTTTTATGTGCGCAGTGGCGGCATTCAAAACCCAGTTCCAGCCAGCAAATATTTTGATATGTCCATCTATATGGATGTTGTGAAAGGTTGATTATTGTCACAAACTGAATGGGATTACATCATTGTTGGCGCAGGCTCGGCCGGGTGCCTGCTGGCTAACAGAATTAGCCAAGCAGGTCATCGCGTGTTGTTGGTAGAGGCTGGCAAAAGCGATCGTCATTTTTGGGTTCGATTACCTGTGGGTTACTTTCGAACTATTTTTGACGATCGTTTTGCAAGACAATTTAAAACGCAAGCACAACCCGAAACACTCGATCGAAAAATTGTGTGGCCACGCGGTCGCATTTTGGGTGGATCGAGTTCGATCAATGGTCTGCTTTATATTCGCGGTCAACACGCTGATTATGATGATTGGGAACAGTTAGGCGCTAAGGGTTGGTCCTTCAAAGATGTATTGCCATTTTTTAAAAAATCTGAATGTTTTGATGGGCCTACAAGTACCTATCACGGTGTGGATGGCGAATTAGGCGTCTCCAAACTTCGCAACGACGATCCACACTGCGCGGCTTGGTTAGAGGCTGCGCAAGAATACGGATTGCCTTTTAATCCAGATTTCAATGCACAAACCGATTACGGTGTGGGTAGCTACCAATTGTCAATCAAAGGACGTTGGCGCTCTAGTACGTCGGTTGCTTTTTTACGCCCCGTACTGAGCAGACCAAATTTAAGAGTAGTAACGGGCGCATTGGTCTCACGCGTTTTGATTGAGAAAGGCAGGGCTGTTGGCATTGAATGTCTTGTCGATGGTCAATTAAAAAAATTCCATGCGTCACACGAAGTGATATTAAGCGCAGGCAGTTTGCAAAGCCCTCAGCTTTTACAACTCTCTGGTATTGGCCCCGCCGATCACTTGCGTTCATTGGGTATCGATGTGGTGCATGATGCGCCCGATGTAGGACGAAATTTGCAAGATCACTACCAAGCAAGAACCATTGTTCGTCTCAAAGAAAAAACATCACTCAACAATCAAATTAGAAATCCATTGTCCTTAGCCAAAATGGGAATGCAGTGGCTCTTTGATGCGCGTGGCCCCTTAACAGTTGGGGCGGGTCAGGTTGGTGGTTTTGCAAAAACATCACTTGCCACCAATGATCGTGCTGATATTCAATTCAATGTGATGCCTTTGTCTGTTGATAAGCCAGGCGAGCCTCTTCATGAGTACGCTGGATTTACTGTGTCGGTCTGCCAATGTCGCCCTGAGTCAACAGGAACATTGGCGATTACATCCAAAGATCCCAAGCTTGCACCGCAAATCGTCACCAACTATCTCACCGAGACTCGTGATATCAAAACCTTAGTCGAAGGTTTGGAGATGTGTCGCTCCATTTATCAACAACCCAGCTTTGCCAATCGGTGGGTTGAAGAGAAATTGCCTGGCAACCAAAGTTTGGAACAATTTGCCCGCGGTTTTGGAAGCACCGTTTTTCACCCGACCAGTACGTGTCGAATGGGCTCTGATTCGCGCGCTGTGGTGTCTCCAGAACTTCAAGTCAATGGCGTAAGGGGTCTGCGTGTGATTGATGCCTCTGTGATGCCAAAGGTGGTTTCTGCCAATACCAATGCAGCCACCATCATGGTTGCAGAAAAGGGTGCCTCTTTGGTTTTGGGTACAAGTAACTGAGTTATCCGCCACCTCTGTGCATATACAAATCAAATCGTTTCATAAATAAAAAACGTTGATCGTCGTCTAAATCTTTAAATTCAAAGCTGACTTGCAAACGCGGAATGCGTGCCAATCCAATGATGCGAGGAGACAAAACTTGCCAATCGATTTTTAAAGTCCCTGTTGCAATTTGAATCATCACCGATGAATCATTCTGACGCTTTGTATGTTCGCCGATGGCTTGCGGCAACCATCCCAGCCATTCATCAACCGTACAACCCATTTCACGCTTAAAAAATATTGGATAGTGAGACTGCACAAACGTTTGTGATTAGCCGCCAGCAATCGGTGGCCAAATTGCCAACACATCACCGTCAACCAAAGTGGTGCTCATTCGCAAGTGAGGTTCGACGTATCGACCATTGACCAAAACCAAATGAACTAATTTTTCAGGCAATCCATAAGGTTCAATGATGTTGGCAATCGTTGAATGATCGGCGACTTCTAAATCAATGATATTACTGTGGCGATGTTGCGGAGGCAAATAATCCGTCAACATCGCATAAAGTTTGAGAGTGATTTTCATTCAAAGGCAAATCAACGGCGACGCGAATCTCCTGCGCCACTCCATTGACCTTGACTTTGAGCCGATGCCAAATACGCAGACATGAGTTGAGTCGGATCTTTTTTGAGCTCATCTTTCCAATGGCCCAAGTGAATTTTTCCCTCAACCAAGCCTCGCATCACGCCCACATGATCGGTCCATCCAACGCTATTGCAACCCACAAGTACGTCGTCTTTGAATTGCAAATGCAGATGACGATGGTTTTCAGTCAAAGACACGTCATCACCACCTGAAACACCTTGCCATTGGCCAAAACTGGTTGAGATCAAACCCAATGTATCCAATACATTGATTTGAGTCACGCCCTTAAGAACTGTTTTTTTGCTCACCATATTGAGCGCAGCAACACGTGCTTGATCTGCAGCGTTGGGTTGTATCGCGCTCACGATGGTTGTGCCAGAGGGTTGATCAAAGGCTTGCGCACAATCACCTGCTGCGTAGATGCCTTCGACATTGGTTTGCAAATGCACATCGGTTAAAACGCCTTCTGCGCAATCAATTCCACTTCCCTTGATGAAGTCAATACAAGGCTTAACACCTGTTGCACTGATCACCAAATCAGCGGCAATCTCTTTGCCATTGGATAAACGCACACTCACTTCTTGGGGTGCGCCATTCTTAGGCGTGATTGCTTCAACCTTTACACCTGTAAACACTTGAACGCCTTTGGACTCACACCAGCGACGAATCATATCGCCAGCGACAGGACCCATCATGCGAGGCACCATTCGGTCGCCCATTTCAACCACGGTGAGTTGAACACCACGAGCGGCCAATGATTCCATGATGATGCAACCAATAAAGCCTGCACCCATTTGTAAAACACGCGAGCTCGCTTTGGCCATTTTCATAATGTTGCGCGCATCTTCAAGCGTCCAACACGGATGAACTTGCGGTCCATCTGCACCTGGTATGGGCAATCGATTGGGTCGCGAGCCCGTAGCAATTAGCAATCGATCAAAAGCAATAGATTGTCCGTTGTCTAATTTGACTTGCTTACTCTTGGTATCAATCGATTGCGCACGCGCATGAATCAAATCGATTTTTAAATCTTTGAAATGCGTTTTAGATTTGCGCAAATGAGTACCATCTTCTTTGACGTTACCCATTATGAAATAGGGAATCGCCATTCGAGAATAGGGCTGTTCAGACTCATCACCAACGATGGTGATGGTGGCCATGGGTTCGTGTTTGCGAATCGTCTCAGCCGCAATCACGCCCGCTGGACCAGCGCCAAGAATGACGTGATGGGCCATGATGAATTACCTTATATGCCGAGACGTTTTTTGGTGGCAGCTGTGGGCTTGCCTTCTTTATCCCACCCACGCACTTCATAGTACTTGGGCAACATTTGGGGCAACATGCTGACCTTGCCTTTGGCAGGACCTGTTTTGGCCGCTTCGGTGAGCAAGCGCTTGGGCAAGCTGTCATCTTTGGATGTGAAGCCTGCTGCGTTATTGAATTCGCGCTCCATGTTCCAAATACGCTCGCCAATTTTTTCGAGTTCCTCGGTGGTGTAGCCTTCATCACAGGCTGCTTGCATTTGAGGTGCCAAATCAGCAAGACCCCATGCAAACGTTGTGAAGATGCACAAGCCCGATGAATCGTAAGCGGCGGTTGCATCTTGAAAGGCTTTAACCAATTCAGGTTTACCTTCGTGCTCAAGTGGATCTGTTTTAACAGGTATACCCAAAATTTCAGACGCAATGGTATAACCGCGTAAATGGCAAGCACCGCGATTGGATGTGGCGTATGCCAAACCAATACCTTGAATGCTACGACCATCATAGGCAGGAAATTCTTGACCCTTGACGCTCATACTCAAATCGGGATGACCATATTTTGCTGTGAGTCGTTTGGATCCTTGCCCGATCTCAACACCAAAGCCGCGACCATTGACTGTTTCTTCTGCAAAAAACGCAAGCGCTTGTGCAGAACCAAATTGGGCATCAATGCCCAATTGTTCTTTGGTGATGACGCCCATTTCATATAGCTCCATCACCGCACCCACTGTTGCACCAAAGCTAATGGGGTCGATGCCTTCTTCATTACAAAGCAAATTGGCGTATTGCAAGGCTTCTAAATCATTAACGCCATTGGCAGCGCCCAAAGCCCAAGCAGCTTCGTATTCCAAGCCGCCAGAAGCACCCCAATACTGAGGTTTGTTTTGAACCGTGAAATGTTTTTCATCCATCTTGCTGATGCGACCGCATGCAATCGTGCAACCAAAACACGCTTGATTGGTGACCAAATGTTTTTTACCATCTGATGCACGCGGTGTGGCCATGGCTTCAGCAGAAATATCTTTTGCCCCTTCAAATTGAACGTCGCGATGATTGCGAGTGGGTAATGCGCCCACTTCATTAATCACGTTCATCAAAACTTGCGTGCCGTATGTGGGCAAGCCTTGACCGGTAACTGCGTTATCAGCCAATATTTTTTTCTTCTCAGCGGTGACTTTCATGAACGCTTTGGGGTCGCGAATATTGCCAACGCCCAATGTGCCTCTTACAGCAATGGCTTTGAGGTTTTTACTGCCCATCACAGCGCCGACGCCTGAGCGTCCAGCTGCTCGGTGCAAATCATTCACGACTGATGCATAGAGAACTTTGTTTTCACCCGCTTTACCGATGGAAGAAACGCGCACCAATGGGTCTTGAATGGTTTTTTTGAGAATCGCTTCGG